>NZ_JBHTUR010000016.1:0-230243 GCF_042793755.1 Nocardia sp. NPDC056564
GGGGGGGGCGGGGCCGGCCCCGCCCCCCGCGCCCACGCCCGGTTGCGCGCTTTGTTGGCGGCCGAAAACACGCCGGTACGGCCCCCCCCCCAAAACGGGCCGGTTCCGCTCGGCTGAGCGGAACGGCCCTTTTCAGTTCGGCGTGGTTACTGCTCGGCGCCAGCCTGCTGCTCGGCGAGCTGCTTGCGCACCTCGTCCATGTCCAGCTCCTTCACCTGGGTGACCAGGTCTTCCAGCGCGGCGGGCGGCAGGGCGCCGGGCTGCGCGAACACCAGCACGCCCTCGCGGAAGGCCATGATGGTCGGGATGGAGCGGATGTTGGCGGCGGCCGCGAGCCCCTGCTCGGACTCGGTGTCGACCTTGCCGTGCACGACATCGGCGTGCTTCTCCGAAGAGGCCTCGAAGGTCGGCGCGAAGCTCTTGCACGGGCCGCACCACTCCGCCCAGAAATCGACGAGTACCACGTCGTTTCCGGTGACTACCTCATCGAAATTCTGCTGGGTCAGCGTCTGGGTGGCCATGACGTCCTCTCGTATACGGTGTGCCAGCTACAACGCCGACAGTTGCCTATATCTTCCACGGTCGATGGCGCGCGGACATTACTCACCCGCGATCGCCGACCGTCCCTACTACGGTTCTTCCCCGGCGAGCGCCGCCTGACACCCCGTGATCCGATCTCCAGGACATAGCGGTCCGCGCGCACGGTGGGTCGGTTCGCCGGCACTCCGGGCGCGGCGCGAAGATGAGGCGGTGAACGAGTGTGGCGTGCGACCCATGACGACAGGTCCGAAGTCGTGACCGAAACCGCATTGCGGCTGGGCCTCATCGACGGCGACGGCATCGGACCCGAGGTCGTCCGCGCCGCGCGACAGGTCGTCGACGAGGCGATAGCGGCGGCCGGCGCCGCGCCGATCGACTGGGTGCCGCTGCTCATGGGGCACCGGGCCATCGCCGAACACGGCGACCCGCTGCCGGAACCGACCCTGACCGCGCTCGACGGCCTGGATGCCTGGATCCTCGGCCCGCACGACAACGCCTCCTACCCGGCCGAACACCGCACCGCGGTGGCGCCGGGCGGCGCCATCCGCAAGCGGTTCGGGCTCTACGCCAACATCCGCCCGGCCCGCGCGTTCGCCGGGATCCGGGCCATCGCGCCGAAGATCGACCTGGTGATCGTCCGGGAGAACAGCGAAGGCTTCTATGCCGATCGCAACATGTTCGCCGGGTCGGGGGAGTTCCGCCCGACCGAGGACGTCGCCATGATGGTCGGCGTCGTGACCAGGCAGGCCTGTGCGCGGATCGCCCACGAGGCGTTTCGGCTCGCTTCGGCCCGGCGCAAACGGCTGACCATCGTGCACAAGGCCAATGTGCTGCCGATGACCATGGGCCTGTTCCGCGACGTCTGCTATGAAATTGCCCACGCCTACCCCGGCGTCGAAGTCACCGACGAACACGTCGACGCGACGGCCGCCCATCTGGTCCGCGCCGCCGCCGACTACGACGTCCTGGTGACCGAGAACCTCTTCGGCGACATCCTCTCCGACCTCGCCGGCGAGCTGAGCGGCTCGCTCGGCCTGGCCGCTTCGCTCAACTGCTCGGCCACCCACGCCATGGCCCAGGCCGTGCACGGCGCGGCGCCCACGATCGCCGGACACAATCGCGCGAACCCCGCCGCGCTGCAACTGTCCTCGGCAATGCTGTTGCGGTGGTTGGGGACTCGCGATAGCAAAAGCGCACTGCTGCACGCCGCCGAGCGGGTCGAACGAGCCGTCGCGGCCACGTTCGAAGCGGGCATCGCCACCGCGGACCTGGGCGGACTGGCGTCGACCAGCGAGTTCACCGAACAAGTTTGTGCTAGGGTCCACCGCCGGTAGTCAGAGTGTGCTAGCCCGGAGTGTTCAGCAAGGAACGGATGAAAGTTCCGTTACTGTCCAGCACGAAGCGTCTCGGTCGCTTAGATTGCCAACGGGTGGTGACACCCGGGTTTCTTGAATCCGAAATGTGGAGGGCTGCTGTGTCTGTTCGATCGGTTCTTGGCAGGCGCGCCCTGCAGGCGGTGTGCGTACTCGCCGTAGGCGCACTCGCCCTGACGGGCTGTAGTAATTCCGAAGACTCCGGACCAGCGGTCGAGAAGGTGAAGGTCGACAAGGTCGACTCCATCGCGGCGCAGCTCCCCGACAAGATCAAGCAGTCCGGCAAGCTCGTCGTCGGCGTCAACGTGCCCTACCAGCCCAACGAGTACAAGGACCCGAGCGGCAAGATCGTCGGCTACGACGTCGACCTGATGGATGCCGTCGCCGCCACCCTCGGCGTGAAGGCCGAGTACCTCGAGTCCGCCTTCGAGAAGATCATCCCGACGATCCAGGCGGGCACCTACGACGTGGGCATGTCCTCCATCACCGATACCAAGGAGCGCGAGGAGCAGGTCGATTTCGCGACCTACTTCAACGTGCGCACCCAGTGGGCGCAGCAAAAGGGCAAGCCGATCGACCCGGACAACGCCTGCGGTAAGCGGGTGGCGGTGCAGGCCACCACCATTCAGGACACCGACGAACTTCCGGACAGGAGCAAGAAGTGCGTCGCCGAGGGTAAGCCCGCCATCGACATCAAGTCGTTCGAGGAGCAGAGCGCCGCGACCAACGCGCTGGTGCTCGGCCAGGTCGACGGCATGGCCGCCGATCTGCCGGTGACCGTGTACGCGATCCAGAAGAGCGACGGCAAGATCGAGAAGGCCGGCGCCGCGTACGGTGCCGCGCTCTACGGCTGGGCCACGCCGAAGGGTTCGCCGCTGGCCGGTGTGTTGCAGAAGGCCGTGCAGAGCCTGATCGACAACGGCAAGTACCTGGAGATCGCCAAGAACTGGGGCGTCGAGGAAGGCGCACTCACCAAGTCGGTCGTCAACGGCGCAACGAGCTGATCGATGACGTCGAACGAAACCATGCCGGCGCCCGGTGACCCCGGGCCCGGCGCGGCGGACCCATCCCAGGAGCCGGAACCGATCAAAGCGGTTCCGCTGCGCAGGCCCGGCCGGTGGATCGCCGCCGCGGTCATCCTGGTGCTCGTCGGACTCTTCCTCTACGGCGCCGCGACCAACGACGCCTACCAGTGGTCGACCTACCGGAAGTACCTGTTCGACAGCAGGATCGTCAACGGCGCGGTGGTCACCCTCGAGCTGACCGTGCTCGCCATGGCGATCGCCGTGTCGCTGGGTACCTTGCTCGCGGTCATGCGCTTGTCACCGAACCCGGTGCTGCGCGCCGCGGCCTGGGTGTATCTCTGGATCTTCCGTGGCACACCGGTTTTCGTGCAGTTGGTGTTCTGGGGCCTGTTCCCCTCGCTGTACAAGCACATCGTGCTCGGCATCCCCTGGGGGCCGCACCTGATCGACCTGGACGTGCAGAGCATGCAGGCGGCGTTCGCCTTCGCGGTGATCGGCCTCGGCCTCAACGAGGCCGCCTACATGGCCGAAATCGTCCGTGCCGGAATCAATTCCGTCGGTGAGGGGCAGCGCGAGGCGTCGACCGCGCTGGGCATGTCCTGGAGCCTGACCATGCGCAGGACGGTGCTGCCCCAGGCCATGCGGGTGATCATCCCGCCGACCGGCAACGAGCTCATCGGCATGCTGAAGACCACCTCGCTGGTCACCGCGCTTCCGCTGAGCACCGACCTCTACGGCCGCGCCCGCGAGATCTACGGGGTGAACTTCCAGCCGATCCCGCTGCTGCTGGTCACCGCGACCTGGTACCTCGCGATCACCAGCGTGCTGATGGTGGGGCAGTACTACCTGGAGCGCTACTACTCGCGCGGCCTGTCCCGGCAGCTGACCGGCAAGCAGTTGCAGGACCTTGCCGATGCCCAGACGATTGTGAAGGCGAAATGAGCACGGACAGCGTCAAAGACGCTCAACCCATGATCCTCGCCGACCGGGTGTGCAAGAACTTCGGCGCGTTGCAGGTGCTCAAGGGCGTCTCGCTGGAGATCGGCCGCGGCGAGGTGCTGTGCGTGATCGGGCCTTCCGGTTCGGGCAAGTCGACCTTCCTGCGCTGCATCAACCACCTCGAAGAGGTCAACGCCGGCCGGCTCTACGTGGACGGCGAGCTCGTCGGCTACCAGGAGAAGAACGGCAAGCTCTACGAGCTGCACCCGCGCGAGGCCGCCCGGCAGCGCCGCGAAATCGGCATGGTGTTCCAGCATTTCAATCTGTTCCCGCATCGCACGGTGCTGGAGAACGTGATCGAGGCGCCGATCCAGGTCAAGAAGGTGCCCAAGGCCGAAGCCGTGGCGAAGGCGCAGGAGCTGCTCGACCGAGTCGGCTTGGCGGAGAAGGCGAATGCCTATCCGGCGCAGCTGTCCGGCGGGCAGCAGCAGCGGGTGGCCATCGCCCGCGCGCTGGCCATGGATCCCAAGCTGATGCTGTTCGACGAGCCCACCTCGGCGCTCGATCCGGAACTCGTCGGCGAGGTGCTCCAGGTCATGCGCGAGCTGGCCCAGTCCGGCATGACCATGGTCGTGGTGACGCACGAAATGGGTTTCGCCCGTGAGGTGGCCGACAAGCTGGTCTTCATGGACGGCGGCGTGATCGTGGAGGCGGGGGTGCCGCGCGACCTGCTGGCCAACCCGAAACACGAACGAACCCAAGCGTTCCTGTCCCGGCTGCTCTGAGGCGGCCGTTCCGGGGGCCTGTGCGCCTCACTGAGCGTCCATGCGGTCCGCGGGGTCGGAGAATCCCGCGCTGACCGCATGGGCGCTCTGTGCGTCGCACTGGGTGTTGCGAGACAGGCAGGCGCTGTTCGGGATCCAGCGTCTTCTTCCGGCTTCGCACGTCGTTCCGGTGCGGCCGCAAATGGGGCCGATCCCCAGATGCGTGGAACCCGGGAATCGACCGCACGGTGGAGCTGCGTAACCGTTCAGGGTGTGGGTTGCGCAGCGGTTCGCTGTGTCTTCGCTTTGCCGCCCAAGGCGATACGTAGTTGGCCCAGTAGCACTTTGGCGGCGGGGCCGGCCGGGCGGTCGGTACGCCAGACGAGGGCGAGTCGCCCGCGCAGCTCCGGTTGGACGATCCGGATCGTGCGGACGCCGAAAGCCCGTGCCTCGTCCGGCGTCAGCCCGGGCACCACGGCGGTGCCGAGTCCGCGGGACGCGAGCTGGAGCAGCAGCGGGGGAGCGGCGGCCTCGAAGGCGATGTTCGGGACGAATCCCACCGCCGCGCAAGAGCGTTCGAAGACGCCGCGGAGCCCGGTGCCGGGCGGCAGGCAGATCAGCGAGTGGTCGCGGAGCTCGATCAACGGGATGTCGTCGCCGTGCGTCCGATCGTCGGCGGCGACCGCGGCCACCACGGCGGTTTCCAGCACCACGTCTACTCCGATACCGGAATCCATTGGCGCACCCGTCATTCCGATCAAGGCGACGTCCAGATCGCCCCGGCTCAGTGCGGCGAGCATCTGTTCCGAGGTGTCCTCGGTCAGGCTGATGCCGACCTCCGGATGGTCGTCGTGGAAGTCGGCGAGGACGGACGCGACATCGAGTTCCTCGGTGGCGGCCCCGGAGATCAACCCGACCCGCACATGCCCGCGCAGCAGCCCGGCGAACTCGTCCACCGTCTCGGTGATGCGCTCGGTCGCGTCGAGCGCGGCCCGCGCGTGCTTCAACACCGCCGCCCCGATCTCGGTCGGCGTGACCGTGCGCCCGCCCCGGTCGAGCAGCTGCTGCCCGAGCTCGCGTTCCAGCTGACGGATCTGCGCGCTCAATCCGGGCTGCGCCAGGTGCAGGCGGGCGGCGGCGCGGGTGAAGTTGGCTTCCTCCACCACGGTGACGAAATAGCGGAGCTGACGCAGTTCCATAACTGATGATTCTAGTTGCCAGAAGAACTATCTGTTGTACTTCTAGATCAACGCGGAGCATCGTCGAGGCATGGCAACCAACGCAGAAAACCTCACCGACACCTTCACCGGCCCGGTCTTCCGTCCGGGCGACCCCGGATACGACGAGGAGGTCGCCGGCTTTCAGACCGCCGATACGCACCGGCCCGCGCTGGTCGTCGGCGCGGTGCACGCCGAGGACGTCCGCGCCGCGGTGGAATACGCTGCGCGCCAGGGTCTTCCCGTCGCGGTGCAGGCGACCGGGCACGGCCTGTCGGTCGCGGCCGACGGTGGCGTGCTGATCAGCACCCGCCGCATGACCACCCTCGACATCGACCCCGAGGCCCGCACCGCCCGCGTCGGTGCCGGTGTTCGCGCCGGCGCCCTGGTCGAGGCGGCCGCGGTGCACGGACTCGCGCCGTTGAACGGTTCCTCGCCGTCGGTCGGCGTGATCGGCTATCTCCTGGGCGGCGGAACCGGCCTGCTGGCACGGGAATTCGGCTACGCCGCCGAGCACGTCCGAGCCATCGAACTGGTCACCGCGGACGGCCGGGTGCGCAGGCTGGTCCCCGGCGACGAACTGTTCGGCGCGGTCCTGGGCAGCGGCGGCAACTTCGGCGTGGTCACCGCGCTCGAGCTGGGCCTGCTGCCGGTCACCGAGGTGTACGGCGGCCAGCTCATGTTCGACACCCCGCTGGTCGAGCAGGCGCTGGAGGTCTGGCGGCAGTGGACCACCACGGTTCCCGACGAACTGACCTCCACCGTCGCCATGCTGGCCTTCCCCGACATCCCGCAGGTTCCGGCCCCGCTGCGCGGCCGCTACGTCGCGTCGTTCCGCATAGCGTTCAACGGTTCCGCCGAGGAAGGCGAGCGCCTGGTCGCTCCGCTGCGCGCGGTGGGCGATCGCCTGAAGGACGACCTGCGGACGATGTCCTACACCGCATCGCACACCATCCACAGCGACCCCGACCACCCGCACGCCTACGCCGCCACCAACGCGCTGCTCCGCGAGCTGAACGGAGAAACGTTGTCCGCCTTGCTGTCCGCCGCGGGTCCGGAGTCCGGCGCCGGCGCGGTCGTGGACATCCGTCATCTCGGCGGCGCGCTGAGCGCCCCGAGCCGGACCGGCACCGTCGTCGACCATCGTGACGCCGCCTACATCGTCCGCGTCATCACCGACCCCGACGACGACACCGCGGCCAAGGACAAGGTCCGCACCGCGCTCGCCCCGTGGACCATCGGCCACAGCCTCAACTTCCTCTACGGCGCGGGCGCCGAGGCCGACGAGGCCCAGACCCGGGCCGGTTATGCCGCCGACACCTACCCGCGCCTGGCGGAACTGAAGGCAAAGTACGACCCGCACAACATGTTCCGCTTCAACCGCAACATCCGCCCCGCGGCCCGGTGATCCGCCGTGCCCCGGACGCCTCGCCGCCGGCGAGGCGCCCGGGGCTTTTCGGTGGTGCCGTCGCCGCCGATCCTCTGCTATCTTCGTGATATCACTTTGATACTTGGAGGATGTCATGAAGCTTCGGCCCGCATTCCACGTCAACGGCTTCTCGGTGCTGGTGGCCTGGCTGGTGCTCACCCTCGTCTTCGGTGGCGCGGCCGCGCTCGGCTACGTCGCGATGGCGCAGAATCACAACGTGCCCGCGCTGGTCGGCGCGATCGTGGCCAGCTTCGTGGTGCTCGTGCTGCTGCTCGCGGCGACCGGGCTGGTCGTGGTGAACCCGAACGAGGCGCAGGTCGTCCAGTTCTTCGGCCGCTACGTCGGTTCGGTCAGCGAACCGGGCTTCTTCTCCGTGCTGCCGCTGACCGATCGCAAGCGAATCTCGTTGCGCGTGCGTAACTTCGAGACGCAGAAGCTGAAGGTCAACGACGCCGACGGCAACCCGGTCGAGATCGCCGCCGTCGTGGTCTACCGCGTGGTCGACAGTTTCAAGGCCGCGTTCGCCGTCGACGACTACGAGGAGTACGTGCAGACCCAGTCCGAGGCCGCGGTCCGCCACCTCGCCACCTCGCACCCCTACGACTCGCACGACAACACCCGCACCAGCCTGCGCGACGGCGCCGAGGTGGCCGAGGAACTCACCGTCGAACTGCGCGAGCGCACGCTGCTGGCCGGCATCGAGGTGCTCGAGGCCCGCATCACCCACCTCGCCTACGCACCGGAAATCGCCCAGGCCATGCTGGTCCGGCAGCAGGCCGCCCAGGTGGTCGCCGCCCGCACCCAGATCGTCGAGGGCGCGGTCGGCATGGTCGGTCTCGCGCTGGACCGGCTCACCGAGCAGGGGGTGGTGGAACTGGACGAGGAGCGCCGCGCCACCATGGTGTCGAACCTGCTGGTCGTCCTCTGCGGTGATCGAGCCATCCAGCCCGTCGTGAACACCGGCTCCCTCTACAACTGAGCGGCGGCGCCATGGCTGAGCGCAAGAAGCTCCTGCTACGGCTCGACCCGGCGATCCACGAGGCCATCGCCAAGTGGGCGGCCGACGACCTGCGCAGCATCAACGCCCAGATCGAATACGCCCTGCGGCTGGCGCTCGAGCAGGCGGGCCGCAAACCGAAGTAGCCGAAATGCGCACCCGCGAGGGTGCGCATTTCGCTGAACGCGAGGGTGGTTACGGTGAGGTGTGCCGATCTCGTTCGATACCAACGGACTACAGCCGGTCGATGGCAACTCGTGGCGCGATCCGAGTACCGGGGACATGGTGACGACGAACTATTTCGACCTGACTCCGGACCTGCCCGCCCCGCTGGACGACGTGGATGTGTTGCGGCGGGGGCTGGCCGAGCGGTCCGCCGAATCCGGTTGCCTGATCGAGGCTTTCGTCATCTGGGTGGACCGAGAGCCCGCATTGCTGCGGATGGAGAAGTTTCCGCTGCCGAATCAGCAGCACGGCCTGGCGTTCGTCGCGTCGATCATCGTGCCGAAGGATCGGTGCAGCGCGGTCTTCCAGATCCTCTGCTCGGAGACCGGCACCACCGGCGTCCGCGAGGCCGTGCTGATGACCCGGATCGGCTACGAGCACATGTTCCCGCCGCACCCGTACGCGCCCGGCCTCAGCGGTCGCCTGCCCTATAACGCCGCCGACGAAATCCGCTGGGACGACCAATTCCCCGACCACCCGCTCACCCGAGCCCGCCGCTGGGTCGCCCGCACCGTCCCCACCGCTCGCCTGGCGCCCGCCTTCGCCGCGCTGCCCCCATTCACCGGCCCGCGCACCTGATCCGCGGCGGCTCGGCTATGCGGGCTTCTCGGTGACGAAGATGGCGGTGCCGGGGAAGATCTCGCCGCGTAGCGGGCTCCACTGGCCCCATTCGCGGTCGAGCCATTCCGGCCAGTCCGGTTCCACGATGTCGATCACCAGCAGTCCGGCTCCGACGATCTCGCGAACCCGATCGCCGACGGTGCGGTGGTGTTCGACGTAGGTCGGCTCGCCTTCGGCGTCGACCTCTACATAAGGCGTGCGATCGAAGTAGGGGATCGCGGCGGTCAACCCGGCCGGACCGGGATCGTCGGGGAAGATCCAGCGCATCGGATGATTCACCGAGAACACCCAGCGCCCGCCGGGCCGCAGCACCCGGGCCACCTCGCGCATCACCTGCGCCGAATCCGCGACGAACGGGATCGCGCCGAACGCCGAGCAGGCGAGGTCGAAGGACGCGTCGGCGAACGGCAGCGTCTCCGCGCCGGCCTGGATCAGCGGCACCTGCGGTCCGCCGCGTGCCATCGCGGCGCGGCCCCGCTCCAGCATTCCCATCGAGAGATCGAGCCCGACCGGATGCGCCCCCTGCCCGGCCAGCCAGCGCGCGCACGGCGCCGAGCCGCAGCCTATTTCCAGGATCCGCTTGCCCGCGAGCTCGCCGAGGAATCGCATATCGCCCTCGTGCAGTCCCTCCGGGCACCAGACGAATTCGCCGTCTGGGGAATCGACACCGAGGAAATCGGCGTGCGTCTCGTGGTACTGGCCGGCGTCGGCGTCCCACCAGCGGCGACTGGCCCGCTGACTAGCGGCGGAGCCGATTCGGGCGCGTGCGGTCCCCGCGGTTCCGAGCAGTGTGTTTGCATATGCATGGCGATCCTCCGACACGCCGTCAGCGTATCCCGGTGTGGCGACCGGACCGGTTTGCCCGGCCGGACCAAGGTCGCGTACGCTGAACGCGCGAGTGCCTTAGGTACAGCCGTACCGGAGTCAATCACCCGCTGAGTTTCATGTGCGTCACGTGCGGTACGTTCCTAGTGTCCGTCTTCACACCAGCGCGGTGAATTCGCCAGCGTACCGAAAGTTCCAATGTCCGCAACCGACCACAATCCGTCCGGAGCAAACCGACATATGCCCACCACCGTCACCTCGCCGCAGGTAGCCGTCAATGACATCGGCTCCGCCGAGGATTTCCTCGCCGCCATCGACGCCACGATCAAGTACTTCAATGACGGCGACATCGTCGAAGGAACCATCGTCAAGGTCGACCGCGACGAGGTCCTGCTCGACATCGGTTACAAGACCGAAGGCGTCATCCCTTCCCGCGAACTCTCCATCAAGCACGATGTCGACCCGAACGAGGTCGTTTCCGTGGGCGATGAGGTCGAGGCTCTTGTTCTCACCAAGGAGGACAAGGAAGGCCGCCTGATCCTGTCGAAGAAGCGGGCTCAGTACGAGCGCGCGTGGGGCACGATCGAGGAGCTCAAGGAGAAGGACGAGGCCGTCAAGGGCACCGTCATCGAGGTCGTCAAGGGCGGCCTGATCCTCGACATCGGTCTCCGCGGCTTCCTGCCTGCCTCGCTCGTCGAGATGCGCCGGGTCCGCGACCTCCAGCCGTACGTCGGCAAGGAGATCGAGGCCAAGATCATCGAGCTGGACAAGAACCGCAACAACGTGGTCCTTTCCCGCCGCGCGTGGCTCGAGCAGACCCAGTCCGAGGTCCGCAGCGAGTTCCTGCACCAGCTGCAGAAGGGCCAGGTCCGCAAGGGTGTGGTCTCCTCGATCGTCAACTTCGGTGCCTTCGTGGACCTGGGCGGCGTCGACGGTCTGGTGCACGTCTCCGAGCTGTCCTGGAAGCACATCGACCACCCGTCCGAGGTTGTCGAGGTCGGCACCGAGGTCACCGTCGAGGTGCTCGACGTCGATCTGGATCGCGAGCGGGTTTCGCTGTCGCTCAAGGCGACTCAGGAAGACCCGTGGCGTCAGTTCGCCCGGACCCACGCGATCGGCCAGATCGTGCCCGGCAAGGTCACCAAGCTGGTTCCGTTCGGTGCGTTCGTGCGCGTCGAAGAGGGCATCGAGGGCCTCGTCCACATCTCCGAGCTGGCCGAGCGCCACGTGGAGGTCCCGGACCAGGTTGTCGCCGTCGGCGACGACGCGATGGTCAAGGTCATCGACATCGACCTGGAGCGTCGCCGGATCTCGCTGTCGCTGAAGCAGGCGAACGAGGACTACCACGCCGAGTTCGACCCGTCGAAGTACGGCATGGCCGACAGCTACGACGACCAGGGGAACTACATCTTCCCCGAGGGCTTCGATCCCGACACCAACGAGTGGCTCGAAGGCTTCGACAAGCAGCGTGAAGAGTGGGAAGGCCGGTACGCCGAGGCCGAGCGTCGCCACAAGATGCACACCGCTCAGATGGAGAAGATGGCGGCCGACGCCGCGGCCGAGGCCGCGAACGGCGGCGGCTCCTCGAACTACTCCTCCGAGAGCGGTTCGCAGGCTTCGTCTTCCTCCTCCTCCAGCTCGTCCGAGTCGGCCGGCGGTTCGCTGGCCAGCGACGCGCAGCTGGCGGCTCTGCGGGAGAAGCTCTCCGGCAACGCCTGATAGGCACTGTGCCGAAGGCCCCGGTCCACTGGACCGGGGCCTTCGCCCGTTCCGGGGCCGAGTTGGCGTTTCCCGGAGTGGGCTCCCGGTATTCTGAACGATGATGTCCGATGCCGCTGTTGAGCTTCCGTCCACGTCCTGGGAGCGCAGGAAGATCGAGGCGATGAGCCGGATCCAGCGGGTCGCGCTGGATCTGTTCGACGCGCACGGGTACCGGAACGTGACGATCGAGCGGGTGGCGGCCGCGGCCGAGGTGTCGCCGAGCTCGGTCTACCGCTACTTCGGCACCAAGGAAATGCTCGTCCTCTACGACGAGGCGGACCCGAAGATCCTGGACGCGGTCCGCACCGCGGGCGGAAACACCGCCGTCGAACCCGCGGACCTGATCGCGGTCGCGCGCATGCTGCTGCCGCTGTTGACCGAATCGCTGCTGACCGAGGAGGCGGAGCGGCGGATCCGGCAGCGGCTGCAATACACCGCGGCGATCCCGGAGATCAAGGTCGGCCAGACCAAGCAGATGCGCGAACTCGAGGATCAGTTCCGGACGCTGTTCGCCGAACGAACCGGCTTCGACCCCAACGAGTTACGCGTGCGGATGGCCGCGGCCACCGCCGTCTGGGGTTGTGTGGCGGCGCTGGATCATTGGGCCGGAAAGGGTTTCGCCGGACGGCTGAAGGACGTCTACACCGAGGCGATCGGATCGATCATCGATCAGATCGAGACGATGTTCCGGTAGGTGTCCGGAGCCTGGGTAGCCACCAGTTCCAGCGGCCGAACAGCCGCATGAACGCGGGCACCAGCACCAGGCGCACCAGGACCGCGTCGATCGCGATGGCGACGGCCAACGCGAAGCCGATCTGCTTCAGCTCCAGCACATTCGCGGTGACGAAGCTGGCGAAGACCGCGACCATGATCGCGGCCGCCGCGGTGATCGGCCGGGCCGTGCGTTGCAGACCGTCGGCGACCGCCGCCGCGTTGTCGTGGTGCACATCCCAGTGCTCCTTCATCCGGCGGATGAGGAACACCTCGTAGTCCATGGACAGGCCGAACAGCACCGCGAAAACCAGCATGGGCAGGTAGATCTGGAGAAACCCGCTGCTGTGGAAACCGAGCGCGGACTCGCCGATGCCGTGCTGGAAGACCGCGACGGTAATGCCGAGGGCCGCACCGGTGGCCAGCAGGTTCAGCAGAATTGCCTTGAGCGCCAGCACGATACTGCGAAACGCGACGACCAGGAAGGCGAGCGAGACCGCGAGCACGAGGGCGATCACCCAGGGGAATCGGCCGGTAATCCGTTGGGACACATCGACGAACAGTGCGGTCGTGCCGCCGACCTTGACCTCGGCGTCACCGAGAGATGCTGCGCGGGAACGGAGATCGGTGACCAGATCGGTGGCGGCCGTCGAGCCGAACGCCGCGCGGGGGACGACCGCGGCGAACATCCGGCCGTCCGCGTACTGCGGGAGCACCGTGGCGATCCGGTCGTCGCGGGAGAGTTCGCCGATGAACCGATCGGCCTCGGCGCGGGCGTCGCTGGTCAACGGGGACGCGTCGGTGCCGGTCGCGACCACTTCGATCGGTGCGAGCAGGCCAGGGATGAAGTTCTGTTCGACCAGGGCGATCGCCTGCCCCGAGGGGCGATCGGCGAGCGCGTCGGTCCCGACGTCGACGCCGTAGCGAAGGCCGGTGAGCGGGGACGCCGCGGCGAGCAGGAGCGCGACGCCGACCGCGCCGAACAGCACGGGCCGCGCCATCACCAGGTGCGCCCATCGCGCCCAGGCGCTGGACGCCGTTGTCGACCGCACCTCCGCCGGCCGCAGCCGTTCGGGCAGCGCACCCCGATTCACCGCCGGGCCGAGCGTCGCGAGCAGCGCGGGCAGCAGGGTGAACGCGCCGGTCATGGTCGCGATCACCGCGGTGACCACGCCGACGGCGATGCCGTTCAACATCGGCAGGCCGACCACGGCCAGCGAGCACAGCGAGATCATCACGATCAGCCCCGACGCGAGCACCGTCCGTCCGGTGGTGTCCATCGCGGCGCCGACGGCCGCCTCGATCGCGGTGCGATCCCGGCGGTTTCGCACGCCGCGCCGAGTCAGTTCCTCGTTGAACCGGCTGACGATGAACATCGCGTAGTCGATCGCGGTGCCGGTGGCGATCATCGTCGCCACCGAAAGCACCAGCGAGTCGAAGGCGAGGAAGGTGGTCAGACCGAACAGCACGCCGACCGCGATCGCGATCCCCGCCGCGGTCACCGTGATCGGCAGCAGCGCGGCGGTCAGCGCGCCGAGCGCCAGCACCAGCAGCACCGTCGCCACCGGAATGCCGAGGGTTTCGGCGCGCTGCAGATCGCTCGTCTCGATCTGCATCAGCTCGTCCTGAATCGGCGCGTACCCGGTGAGCATGACCTGGACCTCGGCCCCCGGCCCGGTCTCCACCGCGGACCGCAACCCCTGCACGATCCGCACCCGCTCGGCGATGTCTCCGTCGACGCCGACAATGCCGAAAGCCGTTCGCCGATCGGCGGATATCTGCGCGGCGTTCCCATCGAACGGCCCGACCGCCCCCGCGATCCCCGACGTCTGCCTGGCGATACCGACAACCCGATCGATCGCCGCCCGGACGGACGGCTCATCGACGGTACCCGCATCCGAATGAAAAACGATCAGATCCTGTTCGATCCCGAACCGCGAAAAGTGCTCCGCGACAAGCTGATCCACCGCCACCGAAGCAGACCCAGGCACCGAGTAATCGGGCGTCCCGAGCCGCGAGTGCAACGCCGGATAAGCCGCCCCGCACACCACGACAAGCAGCAGCCAAACCCCGAGCACCACCCTCCGGTGCCTGGCCATCGCGACACCCCACCGCCCGGCCGCCCCCAGCCGCCGCGTCGGATGTTCCGGCCGTTCGAGGATGGTCGCCATCGCCCCTCCAGGGTTCGCTACCTGATAGTCACTATCAGGTTCCGTGGGCAAGCATACGAAAGCGAGAGGAAAATTAGCAAGGGACTGTCACTTGCCTCAGCCTGCCGAGCAGACCAACCCGACGTCAACGCACACCGTCACACCGCCGCAGATCGGCTGTCGAGTGGCGAAGGTCAAGCCGCACACCTCCTGACTTCACGCGCACGGACTCGCTGTGCTGACACGCGTGCGTGCGTCAGAAGGTACGCGGCTGCCCGAGGATCATCGTCCGCGCTGTGCCCTTCCGCGGTGTGGGCGGTGGATTCCGCCGCGGGACGGCTTGGTGGTGCCGCGCCGCACGACCGGGGTGGTGGCGGGTGGGTCTGCTTGTTCGTTCGGCGCCTTTGTCTGGGCGGTGGTGAGGGCTACGACCTGGATTTGTTCCAGGCGCAGACCCAGGGCGGCTAGGCGGGCGATTACGCCGAGGCGGTGTTCTGGGAGGCCGGGGCGGATCGGGAGGGGGGATCGGCCCGGCCTGCGCAGGACGTAGGTTCGGCGGTCGGGGTCGAATTCGATCGGGGCGCCGTCGCGGACCGCGCGGTAGGCGTCGAGGTCCAGGTCGAGGTGCCGGATCGGGTCGATCAACAGAGCGTCGATCAGCCGTTCGGCATGTGCGAGGCGCATGTCGCGGTCCGGCGGATCCAGGAATTCCACCCGTTCCGCGACCCGTCGCCGATAGTCGTCGGCGGCGGAGCGCAGCAGGTGCCGATGCCGTTCGATTTCAGCCGCCAGCTCGACCAGCCGGTCGACGTCGATGTGCATCGGGTCACGCGGGTCGGGCATCGAAGCTGGAACGTCAGGCATTGCGCCTCCTCGGTCGAGTTGCCAATTACGTTGGGCAACAACTCGATCGACGTCCGACCTGAATCCATTGTGACAGCAGGGTACGACAGGTTTCAGTAGCCGACGGTGAACCGCCGCTGGAGGAACCGCGGCTGCTCGACCTCGTCGAGAAGCGCGACCGCGAGATCTTCGGCGGACAGATCGCCGGCCCCGCCGATGAGCAATTGGTCCCCGCCGACCCGGAAACGACCCGTGCGCTCACCGGGCTCGATCCGCCCCGAGGACGGGCTGACATAGGTCCAATGCCGATTGGACAGCCGATATACGTGCAACGCCGAGCGCAACGCGCGCACCACCTCGACATACTCGGCGGGAACCGCGAGATCCTCGGTGAGAGTGCGGATGAACGCCGCGCCGGTGTCGACCAGTTGCAGTCCGGGGGAGACCTCCAGACTGCCTGCGCCGCCGACGGCGATCACCCGGGTCCGCGGATGTCGCGCGAGCGCGCTGACCATCGCCTCGGCCCCGACGACGAAACGCTGTGCGTTGGTGATGGTGTCGGCGATGCCGTGCCCGGCGTTGACCGCGCTGATCACCATATCGAGACCGCCGATCGCATCCGCGATGCTGTCCGCGTCGAGCCAGTCCGCGACCTGCCACGCCACATTCCCCCGCTCGCCGGGGAACCGCGAGGCGTCCCTGCTGAACGCGGTCACCCGATGTCCGCGCCGCGTCGCCTCCGCGACGGCCCGACCGCCGATGACCCCCGTCGCCCCGAATATCCCGATCTCCACGATCTACTCCCTAAACGTTGTTCATTTACTACACGCCGTTCAGTTACGACACGGGAGATAGTAGCCAAACGCTGTAGAGTGTCAACCGTGGTGGAGGTGCGGAGTCGCAGAGCACGCATGCGCGAGCAGGCGTCCGGCGAGATCAAGGACATTGCGCTGCGGTTGCTGGCCGAGGGCGGCCCGGACGCGATCTCGCTGCGCGCCATCGCCCGCGACATGGGCATGACCGCCGGCGCGATCTATGGCTACTACGCCACCCGCGACGACCTGATCAGCACCCTGATCTCCGACGTCTACACCGCACTGCTCGACCAGGTCGAGGCGGCCCGGGACGCGATCCCCGCGGACGACCCGGCCGGGCGCATCGTCGCCTGGGGCGAGGCCGTGCGGGACTGGGCCATCGCCCATCCGGCCGAGTTCCGGCTCATTTACGGCGATCCCGTCCCGGGCTACCAGGCGCCGCCGGGCGGTCCCGCCGCCGCTGCCGAACTGCGCGCCTGCACCGGCTTGGTCGGCCTGACCGCCGCCGCCTGGCCGCACGCGAAACGGCGCCAAACCCGCGGCGACACAACGTGGTCGGAGTTCGACCCCGGTCTCGTCGAGCACGTCCGCGAAGGCTTCCCGGACCTGCCGCCCGCCGCCCTCGCCCTCGCGCTGCGCATGTGGGGCCGCATGCACGGCCTGATCGCGCTCGAGGTCTACGGCCACCTCGTGCCCCAATCCCGGGAGCCGGCAAAGCTTTTCCACGACGAGATGCTGGACCTCGTCCGCTCGCTCGGGTTGTAGCCGGTGAGCGATCTGGTCGCCACCGCCGGGAAACTGGCGCCGGTGGCGCTGGTATTCGGCGCCGGAGTCGTCTTCGCCCGGCGCAAGATCATCGGCGCGGAGGCGTCGAAGGCGTTCTCCGAGTTCGCCTTTCTGTTCGCGATCCCGTGCTACCTGGTCGGCTCGCTCTATTCGAGCGAGCTGGGCAGGCTGTTCGATCCGCGCGCCATCGCCGCGTATCTCGTCACCGCGCTGCTCGGCATGGTGGCGGTCGGGTTGTGGTCACGGCGGGTGAGCGGGGCCGATGCGCGCGGCGTCGCGTTGCGCATCATGGCGGGTGTACAGGTCAACACGACCTACTTCGCGATTCCGGTGTTCGTGCTGCTGTTCGGCGACGTCGCGCCGATCTTCCCGATCATTCTGCTGCAGGTCTGTGTGCTCACCGTGGTCGTCATCGCGGTGCTGGAATTCGGTGCGGGACAAGCCGATCCGGACCAGCCGGCCGGCGGCGCGGTGCTGCGCGGGGTGCTCTCGGCCCTGGCGACGCCGATCGTGGTGGCCTGCTACCTCGGCATCGGCGCGAACGTCGCGCAGGTGCCGGTGCCGCGCTGGCTGCTGGACGCGTTGTCGTTCGCCGGCCACGCCGCCGCGCCCGTGGCCCTGTTCGCCCTCGGCCTGCACCTCGGCGGAACCGGACTGCGACTGCGCGGCGTCCTGCGCGACGAATACGCGCTGATCGCGTTCAAGTGCCTGGCCTTCCCGCTGCTCGCCCTGCTGATCTGCAAGTACCTGTTCGATATTCAGGGGACCTGGCTGACGTATCTGGTGCTGATCGCCGCGATGCCCGCGCCGCAGAATCTGTTCATCTTCGCCCAGCGCTACGACACCGACGTCGACCTGGCCGCATCGATCGTGGCCAAGACCTCGCTGCTGGCGCTCGTTCTGTTGCCTGTGTGGTTGCTGGTCGCCCGCTAGCCGAGTTCAGAGCCCGAGGTAGCCCACGGTCGCCGCGAACATGATCCCGGTGAACAACGGCCAGAACAGAATCTTCGGCAGCAGATTGTCCCGCCACGCGATCGCCTTACCGAAGGCGCCGTGCAACAGCATCGTCGCGTTGAGCGCGACGAGCAGCGTCATCACATACAGGGTGAAATACCAGTACTCGATGTAGGAGATGCCGGACGCGCCGATCTCCGTGCGGGCCGCGTTGTCGTTGACCGCGACCACGAGCACGGTGGACACGGAGAAGGTGATGATCGCGAACGCGGTGAAGCCCGAGATCGGCCGCCGGTCCGGGTCGGTGGTGATCACGAACAGCGATAGGAACATCAGCACGGCGAGCAAGAGCACCGGCACGATCCGGCCGAGCAGCGGTCCCAGTAGGCCGCGGCTGACGCCGACATTGAAGTACAGCTCGTCGGTATTGGCCAGGCCGGGATGGGCCAGCATGCTGTATTCCTGGCGATTCAGGCTCCACACCGTGTAATCGGGTTCCCAGTCGCCGAACACCAGGCCGGGGTCCAGGCCGTTCAGCGCCCGCGCGTCCCACGGCGGGAACGATTCGAACGACGGCACCAGCTGGACCTGATGAATCATGTCGACCGGGCGCATGCGCAGCCAGATGTCCTGATGATCCAGCGGATAGTCCTCGTAGTTGAACTGCTGGCGGATGATCGTCGAGAACGACCAGACGACCACCCGATTCGCGCCGAGCGGATACTCGAAAACCTTCTTGGGGCAGTGTGGGTCCTCGGCCTCGAGCAGCTGGACGCCGATCTCGATGTTGTCCGGGAAGTTCGGCGGTATGTGCTGCCAGATGTGCCCGGTGGCCTTGACGTTGTGCGCGTTGACGAATTGCAGCGAGCTCAGCAGCACGCCGGTAGACAGCCGGGGGACCGCCGCGTCCTTCGGCAGGTGCGGCGTCACCACCGTTTCCGCCTCGGCATAGCTGGAGATCGTCGTGCCGATCTCCGCGACCGGCGCGTGCCTGCTGCCCGCGTGCGTCCAGGAGTACACGGTGCCGGCCGCGAGCAGCAGGGACAGGGCAATGGCGGTCAGCCACAGCAGCAGCTTCCCTCTCGGCACCACGCGTGAGACCGCATCCCGGATCGGCACAGGCAGGAGATTAGCTCGAGGTTAGCCGTGTGATCGGTATCCGCCCTGCCGATGGGTATGTCGCGCCCGGCTCGGTGCATGTGTCCGATTTCACTGATAATGCTAATGAAAATCATTACCAGTAGTCTACGATGCTGAGCATGGCTTTATTTCGGATCGGGATGTGTGCTGCCGCAACGGCATTCGTAGTCGGACTGACGGCATGTTCGGCGCCGGGGCAGACGTCGGGGGATCCCGAGCAGTTCGTGGTGATCGACACCGAGGAGCTGGGCGACTTCAGTCCGCTGCTGGGGCAGGGGAAAAACGGGGAATCGAAGATCTTCGAGAGCCTGTACCGGATCGAGGAGGGGGTAACCGACCGGATACCGGCGGCCGTGCCGGTGCTGGCGGTGGGCGCGCCGGAGCCGGTGAACGGGGACCTGTCGCGGTGGCGGGTGCATACCCGGACCGGCGTGACCTTTTCCGACGGCAGCACGTTCGGCCCGGAAGACGTTGTGGCGACCTATAACTCGCTGATCGATCCGGCGTTCGCCGCGCCGATCGCCGCGGACTACGACTTCCTGCGCCGCGCCGAGCAGATCGGGCCGGACACCGTCGAATTCCAATTGACCGGCGCGTACGCCGATTTCGATCACCGGCTGTTCCTGGCGATCGCGCCCGCGGAGGCATTTGCGCAGCCGGGGCCCGCCGATCGGGCCGAGCTCAATCGGCATCCGATCGGGACGGGCCCGTACCTGCTCACCGAATCCCGGCCGGACCAGGTGGTACTCGCCGCGCGTGACGACTACTGGGGCGAGCGGGCACGGGTGCGGAAGTTCGTCATTCGGCGCAGTGACGACGACAACGCCCGCGCGAGTCAGTTGCGCGACGGCGCCGACGGCACCGTGCTGCCGCCGGAGTTGGCCGACGCCGCGGCCAAGGACGGCTATCGGGTCGTGCCCGCGGTGGCGAACGACTGGCGCGCAATCACTTTGCCGTCCGGAAACCCGGTGGCCGGCGATCCCGCGGTGCGCAAGGCGCTGAACTTCGCGGTGGACCGGCCGGGGATGGTCGAGCACATCCTCGGCGGTCACGGCGCGGCCATGTCCACCCTGATCAACCGGGTGTACGGCGATATCTACGACCCGGCACAGGATTTCGGCTACGACCGGGCCGAGGCCGAGCGGGTGCTCGACGCGGCGGGCTGGCGGATCGGCCCGGACGGCATCCGGGCGCGCGACGGCCGCCGGGCCAGCTTCGAGATCGCCTACTACCCAACGGAAGTGCTGCGCCGGGACCTGACGATGGCGGTGGTGTCCGATGCGAAGAAGGTGGGCATCGAGATCACCCCGGTCGCGGTGGACAAGCAGCGGATGACCCCGCAGTACCTGGCGCAGACCGCGTTCCTGCTCGGTGGCGGCGGCCAGCCGTACACGGTGGACAGTCAGCTCTACACCAAACTGCACTCCCGCTATGCCGCGCCGGGAGCCGGGTCGAAGTGGGACAACGCTTCCGACTACGTGAACCCGAAGATCGACCAACTGCTGGATGCCGCACGCGGGGAGGCGAATCCGCAGCGGCGAACCGAGCTGTACCGGCACGTGCAGGCCGAGTACCACCGCGACCCGGCGATGCTCGCACTGGTCACCACGAACCACGTCTATGTCATGCGGGACAACGGCTGGCGGGTCACCCCGACCGCGCTCGAACCGCACTCACACGGTGTCGCGTGGGGGCCGTGGTACGGGCTCGCCCGCTGGACCCGGTGATGCGCGGCAGGGCAGGCAGGTTGATCGTTCGCCGGCTCGCCGTGGCGGTCCCGCTGACCGGGCTGGTCTCGCTCGCGGTGTTCGCGCTCGCCGCGGCCAGCCCGTTCGACCCGCTGGACGCATACCTCGGCGCGCACGGCGACGGGTTCACCGAGACGCAGCGGGCGGCGCTGCGGGACCGGCTGGGGTTGCAGCGCAACTGGTTCGACGCGTGGTGGTCGTGGATCGGTGACCTCCTGCGCGGTCAGCTCGGCGAATCACGGTCGTATCGGCAGCCGGTCACGCAGGTACTGGCCGAGCGGCTGCCGTGGAGCCTGCTGCTCGGCGTGCTCGGCGGGGCGGTCGCCCTGGTGCTCGCGGCGATCCTCGGCGCCTGGGCGGGACTGCGGCGCGGCGGGTTCATCGACCGGACGATCAGCGCGGCCGCGGTTGTGCTGCAGGCTGTTCCGCCGTTCGTGCTGGCGCTGGGCGCGGTGCTGCTGTTCGCCTCGACGCTGCGCTGGTTCCCGGCTGCCGGGTTGACCGATCCTGGCGGTGGCGTGACCGCCGGTTCGACGGCCCGGCACCTGGTGCTGCCCGCCGTACTGCTCGGTGTGACGCAACTGCCGTGGCTGGTGCTCGGCCTGCGCGAGACGGTGGCCCGCACGTTGGACAGCGACGCGGTCAAGGGCGCGCGGGCGCGCGGATTGCCCTGGCGGGTCATCGCCCTCCGGCATGTGCTGCCAGTCGCGGTGGTGCCGTTCCTGGCGCTGTGCGGAGCGCGGCTGCCGGAACTCGTGGTCGGCGCCACCGTGGTCGAAACCATCTTCAGCTGGCCGGGATTGGGCTCGGCGACGGTGGCCGCCGCGCGCAGCGTGGACTTTCCGCTGCTGGCCATCCTGACCGTGCTGATCACCGCGCTGGTACTGCTCGGCAACCTGGCCGCCGATGCCGCCGCGGTGCTCATCGACCCGCGGATCGACGCCGATGGGTAGGGCGCGGCCGGTGCTCGTGCTCGCGGTCGGGGTACTGGTGTTCGCGGTGCTGTACGCCACGCTGGTGCCGCTGCTGCGGCCGGTGGACGACGTGCTGGTGGACTTCTCGATCAGCAGGCGCCCGCCGAGCCTGGAATTCCCGTTCGGCACCGATAACGCCGGGCGCGACGTGTTCGTGCGGGTGGCGCAGGGCATGCGGATCTCGCTGCTCATCGCGGCGACCACGGCGCTCTGTTCGGCGATCCTCGGCGTGCTGATCGGGGTGAGCGCCGGGGCGTTCGGCGGCTGGTGGGACCGGATCGCGATGCGGCTGGTGGACGCGGTGAACTCGTTGCCGAGCCTGTTGCTCACCCTGCTGATCGTGGCCATGTATCGGGGATCGGTGCTCGCCATCGTGGTTTCGCTGGTGCTCACGCACTGGACGTCGATCGCCCGGGTGGTGCGCGGCGAGGTGCTCGCGCTGCGGCACGCCGAATTCGTGCAGGCGGCACAGTTGCGCGGCCTGCCGCGGTGGCGGATCGTCCGGCGGCACTTCGTTCCGGTGGCGATGGGGCAGGCGCTGATCGGGGTGGTGTTGCTGATCCCGCACGCCATCTGGCACGAGTCGACGTTGTCCTCCCTCGGGGTCGGGTTGCCGCCGCATCGCGCGTCGCTCGGCACGCTGCTGTCCGACGCGCAGGCCTCGATCCTGCTGGGCGACTGGTGGTTGCTGGTCTTTCCGGCCGGCGTGCTGGTGCTCGTCACCCTCGCGGTGTCACTGCTCGGCAGGCACTGGCAGCAGCGGGTACGCGCACTCCAGGGGGTGGCCGCATGATCCCGGTTGAATGCGTTGTTCAGCAGGAGGTTTCGCGATGACCCTCACCCTCCGGCAGGTCACGGTGCGCATACCGCTGACGCCCGGTCGTACGGTGCACGCCGTCACCGCGGCGGACCTGGTGGTGCGGCGCGGGACGGTGCACGGGCTGATCGGCGAATCCGGTTCCGGCAAGTCGATGTTGGCCGCGACGATCACCGGGCTGCTGCCCGAGCGGGCACACCTGACCGGCGAGGTATCGCTGGAACTCGACGACCGCAGGTTGAGCACCCGGGAGATCTGGGCGTCGCGCGGCCACACCGTGGCCTGGGTGCCGCCCTCGGCGATGACCTACTTCACGCCGGTCCGGCGGATCGGATCGCAACTGGCCGAGACGATCCGGCAGCTCGGCACCGCGCACGATCCGGTCGGACTCGTCACCCGCGTGGGCTTGGAAGCCGCCGCGTTGCAGCGGTATCCACACGAGCTCTCCGGCGGCATGGCGCAACGCGCGGCGATGGCGTTCGCCTTGGCGGGGGACCCCGCGTTCATCATCGCCGACGAACCGACCTCGGCGCTCGACGCCGAGCGGGCGGCGGCGATCCTGCGACTGCTCGGCGAGTTCGCCGCGGACGGCGGCAGCGTCCTGCTGGTCACGCACGATCTCACCGCGCTGCGGGCGTCCGGGATCTGCACCGACCTCTCGGTGATGCACGCCTCTCGGATAGTCGAATCCGGCAGCGCCGGAACGATTCTCGACAGCCCGGCGGAGCGGTACACGAGAGACCTGCTCGCCGCGCTGCCGGAGAACGGGTTGTCCCCGTTGCCGTTCAGCACACCGGAGCTGGTGAACCTGCCCGCCGACTACCGATATGGCCCGTCATGAACCAACGATCAATTGCCGCACAGCACATTTCGGTCCGGCTCGGCGGACGCCGGGTACTCACCGACGTGTCCATCGAGATCGGTCACGGGGAGGTGGTCGGGCTGGCGGGGCCGTCGGGCACCGGCAAAACGACGCTGGCCTATGTCCTCTCGGGGCTGCGCAGACCGGATCGCGGCCGCGTCGTCATCGACGGCGCACCGCTGCCCCGGCGGCGAACCGGCCGGATCGCGATGCTGTTCCAGTCGCCTCGCCGCTCCTGCGATCCGCGGCTGAAGCTGCGCCAATCCATCGCCGAACTGGCGCGCGGACCGGTGGATTGGGACGCCGTCGCCGGCTCCGTCGGCATGACCACGGATCTGCTCGATCGCTATCCCGCGCAGGTCTCCGAGGGCCAATTGCAGCGGGCGGCGGTCGCCCGGGTCCTCGCCTCGAAACCCGACTACCTGCTCTGCGACGAGATGACCTCGATGCTCGACCCGGCCACCACGGCCACCGTCGCCCGCACCGTGACCGGCCTGGCCGCCACCGGTGTCGGCGTGCTGTTCATCAGTCACGACCTGTCCCTGCTCGCCGTGTGCACGGATCGAATCGTGCACCTGGGCGACAACCTTTCGCACGATTCGCTCGACGACATCGGAGTTCTATGAGTAACGCACTGCACATCCTCACCCGCACCGACCTGGCCGACATCGACCTGCCTCCCGCCGAGGTGATCGAGCTGGTCGAGGACGGCTACCTGGCCTTCGCCCGCGGCGAGTCCCGCTGCCCGGTGAAGCTGATGCTGCCGATCCCGAAGCCCGAACGCGACGCGGTGTCGTATTCGATGCTCGGCTACGACAGTTCGCTCGAGCACCTCGGCTTCAAGACGTCCTACCGGCAGGGCAGCGAGAGCGCGGACAAGTACTACACGACGATCAGCCTGTACGACGACACCACCGGATTGCCGTTCGCGTTCATGGATTGCCAGCGCGTCGGCGCCGCCCGCACGCCGGCGACCACCGCCATCATCGCGAAACACTGCGCCCGCACGGACGCGCGCAGCGCGCTCATGCTCGGCACCGGCGTTCAGGGTCGAAACACGTTGCCGTACCTGCTCACCGCGCTGCCGCAGCTCGAGCGGCTGCGGTTGTTCGGTACCCACCCCGGGGGCATCGCGGACAGTGTGGCCGCGCTGCACCGCTGGTTCCCGGACCGGGACATCGAGCTGGTCGAGGACGTGCCGGCCGCGGTCGCCGAGTCCGACATCGTCGTCGTCGCCTCCGGCCGGGCCGCGCATCCCAAGGTGCGCACCGAGTGGCTGCCGCCGGGTGGACTGCTGATCTCGGTGGCAAGCAAGGGCGTCGAGAGTGGCGCCCTGCGCGCCGCCGACTACGCGATCGCCACCAGCGCAGGACAACTCGGCGTCACCGGTACCCGGCTCGCCGGACCGGACGGTCAGCCGGTCATCGACGCCGAACTGCCGGAGATCGTGGCAGGCAAGGCCGCCGGGCGAACCAGCGCAGGCGACCGAGTGTTCGCGTTCGCCAGCGGCATGATCATCACCGATATCCCGGTCGCCCATGCGCTGGCGACCCGCGCGGTCGCGGCCGGACGCGGACAGCGGGTGGAACTGTGGTCCTGAACACCGCACTGATCGAACTGCCCGCGCTGGAACCGGAATGGCAGCGGCGGGTACGCGCGGACCGGCAGCTGCTCTTCGACATCCGGCACGCGGTCGGCGGGCCGTTCCACCTGGTCTATCCGGAACAGTTCGCGGACAACCTCCGGTCGTTCCAGAAAACGCTTGCCGGACATGGGGTCAGCGGGCAGGTCTACTACGGCAAGAAGGCGAACAAGGCGGGCTGCTGGTTACCGGCGATCGCCGACCTCGACGGGGCCGTGGATGTCGCCAGCGAGCCCGAACTCGTGCACGCACTGGCCAACGGAATCCGAGGCCGCGACATCGGGGTGACCGGTGCGGCCAAAACCGATGCGCTGCTGCGACTTGCCGCCAGGCACGACTGCGTGATCGCCATCGACGCGCTCGACGAGCTGGCCCGGCTCGCCGAGATCGCCCGCGGCGCGGGCCCGGTACGGGTGCTGCTGCGCCGGTTACCGCCGAATGCCCCGCACAGCCGCTTCGGTTTCTCGGCAGCGGATCTCGGCACCGCGATCGAGCTGTGCGCACGATCGCGTCCGCAGATCGAACTGATCGGGTTCTCGTTCCACCTGGACGGCTACGCGGTCGCGCCGCGGGCCGAACTCGCCTACGACCTGATCCGGTTGTGTGCCGAGACGAAAGCACGGGGCCTGCCGATCACCACGCTCTCGATCGGCGGTGGCTTCGCCTGCCGTTATCTCCGGGACGACGACTGGAATGACTTCCGCGCCCACCGGAACGACGAGTGGTTTCACGCGGGAAAGCAGTTCGACACGTTCTATCCGTACGCGCAAGGCCCCACCGGCGCCGACATGCTCGACGCCATCCTCACGACCACATTCGACCGGAAAACGCTCGCGAATCATCTGCGTGACAACGGTATTCGGCTCCTCATCGAGCCCGGCCGGGCCCTGCTCATCGACGCAGGCTGCACCGTGTTCCCGGTGCTCGGCTACAAGCAGAACGCCGACTACGGCATCACCACCGTGCACGGACTCAGCATGAGCGTCTCCGAGCAGTGGAAGGGCAGCGAGTTCCTGCCGGACCCGATCCTGGTGCCCCGCAACCCGAATCCCGCGGCGGCGCCGATCGCGAGCTGCGTCGGCGGCGCCAGCTGCATGGAATACGACATGCTCACCTGGCGCAAAGTCCCACTGCCACAGCGCCCGGCGCACGGCGACCTGCTGCTGTACCCGAATACCGCCGGCTACCAGATGGACAAGAACGAAAGCGAATTCCACCAGCTGCCGTTACCGCCCAAGGTAGTCATCACGCACGAGGAGGGCCGGTTCCGGTGGCGCTTGGACAAATGACCGCGCGTACGTTGCCCACCCCACTGCCGCGGCTGCGCGAAAACGTCGTCCGCACGGCCTCCGAGCTGATCGGTTCCACCCCGCTGCTCGAACTCATCCGCACCGGCACCGGCACCCGCCTGCTGCTGAAACTGGAGCAGTTCAACCCGACCGGCTCCGCGAAGGTCCGGATGGCCCGGGAAATGGTGCTGCACGCCGAACGCAGCGGCGAATTGCGCCCCGGCGGCCACATCGTCGAACCGACCTCCGGCAACACCGGTACCGGACTGGCCCTGATGGCCCTCGAACGCGGCTACACCTTCACCGCGGTCGTCGACGACCACGCCGCCGAAGACAAGCTGCGCGCTATGAAAGCGATGGGCGCCCAACTGGTTTCGGTCGACAGCGGCAGCACCGGCGGACCGAGCACCGTGGAGCGGCGGCGCGTCGCCGCCGAGATCGCGGCTCGCACCGGCGCGTATCGCCCGGATCAGCACAACAATCCGCACAACAACGCGGGTTACCACGACCTCGCCGGAGAACTGCTGTCCGACCTCAACACCGACGTCGACTATCTGGTGGGCGCCGTCGGCACCGGCGGATCCCTCTGCGGCACAGTCGAAGAGCTGCGCCGGCTCGGATCCCGCGTCTACTCGCTCGGCGTCGAGCCCACCGGCTCCATCATCTTCGGCGGCGCGGGCGGCAGCTACTGGCAGACCGGCGCGGGCAGCCCCGCCGGATTCCCGGTGGGCGGCAACGTGAAATACGAGGCCATCGACGAGGACTGCCGGGTCCGCGACATCGACGCGTTCGCCACCGCCCGGGTGGTCGCGCGCCGCACCGGCATCCTGGTCGGCGGCACCGGCGGCGCCGCGATCCACGTGGCGCTACGCCGCCTCGTCCACCTGCCCGCGAGCAGCACGGTCGTCGTGCTGGTGTGCGACGCGGGGGAGAAGTACCTCGACACCGTGTACGACGACGACTGGCTGCGTGCACGGGGCCTCTATGACGAAGCGGCCCAGCAGCGAATCATCAGACTCTGCCGGGCATATGACGAATCGGTCCGGCTCGCGGCCGTCGAGCGGGCGGGAGCGTAGATGGACGTGCGACAGTATCGAGCCATCATCGCGCTGGCCGCCCCGATCGCCGGCATCCAGCTCGCCCAGGTGGCGTTGACCACCGTCGACCTGGCCATGATGGGCCTGCTCGGCATCGCCGCCGTGGCGGCGGGCGGCCTCGCGCTGCTGCTCTACAACCAGCTGCGCACGATGTGCGTCGGCATGATCACCGGTGTCGGCAACCTGATCGCTCAGGCGGCGGGCGGCAGCGAAAAACGCACCGGCGGTGCCGATATCGACGACCAGGCGCGCGCCGAGATCCGCGGGCTGGTTCGCGCCGCCGCACTCGTGGCCACGGTGACCGCGACGGCGGGCGCGCTCATCCTGATCATCCTCGGGTACGCGCTGCGCTGGCTCGGCCAGGATCCCGAGGTGCTCCGGTTGGCCCGCCCGATCATGTGGACGCTCGCCCCCGGCCTGATCCCCATGCTCTGGTTGAACGTGTTGCGGCAGTTCGCCGTCGGCCTGCGCCGGGCCGGCTCCCTGCTGCGCGTCACGTTGCTCTCGATCGGGGTCAACGTATTGCTCAACGCGCTGTTCATCTTCGGCTGGCTCGGCGTACCGAAACTCGGGCTGGCCGGAATCGGCCTGTCCACCACGCTCGTTCAGCTCTGGACCTTCGGTCTCTACCTGCGCACCGTCCGCCGCGATCCACTGCTCGGCGAGCTGTTGTCCCTGCGCGCCTGGCGAGCCGACCGGGCGACGGTCACCCGCATCGTCCGGCTGGGCACCCCGATCTCGTTGACCTACGGCGCCGAGGCGGCGATCACCTCCATCGCCGCGGTACTGATGGGTAGCCTCGGGCCGGTCGCGCTGGCCGCCGGCAATATCGTCAACCAGCTCGCCTACATCGTCTACCAGGTCAATATCGGTCTGTCCCAAGGCTCTTCGATCCTGGTGAGTCGCACGATCGGCCAGGACGACCGAGACGCGGTGGCGGGCATCGCCCGCCGCACGTTCACCCTCGGCTTCGCGTTCATGACGGTGATCGGCGTCGGATATGTGTTGTTCCCCGCGGCGGTGCTCGCGCCGTTCCTCGGCTCGCATCACGACGACGCCGCCGTCATCGCCGCGGCCTCGACCCTGTTGTGGTTCGCGATCATTCAGCAGTACTGCAAGGGCTCGCAGAACCTGTCCATCGGCCTGCTGCGCGGCATCGGGAACACCAGGGCGGGCATGCAGAGCACGCTGATCGGCTATTTCGCGATCGGCGTGCCCGCCATGGCCGGCTTCGGGTTCGGGCTGGGTTGGGGCGCACCGGGTATCTGGCTCGGTCTGTGCCTTGGTTTCGGCGCCACGGCGTTGCTGGTGTGGCGCAGGTTTCAGCGCGGCGTCGCCGACATGGTCAGGCCCACTCCGGAATCCGTGCCATCGATTCGGTGAAAGCGGGCAAAAGGGGTGAAACACTCAGAACGGTGCGACATTTCGGTGGGCAACCATTCAGGAATCGCCGCCCACATCGTGGTTCTGCTCACTTCGCGACTCGGCTAAACGATCTTTCTCTGCGGCGTCGCAGCACGTCGGGTATGGTCGGCGCGGATCGTGAAACGGTGCTCGACAGCCCTGGCGGAAAGGTCGGCCGAACAGATGTGCGCAGCGGGGCCGTTCAGCGGACTCAATCGCAGACAATTCCTAGCGAAGGCGGCAGCGGCCGGTGCGGTGGGCGCGTTGGCCTCCTGGGCCAACCCGATCATCGAGCGTGCCTATGCCGCCGACCCCGCCGGGATGGGCGGCCTGGGCGATATCGAGCACTTCGTCCTGCTCATGCAGGAGAACCGGTCGTTCGACCACTACTTCGGCACCCTGTCCGGCGTGCGCGGCTTCGGCGAGGCGTCGCCGGCCTGGCGGCAGTACGGCTGGGCGCCGGGCGCCGGGCCGGGCCCGGACGGCTTCGTGAATCCGTTCCGGCTCGACACCACTCGCGGCGCGAGCCTCGACGGCGAATGCATCAACGACCCGGACCACTCCTGGGCAGGCATGCACGAGGCCTGGAACGGCGGCCGCAACGACCGGTGGATGCCGATGTCGGTGGCCGGCGTCGGCCCGGCGAACGCGCCCGCGGCGATGGGTTACTACCTGCCCGAAGACATTCCGATCCACACCGCGCTCGCCGACGCCTTCACCCTCTGCGACAACTACCACTGCTCGGTGCTCGGCCCGACCGACCCGAACCGGTTGTACTGGATCAGTGGCACCATCGATCCGGACGGACTGGCCGGCGGTCCGCTGGTGGAGACCCCGGCGATGATCCCGCAGCACGTCTACAGCTGGCGCACCTACCCGGAGAACCTGTCCGAGGCCGGGGTCAGCTGGAAGGTCTACAACAACCGCGACGTCGGCCCGCTGTCCTCGGTGATCCTCGACGGCATGCTCGGCTGCTTCACCCAATCCGCCGACCCCAACTCGGAATTGGCGCGCCGTGGCCTGGCCCCGGTGTACCCCAACGACTTTCAGGCCGACGTCGCCAACGACACGTTGCCCGCGGTCTCCTGGGTGATCCCGTCGCTGCTGAACTGCGAACATCCAGCGCTGCCAGCGGCTTTCGGCGCGTTCGGGATCGTGCAGCTGCTGGACATCCTCACCTCGAACCCGAAGGTGTGGGAGAAGACCGCGCTGATCATCAGCTACGACGAGAACGGCGGCTTCTTCGACCACGTCACCCCGCCGACGCCGCCGCCGGGCACCCCGGGCGAGTTCCTCACCGTGCCGCTGGACCGCGTGTCCGCCGCGAAGGGCATCGCCGGTCCGATAGGTTTGGGCTATCGCGTTCCCGCGCTGGTGATTTCGCCCTACACCCGGGGCGGCCTCGTCGCCTCGGAGACCTTCGACCACACCTCACAGCTGCGACTGCTGGAAACCAGGTTCGGCGTGGAGGTGCCGAACGTGACCGCGTGGCGACGCGGGGTCACCGGCGATATGACCTCCACATTCGATTTCGGCACGGCCCCGGATATCGCGAAACCGGTGCTGCCGGATCCGAAACCGAAAATGGATGCCGCGGTCGCCCAATGCGGCCCGAATATCGCGTTGGGTACGGCGACCACCGGGATTCCCTATCCGGTGCCGCCGAATTCGATGCCGACACAGCAACCCGGAAGCCGGCGCAAGCCGAGCGGGTTGGTTCGGGCATGAGAGTGGCCCAGCCCTGGCGGGGGCTGGGCCACTTCTCGAACGGATGAGGTCAGCTTGCGGTGGCGGGCACCCACCGGACCGACGGGACGACGGAGCGTTTTCGCATCGCCGCGAAACTGTGTCGGGCCGGGCTGATCAACGCGGTGAACCAGGTACGGCGGTGTTCGGCCAATGCTGCCGCGACGGCGGGGATGTGGACGCAGTGCACGCCGCCCGCCATGCCCAGGCGGTGGCGAGCCGTCTGGTTAGTTCTGGTGCCCAATGGTGTTCCTTTGCTTGCTGGTACTGGCGCCTCGATCGCCAGGGCGAAGATTAGCCGAACGAAAGTGCCGCGCAGAGTATTTTGCGCAAGTAATTGCCTCGGCGTGTCGGAAAGTTGTCGACGCGCTCCCCGGTTCGGCCGGAATTGTTGCGAATCGGTCTCGGCCGCGTCACGGATCGGGCAATTGCGGCGGCGGGAGGTGGAAAGCGCGGCCGGGCTGGGTAATCATGTTGATTGTGTCGTCGTAGTCGAACGGCGGTGTCGGTGGCACCGACGCACAGTGGGGGTGGCGAGTGGGCGGCGGGTCCGCCGTCGGCGGCGGGATGCGAGACTTGTCGAATGTTGCGGATCGGCCTCACCGGAGGCATGGGAGCGGGCAAGTCGACGGTGGCGCGGATGCTGGCCGACCTCGGCGCGGTCATCATCGATTCCGACGTGATCGCCAGGGAGGTCGTCGCCCCGGGTACCGAGGGTCTCGCGGCGCTCGTCGGGGCGTTCGGCCCGGAGATCCTGGCCGATGACGGCAGCCTGGACCGGCCCGCGTTGGCGGCGAGGGCTTTCGCCGACGACGAATCGCGCGCGACCTTGAATTCGATTACCCATCCGCTGGTCGGTAAGCGCACCGCCGAACTCATTGCCGCGGCGCCCGATGACGCCATTGTCGTGCAAGATATTCCGCTGCTGGTCGAAAACGGGCTGGCGCCATTGATGAATTTGGTCGTTGTCGTCGATGTCGACGCCGAAACTCGGCTGCACCGCCTGGTCGAATTCCGCGGCGTCGCCGAGGCCGACGCGCGGGCGCGGATCGCCGCGCAGGCCACCGACGAACAGCGCCGGGCCGTCGCCGACGTGTTGCTCGACAATCGCGGGGCGCCGGACGCGGTCGAAGGCGCGGTGCGGCAGCTGTGGCAGGAGCGGCTGGTGCCGTTCGAACAGAACCTGCGCGCCGGAACTCCCGCGCGCCGCAAGGAAATTCGCGTCGTGCCCGCGAATCCGGAATGGCCGGTGCAGGCGCAGCGGCTGATCGCCCGGCTGTGGGTGGCGTGCGGTGCGTCCGCGTCGCGCATCGATCACATCGGGTCGACGTCGGTGCCGGAGCTGCCGGCCAAGGATGTGATCGATCTGCAGATCACCGTCGCCGACCTCGACGCCGCGGACGGCCTGCGAGATGCGTTGGGCGCGGCGGGTTTTCCGGTCCGGCCGGAGATCACCGAGGACTGCCCGCGGCCGACGCCGCAGGACCCGGCGGGCACGGACGTGTCGCTGTGGACCAAGCGCTACCACCAGAACGCCGATCCCGGCCGGCTCGCCAATGTCCATGTGCGGGTGGCCGGTTCGCCGGGCCAGGAGTACGCGCTGCTGTTCCGGGACTGGCTGCGCGCCGATGCGCAGGCGCGCGCCGAATACCTAGAGGTCAAACGCGCGGCGGAGGCGAAGGCGGCCGGGCTGGTCGGCCCGGAGGCGATGACCGCCTACAACGACGTCAAGGAACCGTGGTTCGCCGCCGCCTACCCGCGCCTGCTGGCCTGGCGGGATCGATAGCGGCGCAACAGCTTTGCGGGCGTCACCGCCAGGTAAGGGGGACGCCGAGCGAGTCGAGCCAGTGCCCGAGGTCGTAGTCGTGCGCCGCGATGCCGTCGATCGCGCGCGCGGCGGTCTCGATGGCCGCCTGCGCCTGGGCGGCGGTGACCAGCCCGGCGCCGAGCGCGGCGAGCAGCTCGTCGACGTCGAGCAGCTCGGTGCCGCGCCCGGAGCGCACGATGATGTCCAGGTAGTGGTCCACCGACTTCCACCGTTCGGGCGCTACCTGGCCGAACTCGCCGAGATCGAGGTAGAAGTCCTGGTCCCGCTGGTGCTCGGGGTAGTAGTGGAAGACGGTGGCCCGCAGCGCCAGGTCGGGCAGTAACCACGATTCGATGTAGTGGAACTGTTCATGGTCGGAGGTGCGCGCCATGTACAGGCCCCACGGTTCGACGCGGTACTGCTCGACCGGCCGCACGAATCCCTTCGGATCCGTATTCGTCAGGTCCGCTAGATCGAAGTACTCGACCTTGGGTCGATGCACGTCAACGGAGGATGCCTGGGTCATGCATTCAGAATCTACCGCCGCGACGCCGGAGTCGAGTGGCCTGAGGGTTACATCCAGGTGAGCGTGATGCCCTGGGTGGCCAGCCAGTCCTCGACGCAGTGGTCGTTGGCGGCGAGTCCGTCCAGCGCGGCGGTCGCGCACTCGAAGGCCCGGTGCGCCTGCGCGGTGTCCACCAGTCCGGCCGCGTGGGCGGCCAGCAGGTCGTCGACGCCGAGCAACTCGACCCGGTGACCACGGTGCACCTCGATGTCGAGGTAGTGGTCGACGGCCTTCCAGCGTTTCGGCGCGACCTGGGTGAACTCGCCGATATCCAGGTGGAAGTCGTGGTCGACGTGGTGCGCGGGGTTGCGCCGGGCGCAGGTGACCCGCAGCGAGAGGTCGGGCAGCAGCCACGACTCCAGGTAGTGATGGTGCGGCACCGGGACGATGCGCGCCATGTAGACGCCCCACGGTTCGTGGTGGTAGCGCTCGACCTGGCGGACGAAGCCCTTGCTGTCGGTGCTGGTGAGTTCGGCGAGGTTGAAGAACTCGACGTGCGGCCGATGCGGCGGGTGACCGGGCGGTAAGGCGGTGTTCGGCGGGGCGGCGGCATTGTTATTCAGGCCCGGCACCGCTGCGCGAAGGTGTCGGGCGATAGATCCTGCGAAGCCGGTGGTCGGCACGGTATTGAGCAATGGAATCAGACCTCTCATGGCTCTTTAGTCCTTCGCCACATCCGAACATGTTGTCCGAACAACCAAGTCAGAGTACACCCGGGTATTGGCAGTTGGGCGGAATGACGCGATATGTTTTTGGATACGAAATGTGTTGCCGCAAGGGACATTTCGGACACGTAACGGCGCCTGAGAGTGAAACGGTATTGCTCCGGTAAAGCGCGGATTATCTTCCGGGAATGTCGCGCGCCCGCCCGCGGTTTTAAACATCGGGATCCCGATGGTGACGTGGACCCGATATCCCTCTGCCGGGCGTGCGGTGACCACCGCCCACACGACCGGAGAAACTTGTCGGTGGGTGGGCTTAGGCTGGTGAGCATGGCATTCGCAACCGAGATTCCGACGGAAGGCTACGCGGAGAGGATCGCGGCCGAGACCCCGCTCGCCCACTCCGAGCACCGGCCGGTCGGCGAGATCGAGCGCAGCGACGCGCGCTTCGAAGTGGTCAGCGAGCACGTGCCCGCGGGTGACCAGCCGGCCGCCATCGAGGAGCTGGAACGCCGGATCAAGGCGGGGGAGCGCGACGTCGTGCTGCTCGGCGCCACCGGCACCGGCAAGTCGGCGACCACCGCCTGGCTGATCGAACGGCTGCAACGCCCGACGCTGGTGATGGCCCCGAACAAGACCCTCGCCGCGCAGCTGGCCAACGAGCTGCGCGAGATGCTGCCGAACAACGCCGTCGAGTACTTCGTCTCGTACTACGACTACTACCAACCCGAGGCGTACATCGCCCAGACCGATACCTATATCGAGAAGGACAGCTCGATCAACGACGACGTCGAGCGGCTGCGGCACTCGGCCACGTCGAGCCTGCTGTCCCGGCGCGACGTGGTGGTGGTCGCGTCGGTGTCCTGCATCTACGGCCTCGGTACCCCGCAGTCCTACCTCGACCGGTCGGTGCAGCTCGAGGTCGGCACCGAGGTGGACCGCGACGCGCTGCTGCGGCTGCTGGTCGACGTGCAGTACACCCGCAACGACATGGCGTTCACCCGCGGCTCGTTCCGGGTGCGCGGCGACACCGTGGAGATCATCCCGTCCTACGAGGAACTCGCGGTCCGCATCGAGTTCTTCGGCGACGAGATCGAGGCGCTGTACTACCTGCACCCGCTGACCGGCGACGTGGTTCGTCAGGTCGACATGCTGCGTATCTTCCCGGCCACCCACTACGTCGCCGGCCCGGAGCGGATGGAACGCGCGGTGCGCGACATCGAGGCCGAGCTGGAACAGCGGCTGGCCGAGCTGGAACGCCAGGGCAAGCTGCTGGAGGCCCAGCGGCTGCGCATGCGCACCCAGTACGACCTGGAGATGATCCGGCAGGTCGGGTTCTGCTCCGGCATCGAGAACTACTCGCGGCACATCGACGGCCGCCCGGCCGGATCGGCGCCGGCGACGCTGCTCGACTACTTCCCGGACGACTTCCTGCTCGTCGTCGACGAGTCGCACGTGACCGTGCCGCAGATCGGCGGCATGTACGAGGGCGACATGTCGCGCAAGCGCAACCTGGTCGAGTTCGGCTTCCGGCTGCCGTCCGCGGTGGACAACCGGCCACTCACCTGGGAGGAGTTCGCCGAACGGATCGGCCAGGCGGTGTATCTGTCGGCCACCCCCGGGCCGTACGAACTGGGCCAGGTCGGCGGCGAGGTGGTCGAGCAGGTCATCCGCCCGACCGGCCTGGTCGACCCGCAGGTCGTGGTGAAGCCGACCAAGGGCCAGATCGACGATCTGGTGCACGAGATCCGGCTGCGCACCGAGAAGGACGAGCGGGTGCTGGTCACCACGCTGACCAAGAAGATGGCCGAGGACCTCACCGACTATCTGCTCGGGCTCGGCGTGCGGGTGCGCTATCTGCACTCGGAGATCGACACCCTGCGCCGCGTCGAACTGCTGCGGCAGCTGCGCCTCGGCGAGTACGACGTGCTGGTCGGCATCAACCTGCTGCGTGAGGGTCTCGACCTGCCCGAGGTATCGCTGGTCGCGATCCTGGACGCGGACAAGGAAGGTTTCCTGCGCAGCAGCACCAGCCTGATCCAGACCATCGGCCGCGCGGCGCGCAACGTGTCCGGCGAGGTGCACATGTACGCGGACAAGATCACCGACTCGATGCGGCACGCGATCGACGAAACCGATCGCCGCCGGGCCAAGCAGGTCGCCTACAACACGGAGATGGGCATCGACCCGAAACCGTTGCGGAAGAAGATCGCCGACATCCTCGATCAGGTGTACCGGGAAGCCGAAGAGACCGAGGTCGAGGTCGGCGGCTCCGGCCGCAACTCCAGCCGCGGTCGTCGTGCGCAGGGCGAACCCGGCCGCGCGGTCAGCGCCGGCGTCTACGAGGGCCGCGACATCAAGTCGATGCCGCGCGCCGAACTCGCGGACCTGGTCAAGGAACTCACCGCGCAGATGATGAACGCGGCCCGCGAGCTCCAGTTCGAGCTCGCCGGCCGGTTGCGGGATGAGATCGCCGATCTCAAGAAGGAACTGCGCGGCATGGACGCCGCCGGATTGAGTTGAGCGACAGCGCCCGTCGCGGGTCAGCCCTGGGTGGCCATCCACTCGTCGACGCGGCGCTTCGCCTCTTCCGGAGAGACGTCTTCGACCTTGGTCATGATCGCCCAGCGGTGGCCGAACGGATCGATCATGACGCCGAAACGGTCGCCGGTGACGAAGGTCTGCGGCTCCTCGGCACTGCGCGCGCCGTGTTCGAGCGCACGCTTGATGACGCCGTCGACATCGGGGCAGTAGTGCACGATCGAGGTGTGCACCCACTCGCCGTTCGGGGCGAGCACGTTGTTGTCCGGCATGGGCATGCCCAGCTGCAGGGTCGAGTCGCCGATCTTCAGCTCGGCGTGCGCCGGCTGACCGTCCGGCAGATCGTTGCGGGTGATCACCTCGGCGCCGAGGACGGCGGTGTAGAAATCGATGGCCTTGTTGCCGTCGCCGACCGCGAGGAAACAGGTGATGGAGTGGTAGCCCTCGGCAATGGGGTTCACGGTGTTCGTCATGCGATCAATCCTGGTCGGGCGGGCGTCGCCGGTCTTGTAAGAACGCGACACGGTGCCCGGCGGGAGCGAAATCATGCCCGGCAGCGCTGATTCCGGGCTGCCCCGGAATCCGGTCGCCCCGGCGGACACCACCGGCATCCTGCACCCGGACGAGCAGGCCAAGTACCGCACGCTGGCCCGGCTGCCCGCCGGACCGGCCGTCGACCGGTTCGTCGAGTGGTACTGGTCGGTGCGCTGGGACCTGCGCGGCCGGCCGCCGTACCTGGCCGAGGTGCTGTCCTACCCGAGCGTGAACGTCACCTTCGAGCGAACCGGCACCGGCACCGGCAGTTTCGTCAACGGCGTGTGCACCACCAAGTTCATCCGCGAACTCAGCGGCGAGGGCGAGGTCTTCGGCGTCCGGTTCCGCGCGGGCGGCTTCGGCGCCTTCACCGGGCTCGACGTCGGATCGTTCCGCGACACCACGGTTGACCTGACCGAGGTCATGCCGGACGCGCACGGCCTGGCCGACCGCGTCCTCGCCGTCGCCACCGACGAGCAGCGCCGCGCCATCCTCGAGGACTTCCTCGCCACCCGTCCCGCCGCCGACGATCCGACCTACCGCCTGGTGCTGCGCATCGTCGACGCGATGGCCAAGGACGGGGAGCTGACCAGGGTGGACCAGATCACCGACCGGTTCGGCGTTCCGACCCGCACGCTGCAACGGATGTTCCGGCGCTACGTCGGCGCGGGCCCGAAATGGGTGCTGCGCCGTTACCGCCTGCAGGACGGCGCCGAGCTACTCGCCCGCGGTCGCACCGAAGATCTCGCCACATTGGCCGCGGAGCTGGGATACTTCGATCAGGCGCACTTCTCGCGAGAGTTCACCGCGGAAGTCGGAATGGCTCCACTGGAATACGCCAAGAATTCGCTACGCTCGCGCAACGAGGTCACGGCGAAGGTCATCCCGGCCGGGATGTAGTTGCGGAGCCGATCGTATTCGACCATTCGGCCACGACTCGGGGGATAGCTCCCGAGTTGCTTAGTTGAATGTTGCACTACCTACTGTCAGCCGAAAAAGGAGCTGGACATGGATGTTGTGGTGTTGATCGGACGGGTGTTGTTCTCGGTGCTGTTCCTGAGCTCCGCGCTCGGGCACTTCACGCAGACCGAGGCGATGGCGGGTTACGCCGCGAGCAAGGGTGTGCCGATGGCGAAGCCATCGGTGCTCGGCTCGGGCGCGCTGTTCGGCCTCGGCGGTTTGAGCGTGCTGCTCGGCGTGTGGGCCGATCTCGGTTCGCTGCTGCTTGCGGCGTTGCTGGCGGTGACCGCCGTGCTGATGCATCAGTTCTGGAAGGAAACGGATCCGCAGGCCAAACAGGGCGAAATGGTCAACTTCAACAAGAATCTGGCGCTGGCCGGCGCCGCGTTGATGCTGTTCGCCTTCTTCGCCCACGTCGACGACCTCGGATTGACCATCACCGGACCGCTTTTCGACCTCTGACCCCGCTCGCCGCGCTAATATTGCGCGTTCTTTTACTTGCAGGGAGAGGAAGGCATGGACATCATCGGAGCGATTCTGGGCTTATTCTGGGCGAACTACCAACAGTGGCCGTAATGGCACGGTAGTCCCAGGCTCCAGCGGCCCGTCACGGTGCGTGATTTACGCGCCGAGGCGGGCCGATATCTGTCCGGTCCGGCCTGGTATGTGACGAATATCCCAGGGGGACAAGACCGTTCGACGCGGTTGTGCTTGATCACAGTTTCGCGGCCGGATAATTGTGTCTGCCCAGCTTGCCGATGCCGTTCCCGCATTTCCTGGCGAACGTGTGGCGCCAATGGCCGGACACCGTCAATGTGATGTGCTGCGATTTCTGTTAATTCCGGTCTGTTTGCCGCTAGGGTCGACCCAAGTCGCTGCGCCGGGGCACGTCTTGGTGGTGCACCCGGGCGTAGGCATCCTGACACAGTTGGAGGAGAGAATGACCGCCTACCGGACCATTGTTGTCGGTACTGATGGCTCGGACTCGTCGTACGTCGCCGTCGAGAAGGCCGCCGCGCTGGCTGGAGTGTCCGCCGCGACCCTGGTCATCGCGTGCGCTTACTACCCGACCGACGACCGTGACGTGGCCGCCGCCGCGGACGTGCTCAAGGACGAGGCCTACCAGGTGCGCGGGTCCGCCCCCACCAACGAGATCCTGCGCACCGCGCGGGACCGGGCCGTCGCCGCGGGCGCGAAGGACATCGTCGAGCGCGCCGTGGTCGGCGAGCCGGTCGAGTCCCTGCTCTCGCTGCTCAAGGAATTGGACGCCGACCTGCTCGTGGTCGGCAACCGCGGCCTGAACACCCTGACCGGCCGCCTGCTCGGCTCGGTCCCGTCCGACGTAGCCCGCAAGTCCCGCTCGGACGTCCTGATCGTGCACACCGTCCGCTAGTTTTCCGGCCGAGGTCCGCACGATAGACAGACCAAGGCGCCCTTCGGTCGAGCGAACAGTCTCGACCGAAGGGCGCCTTCGTTTGTGTGGTCAGGCCAGTGCGGCCAACACCTCGGGGAGTTCCGCGCTGTGGATGACGCCGAGGCGCTGTGTGGCGCGGGTCAGGGCGACGTACAGGTCGTTGAGGCCGCGTGGGGATTCGTCCAGGATTGCCTGTGGCTCAACGAGATACACCGCGTCGAACTCCAGGCCCTTGACGTCGTGCACGGTCAGCACTCGCACCGAGCCGTCGGCCAGGTCGGCCAATTCGTCGAGCATTGTGTGCGGCGCGATCACCGCGGTCGTGCCCGGACCGGTCTCGCCTGCCACCAGTTTCGCGACCTGGTCGCGCACTTCGCCCGCGGTGACCCGATATCCGCGCGGCGGGTTTCCGGTGTCGCGGACCGAGCGGGGAGCGGACGCGGACGGGTCGATCGCGGCGAGCACGTCCGCGGCGACGTCCATGATCTCGGCCGGCGTCCGGTAGTTCACGGTCAGCTCGGTGAGCTTCCACCGCTTGGCCACATACGGTTCCAGCACGCGCTGCCAGGACGAGGCGCCCGCCGGGTCGCCGGTCTGCGCGACGTCGCCGACCACCGTGATCCAGCGATTCGGGATGCGCCGCATCACCATTCGCCAGGCCATCTCCGACAGCTCCTGCGCCTCGTCCACGATGACGTGCCCGTAGGTCCAGGTGCGGTCGCCCGCGGCGCGCTCGGCGGTGGTCTGCCGGGTGCGCACGTCCTGGCGTTCGGCGAGCTGGCTGGCGTCGATCAGGTCGTAGGCCATCAGGATTTCCGGGTCGAGCTCGTCCTCGAGATCCTGTGGCGCGGAACCGGTCAGGATGTCCAGCGCGTCCTGCGCCTCGGCCAGCTGGGCCCGCCAGCGCCGCCGGGAACGTTCGCGTTCCTCGGTGTCGTCCACGCCGAGCAGCTCGGCCAGCTCGTCGAGCAGCGGTGCGTCGGCGGCACTGAACTCGCCGTTGTCCGGGCGGACCAGTTCGGCGCGGTCCTCGGCGGCGAGGGTGCCCGCGGCGCGGTCGAGGCGCTTGGGGTCGGCGAGCAGATCGGCGAGCACGTCCTGCGGGGACAGCAGCGGCCACAGCTTGCCGATGGCCTGCTGGATCTCCTGGTCGGCCCGCATCTCGTCGCGGATCTCGGCGATGTCGGTGCGGCTCAACAGACTTGGGCCGCCGGACAGATCCTTACCCATCGTCTCGGCCAGCTGTTCGGTGAGCGCGTCGATGACCGCGCTGGTGAAGATCGGCTTGGCCAGGTTGTGCGGACGCCGCGAGGATCGGGCCCGCCCGCGCGCCCTGGTGGCGATCTTGCGATCGAGGGTCACCTGGTAGCCGTCGAAGCTGAGCCGGACCGGTTCCGCAGGCACCTCCTGCCGGTCGCGCACGGCCTGCTTGAGCACCTCCAGAATCTCCAGGGAGCCCTTGATCTCGCCCGCCCGCAACGAATCCTCGCGCGTCGCCTTCACCCCCGGGTACAGGTCGCCGATGGTGGACAGCAGCACACCGGTCTCGCCGAGCGAGGGGAGCACCTGGCCGATGTAGTCCAGGAAGGTGGCGTTCGGGCCGATGATCAGCACGCCGCTCTTGGCCAGCTGCTGGCGATAGGTGTAGAGCAGGTAAGCGGCGCGATGCAGCGCGACGGCCGTCTTGCCGGTGCCGGGCCCGCCCTGCACCACGAGCACGCTCTTGTGCTCGGAGCGGATGATCGCGTCCTGCTCGTGCTGGATGGTCTCGACGATGTCGTTCATGTGCCCGGTGCGGGCCGCGTTCAGCGCGGCGAGCAGCGCGCTCTCGGCGCCGACGCCCGCGTCCCCGTCGGCCGCGCCTGCCTGCCGGGCGGCGTCCAGGTCGAGGTATTCGTCGTTGATCGCGGTGACCTTGCGGTTGCGCGAACGGATGTGCCTGCGCCGGGTCACGCCGTCCGGCGCGGCGGTGGTGGCCAGGTAGAACGGGCGGGCCAGCGGGGCGCGCCAGTCGAGCAGCAGGGTCTCGTAGTCGTCCTTCTCGTCGAGAATGCCGAGCCTGCCGATATAGCGGTATTCATCGGCCAGATCGATCCGGCCGAAACACAGACCGTGTTCTGCCGCATCGTATTTGGCCAGATCCTCGTTATAGAGCTGGCTGAACGACTCGCGCTCGCTGCGCGCCTGCGGGGTGCCGCCGGATTCCAGCAGCACGGTGCGCAAACGGTTGCGCGCGTAGTCGCGCATTTCGTCGAGCCGGTCGTACAGCACCGACAGGTACTTCTGTTCCTGTTCGGTCTCGCGGGTCAGCTCGGGCGTACCGGTCTGGGCGGCACGATCCTGAGTGAGGTCGGGCAAACTGAACTCCTTCACCGCGATGAGCCGAGCGAACGCTACACACGCAGGGCAATAGCCGCGCGAACGTTCGGAAAACAAGGTTGTCGAGTCTACTGCGATTGCGGCGGGGTCGCCGTAACCGCAGGTGTACCCGGTGTCGTGCCGCCCGACGGTCGCCGTTGTGCGCGACAGTTACTGGCGTGCGGTGCTCGACCACCGGGAACAGGTCATAGAAGTGGTGCAACAGTTCCCCGCACCGCGGGTATTCCGCTGATCCGGGAAATCCTCGAACAATCATGGATCCGGCGGTCAGGACGCGTGTGTGCTGTTCGGCCTGCGCCCCAAGCCGGCCGCGCCGTCGCGGTGCCCGGACGGCTTGGCCCGGTACATGGCCAGGTCGGCGTCGTGCAGCACGGCCTCGGGGGTGCGGCGGTCGCCGACGCTGAGCGGGGTGACGCCGATCGAGGCGTTCACCTCGATCCGGTGCCCGCGCGCGATGATCGGCTCGGCCATGGTCGAGCGCAGCCGGGCGACCAGCGCGTCGATGTCCACCCGCCGGGTTCCGCCGGAGAGCAGCACCAGGAATTCGTCGCCGCCGAGCCTGCCGACGATGTCGTCGCCGCGCAACGCGCGCTGCAACCGTTGCGCGACGATCTGCAACACCGTGTCGCCGATGGCGTGCCCGAGTGTGTCGTTGATCGCCTTGAACCCGTCCAGGTCGATGAACAGCACCGTGGACACCGGCAGGTTCTCGCTGGTGGCCAGGGCGCTGGCCAGTTGCGAGAGGATCAGCGAACGATTCGCCAGCCCGGTCAGCGAGTCGTGCGTGGCCTGGTATTCCAATTGCCGTCGGCTGGCCCGGAATTCGGTGATGTCGGCGAAGGAGGAGACCGCGGACGAGCGCCGGTCGCCCGGGTTGAGCAGGCGGCTGCTGCCGGAGAGCCAGCGGCGCTGCCCGTCGGCGCGGTCGACCCCGAACACGTAGCCGGTGATGGTCTCGCCGGTGGCGAGGGTACGGGCGATCGGGTGCCGGGTCGGCGGCAGCGGCTGGGCGTTCGCGTCGAGCAGGGTCAACGGTAGCGACTGGATGGTCTTGCCGATGAGCGCGTCCTCGGACTCCTCGTTGCCGAAGATCCGCATCGCCGCCGGGTTCGCCGACTCGATGCGGCCGCTCGGATCGATGACCACCACGCCCTCCTCCAGCTGCGAGACGACCGTGGTGAAGTGCTGCTCGGCCAGGCGCTGCGCGGCCTCGGCGTGCCGCTGGGCGGTGAGGTCGTGGATGACCACCTGGTAGGCGAGGTGGTCGTGCCAGGCGGTGAGCACCGACACGGTGGTCACCGGCACCACCTCGCCGTCCATCCGGATCAACAGCATCTCGGTCGGGTCGGAGGCGGCGCCCTTGGTGGTGAGGTGACTGATGCGCTCCAGCATCCCCGGGATGGAGTTGGGATGGACGAATTGGGTGAGCGGCTTGCCGATCAGCTCGTCGGCGCTCTCGGCGGCCACCAGGCGCACGGTCGCCGGATTGACGTAGACCACGATGCCGCGCTCGTGCACACAGATTCCGTCGGGCGTGTGCTCGACGAGAGAACGGTAGCGCTCAGCCAGCTGCTCGGCGGCGTCGACCGCAGCGGCTACCTTGTCCTCACCCACTCGAACCCCCGATCGTCGACCCGATTATGGCCATTGGAACATGGGATTATTCTGGTATCGACGTGCAGAACATCACAGCGTCGAGGCTATTGCTTCGATCACAGTTCGCGCACTTAATCGGGCACTGTCTGGTGATCATTACAGAACCGGTTTTCTAGTAATTGTCGGCCGATGGTGGTTCGGCCGAGGAATCGGTGAAGGAGCGATGCTATGCCGGGCGCCAACTCGATCAGCCGACAACAGCATCAAGATCATATGACGTTCGCCGGGATCGGTGCCGTCAGTGCGTACGGCTGGGGACGCGACGCGTTGTGGCAGGGTCTGCTCAGCGGGAAGTCCGCGGCCTCGGTCCAGTCGGGGTATGGACCCGGCCGCGACGAGGATGCCTGGGTGGCCCTGGTTCCCGACGGCGGTGACCACACGGTCAGCACCAGCCGCTACGGGCGGGCCATGCACGAGTCGGCCAGAGAGGCGATCACCGACGCGCTCGGGCGCGGCTGGCGACCGGGGCGGACCGTCGGGCTGCTGCACGCGATCGTGCTCGGTGACGTGGTCAACTGGCGCGACTTCTACCTCGTCGACGACGGCCGCCGCAGGCCACGCGACTACCTGCGGCTGATCCCGTCCACCCCGGTCTCGGTGCTCATGCAGGAGTTCGGTTTCCACGGGCCCGCGATGAACGTGTCCGCGGCATGTAGTTCGGCCAACGTCGCGTTGATCACCGCGCAGCTGTGGCTGGACGCGGGCATCGCCGACGACGTGGTGTGCGTCGCCACCGACATGTCCGCCACGCCCGACATGGTCGATCATTTCGTCCGGCTCGGCGCCTCGGTGGCCGACACCGAACCGCTCGACGCCTGCCGCCCGTTCCAGGAGGGCAGCCGCGGTTTCGGCATCGGTGAGGCGTCGGTGGCATTCGTGCTGAGCCGTTCGGTGACGCGGCCGTACGCGGCGATACTCGGCGGTGGCATGACCAACGACGCCTATCACGTGGTGTCGGTCGACCCGACACACGAGCAGATCTTCGAGTGCACCCGCCGTGCCCTCGACAATGCCGGTGTGGTCGCCGACGATGTGCGCTATTTCAACGCGCACGGCACCGGCACCCGGCAATGCGACGAGGCGGAACGGGATCTGCTGACCAATATGTTCGGCGATCAACCGCACGTCTACGCGCTCAAGCCGCTGGCCGGTCACTGCCAGGGCGCGGCCGCCGGGGTGGAGGTCGCCGCGGCCGCGATCGGTTACGACCGAGGCATCGTGCCCGCCGCTCCGATCGTCGCGTCGCCGCATCCGCGCCTGCTGGACGGGCCGCAGCCGTTCGACGGCGGCATCACCGCGAAGTTGTCGCTGGGCATGGGCGGCAACAACTCCATGGTGCTGCTCGGCCCGGCCGGCTGAATCGGTCCTCACGGCAGTGGCACCGACCAGCACAGCCGGGTGCCCGGCAGGGCAGCGCCGTCGCCGGCCGGCCGCCCGGCCGCGCCGATGACGAACTGCCCGTCCGCCTTCTGCGCGCGCTGTTCCAGGTTGCGTAGCCCGCTGCGCACCACGTGATTCGGGATGCCCCAGCCGTTGTCGGTCACCACGATGGTCAGATCGTCGTCGACGCTGATCTCCACCGCGACAGTATCCGCCCCGGAGTGCCGGACCGCATTGCTGACCGCCTCACGCACCACGGCCTCCGCGTGATCGGCCAGCTCGGCCTCCAGCACCGAGAGCGGGCCGGTCACCGAGAGTGTCGACCGCAGGGTGGCCTCGGCGGTCTGCTGCCGGATCGCGTGCTCGATCCGCTGTTGCAGCGGGTTGCCGTTGCCGCCGTGCAGGTCGAAGATCGAGGTGCGGATCTCCTGCACCACCTCTTGCAGGTCGTTGACCACGGTCGAAAGGCGTTGCCGCACTTCGGGAACGGTGGCCTTCGCGACCGCGCCCTGGAGCGTGATACCGACCGCGAACAGGCGCTGGATGACGTGGTCGTGCAGGTCCCGCGCGATCCGGTCGCGATCGGCCAGGATGTCGATATCGCGCATCCGCTGCTGCGCGTCGGCCAGCTGCATGGCCAGCGCCGCCTGGTCGGTGAACGCGGCGGTCAGCTCGACCAGCTCGTCGGAGTACGGGGCGGCGCCGACCGGCCGCACCGTGGTCAGCACGCCGAGCGTGCTGTCCGGGGTGCACAGCGGCAGGATCAGCAGCGGTCCCGCGTCGGGCAGCGCGAGGCCGACGCTCACCGCGTCCGCGTCGTCGAAGCGCAGGGGAGTGCGGCGGGTGAACGCCTCGCCGAGCGCCGTCCCCTCGGTGTTCACCACCTTGCCCTCGTATCCCTCGCCGGGCCCGCACCACTGGGTGACCGAGAGCGCCGCAGGCTCGTCCACGTCATCCGGGCCGGTCAGGAAGGACTGATGCGAGCCGGTCAGCGTGCGCGCGTGCTCGACCACGTGCGCCAGCACCCGGTCGGACTCGGTGCCGGCCAGGAACTCGGTGGCGATGTCGCGGGTCGCCGCGATCCAGGCTTGCCGGGTGCGGGCCGATTCGTAGAGCCGCGCGTTGTCCACCGCGATGCCCGCCGCGGCCGCGAGCGCCTGGACCAACACGTCGTCATCGTCGGTAAACGGTTGCCCGCCTGCCTTTTCGGTCAGGTAGAGACTGCCGAACACCTCGCCGCGGATTCGCACCGGCACCCCGAGGAAGGTGTGCATCGGCGGGTGATTGGGTGGAAGGCCCACGGAGTCAGGGTGTTTCGAGATCTCCTCCAGCCGCAGCGGCTTGGACTGGTTGAACACCACGCCGAGCACGCCGTGCCCCTCCGGCAATCGCCCGATGGCCCTGCGGGTTTCGTCGTCGATCCCCTCGTCGATGAACTGCACCACCTGCTGGTCGTGGCCGCGCACGGCGAGCGCGCCGTAGCGGGCGTCGACCAGGCTGATCGCGGTGCGCACGATGGTGCGCAGGGTCTCGTCCAGGTCCAGGCCGGAGGTGACGGCCAGCATCGCCTCGACCAGACCGTCCATCCGGTCGCGGGAGTCGAGGATGAGCTCGACGCGCTCCTTGACCTCGCTGAGCAGTTCCCGCAACCGCAGTTGCGAGAGGGTGTCGCGCACGGAATAGGGGTCGTTGCCGTGGTCCTCGGTCATATCGGGTTCCCCTTGTGGTGGGCGCGCGAACTGCGCCTTGCGCCAGTCTAGTTCGCCCTTCGGGGACTTTCGGCCCTGTTCGCCACGGCATTGCGATGGTGACATGGGGCGACGGGATCTGAATATCGAAGGCAGGGCGTGTCGCATGAAGTCGTCGGGGCTGTTGAATTCGTCGTCAGCACAACACTGGCTCACCGCAAGCGATCTCGATCTAGCGGTGACCACGTTCGGCGCGGTGCCGGACGTGGACGTGACGAGGGCAGTCCGGGCGATCGGCCGGGTATTGCGCAGGCACCACCTGGACGCGGCGACCAGGGTGCGGGTCACCGCGCCGGCCGCGGCGGGCGAGGCGACCGTGGTGCAGGCCAACATTCGCTGTCGCACTATCGCCACGCGCGTGCAGGTGACAGGCCCCGGCGGATTCGCGGTCACGTTCGCCGCCGAACGGCTGGACCGGCAGCTGGCCCGGCTCGCGACGACCCAGTCCAGGGATTGGCCCGATCCCGCGCGGCCGCCGCTGGCCGAGGTCACCGAGCCGCGGCCGATCGTGCGCCGCAAGCGGGTCGAGTTGCTCACCGGCTCGCCCGCGGAGGCGACGGCGGTGATGGACGCGATGGACTACGACGCCTACCTGTTCACCGACGCCGAGTCCGGCGGGGAGGCGGTGGTGGCCTGGGGCGACCCGCTCGGCGTCCGGCTGTTCCGCCAGGACGTGGCGGTGCGCATCCCGCCGACGGTGAATCTGCTTCCGCTGACCGTGGATTCGGAGCCTGCCCCGGTCCTCGACGAGGACCGTGCCGCGCAGGTCCTGTGCCATCACGGACTGCCGTTCCTGTTCTTCACCGAGCCGCACAGCGGTCGCGGCAGGCTGCTGTACCGCCGCTACGACGGTGACCTATCGCTCGTCGAACCGGTCTGAACCTCAGCTCAGCGGCGCCGACCAGTGCACCCGCGTGCCACCGGACGGGGCCCGCTCGATGCTGCACCGGCCCTCGGATTCGGCCGCCCGCTGCGCGAGATTGGCCAGGCCGCTGGCGATTACGTCCTCCGGAACGCCGGAACCGTTGTCCTGCACCAGGATGGTCAGCTCGTCGGCCACGGTGATCTCGATCGTCACCGCGTCCCCACCCGAGTGCCGCACCGCATTGCTCACCGATTCGCGCACAACGGCTTCCGCGTGATCGGCCAGCGCGGGCCCGACCACCGACAGCGGCCCGTCGACCCGCAGCCGCGCCCGGATCGGGGCCGCCGCGGTCTGCTGCCGGATCGCGTCCTCCAGGCGCCGGCGCAGGGAGGCGCCCGCGCCGCCGTGCAGATCGAAGATCGTCGTGCGGATCTCGTGCACGATCTCCTGTAACCGATCGATCTCGTCCGAAAGTCGTTGCTGGACTTGCGGATCGTCGACCCGTGCGGCCATGCCCTGCAAGCCGAGTCCGACCGCGAACACCCGCTGGATGACGTGATCGTGCAGATCGCGCGCGATCCGGTCGCGATCGGCGAGCACATCCAGTTCCCGCGCCCGGCGCTGCGCCTCGGCCAGTTGCATGGCCAGCGCGGCCTGATCGGTGAACGCCGCGGCCAGCGCGCCGAGCTCGTCGGAGTACGGCTCCGCATCGACCGCGCGCGCCACGATCAGCACGCCGAGCACCACCCCCGCGGTCTGCAGCGGCAGGATCAGCGCGGGCCCGGTGGCGTCGATCGGCGCACCGAGGTCGACGCCGCGCGCGTCGGCCAGCCGGACCGACGCGCGCTCGGCGAAGGCCCTGCCCGCGGCGGTGCCGACGAGCCGCACGACCTGCCCCGCGTCCGGCTCCGCCGCTCTGGACCATTGCGCCACAACGAGTTCCGTGGCCTCCTCGGGCGGGATGCCCGGCTCGACCACCGCGAGGATCGCCTGCTCCGACCTGGTCAGCGTGCGCGCGTGCTCGACCACCTGGGCGAGCACCCGGTGCGGTTCGGTGCCCGCCAGGAACTCGGTGGCGATGTCCCGGTTCGCCTCGATCCACGCCTGCCTGGTGCGCGCCCATTCGTAGAGCCGCGCGTTGTCGTCGGCGATCCGGGTCGCGGTGTCCACTATCGTGCGCAACGTGTCGAACACGCTGTGCGGCACGTCTGTCATGCGCGGAGTCAGCGCTCGCCGAGCTTGCTGGCCAGCACCGCCGCCTGGGTGCGCCGCTCCATGCCGAGCTTGGCCAGCAGTCGTGACACGTAGTTCTTGACCGTCTTCTCGGCCAGGAACATCCTGGCCGCGATCTGCCGGTTGGTCAGGCCCTCGCCGAGCAGCGCGAGCAGCCTGCGCTCCTGGTCGGTGAGCCCGGCCAGCGGGCCGTCGTCGTCCGGCACGCCGTCGCGCAACCGGGCTCGCAGCGCCGCCGCCGCCCGGTTGTCCAGCAGCGAACGGCCCGAGCCGACCGTCTTGATGGCGGCGGCCAGTTCCATCCCCTTGATGTTCTTCACTACGTACCCGCTGGCGCCGGCCAGAATCGCGTCGAGCATCGCCTGCTCGTCGGTGTAGGAGGTGAGGATCAGGCAGCGCAGCCCCTCCACCTCGGCGAGCAGGTCGCGGCACAGTTCGATGCCGTTGCCGTCGGGCAGCCGCACGTCGAGCACCGCGACATCGGGACGTAGCACCGGGATCCGGGCCATCGCCTGGGCCACGTCACCGGCCTCGCCGATCACCGTCAGCTCGGGATCACCCTCCAGCAGATCGATCAGACCACGCCGGACGATCTCGTGGTCATCGACCAGAAATACCTGGAGCATGTCGACCTCCTCGTCGTCGCCTAACGGACGAAAGCAGCCCCTACGAATACCACGGGTAGACCTCGCGGTTCCGGGTAAGCTTGCAATGAAGTCAACCAGAGGGGCCGTGGGCAGCGGAGCCGTAAGGCTCATATGTGCATGGGAACTCGAGCGATGACCTATTCAGCGACACTAGATTTCAGTGCGATCTTCGGATCGCCGCGTGCCTGTCCCGGCTGCGGCGCGAACACCTTCGACCACCGACCCGGAACCGCGACGCATTGCGCGGGCTGCGGCACGCGCCTGGGTCCACCCGAGGAAGGACGTGGCGCCGAAGAACGCAGGCGCCCATGAGAATCGGACAGATCGTCCCGCCCTGGGTCCCGGTGCCGCCGCCGGCCTACGGTGGCACCGAAGCGGTGGTCGGCAACCTCGCCGTCGGACTCGACCAGCTCGGCCACGACGTGCACCTGTTCACGGTGGGCGAATCCACCTGCCCGGTGCGCCGATACTCCCTCTACGAGCATCCGACCGAGCAGATCGGCGTCGGTGAAGCCGAATTGATGCACGTGCTGGCCGCCTACGAGACCCTGGCCGACGTCGACATCATCCACGATCACACCTCGCTCGGCCCGTTCGTCGGCGCGCTGGAGAACTCGCCCCCGGTCGTGGTCACCAACCACGGACCGTTCTCCGCGATGCGCCAGGAACTGTTCCGGTCGATGGCGCGCCACGCCAGCATCGTCGCCATCTCCGAGGCGCAACGCCGGATGGCGGGCAGCGTGCCCATCGCCGAGGTGATCCAGCACGGCATCGACCTCGACGCGCACCGATTCGGCCCTGGCGGTGGCGGTTACGTGGTGTTCGTCGGCCGGATGAACGAGACCAAGGGCGTGCACCGGGCAGTGCAGATCGCCCGGCTGGCCCGACGCAAGCTGCTCATGATCACCAAGATGCGCGAACCGGAGGAGCGGCGCTACTACACTGAGCGGGTGCGTCCACTGATGGGCCCCGACGACCCCGAACCGCGCGAGGAAGCCACCGAGCGCCGGGTCGAACTGGTGCGCCACGCCGACGCGTTGATCAATCCGATCGAATGGCCCGAGCCGTTCGGCCTGGTCATGGCCGAGGCATTGGCCTGCGGCACACCGGTTCTCGCGTTCCCCAACGGCGCCGCGCCGGAGATCGTCGAGCACGGCAAGACCGGCTTCCTGTGCCGCGACGCCGAGGCGATGGTGGACGCGCTCGACCGGGTGCACACCATCGATCGACGGGACTGCCGCGCGGCGGCCGAGCAGCGGTTCGGCCGGCTGCGCATGGCCCGCGATCACGAGCGGCTGTATCGCCGCATCCTGGCCGAGCGGACGACCCGGGTCATGGCGCCCATTACGGTGGCGTGAGCTTGCCGAGGTCTGCGGCGTGACCCATCCCTGGGGCGACGGCTCGGACACGGAGGCGCCCACGGCGATCAACGCCGGCGTGACACTCGTCGAGGGCTCGACGTTCTGCATCAGCGACACCAGCGGTGGGATCACGCCGAACCGCGCGGCGGGCTTGTTCGTCCGGGACACCAGGGTGCTGTCGCACTGGCGGCTCACCGTCGACGGGATGGAACCGCAGCCGTTGACCGTGCGCTACGACCAGCCGTACAGCGCGACGCTGCTGGCCAGGACCGCGCCCAGGGCGGGCACCGCGGACAGCACCGCGCTGGTGATCATCGGCAGGCACGTCGGCGACGGGATGCGCGAAGACCTGGTGGTGCGCAACCTGTCCGGCGCGCCGCTCGAGTGCGCGATCAAGCTGGAGCTGGACGCCGATTTCGCCGATCTCTTCGAGGTCAAGGAGGGGCGCACCGGCCACGACGTGGTCACCGCGGCGCGGGCGCTGGGCAACGCGGTGCGGATCACCAGGGCCGAGCTGGACGTGGCGGTGACCGTCAGCGGCAGCGGGGCCACGGCGGAGGGGCGCGAATTGTGCTGGGAGGTCACCCTTCCCGGGCGTGGTGAATGGTCCGCCTGCGTCGAGTATCTGCCCGCGCTCGGCACCGGCGACACGGCACCGCGTTATCCGTGCGGCATACCCGTGAGCCGCAGCACGCCCGCGCAACGCCTGCGCGAGTGGTACAAGAACTCGCCGACCGTGCAGACCGACGACGAGACCCTCGCCGCGGTACTGCAACGCACCCTCACCGATCTCGGCGCGCTGCGCATCTTCGATCCCGACCATCCCGAGCGCGCGGTGGTCGCGGCCGGGGCGCCCTGGTTCATGGCGCTGTTCGGCCGGGACTCGTTGCTCACCTCGTGGATGGTGTTGCCGCTGGACCGCAGGCTCGCGGTGGGCACCTTGCAGAGCCTGGCCGATCTGCAAGGCACCGAGACGCAGGCCGCGACCGAGGAGCAGCCGGGCCGGATCCCGCACGAGGTGCGGTTCGGCCGGGCGGCGACGCTACTGCTCGGCGGCGGCACCGCCTACTACGGCACCGCCGACGCCACCCCGCTGTTCGTGATGCTGCTCGGCGAGCTCTACCGCTGGGGACTGGACCCGAAGATCCGTGACGACCTGTTGCCGCACGCGGATCGCGCGCTGGACTGGATCGAACGATACGGCGACGCGGACGGCGACGGATTCGTCGAATACCAGTGTGCCGCCGATCACGGGCTGGCCAATCAGGGGTGGAAGGACTCCTGGGACGGGGTCAACTTCGCCGACGGCACGCTGCCCGAGGCGCCGATCGCGCTCGCCGAAGTGCAGGGCTACACGTACGCGGCGTATCTCGCGCGCGCCACGCTGGCCGCGGGCACCGGCGACCACTCGACCGCGGAACGCTGGCGGGCCAAGGCCGCGCGGCTGAAAACCCTGTTCAACGAGGCGTTCTGGTTGCCCGATCGCGGCTGGTACGCGATCGGCCTGGATCGGGACAAGCGGCCGATCGACGCGCTCACCTCGAATATCGGGCACTGCCTGTGGACCGGGATCGTCGACGACGACAAAGCGAAGCGGGTCGCCGACCATCTGCTCTCGCCGGAGATGTTCAGCGGCTGGGGGATCCGCACGCTGGCCACGTCAATGGGTGCTTACAACCCGGTCAGCTATCACAACGGCTCGGTCTGGCCGCACGACAACGCGATCTGTGCCGCAGGACTGATGCGCTACGGGTTCACCGAGCACGCGAACCAGGTGGTATCGGCCATGCTCGACGCCTCGACCCGGTTCGGTCACCGGCTGCCCGAACTCTTCAGCGGCTTCGACCGCGCCGAATTCGACGTCCCCGTCCCGTATCCGACGTCCTGCTCGCCGCAGGCGTGGGCCGCTGCCGCGCCGCTGTTGTTTTTGCGTACGCTGTTGAGACTGGAACCGAGCGTTCCGGAGGGGGTGCTGTCGGTCGCGCCGGTGGTCCCCGCTCGCTATCTCCCGCTGCGGGTCGGCGGGCTGCGGGTCGGCTCGGACGTGCTGTCGGTCACCGTCGACGCGGAGGGCTGGCAAGTCCGCGGCCTGTCCGGCGACCTGCGACGGAGCTAGCACCCACCCCGGTCGGCAACCTTCGCAATATTGCCGGCGTCGGCGCTGTTGTAGCTGGTACGCGTCGCGCGAGCGAAACTTGTCGGTGGGCGCGTTTAGCATGACGGCCGGATACGTCTGGAAGCCGTTTAGTCGGTTCACTCGAACACGATGAGAAGGGAATCACCTGGTGGCGGAACGCCTGACTGTGCGCGGTGCTCGGGAACACAACCTGAAGGGGGTCGACCTGGACCTGCCTCGCGACAGTCTCATCGTGTTCACCGGACTCTCCGGCTCGGGCAAGTCGAGCCTGGCGTTCGACACGATCTTCGCCGAGGGACAGCGGCGGTACGTGGAGTCGCTCTCGGCATACGCCCGGCAATTCCTCGGGCAGATGGACAAGCCGGACGTCGACTTCATCGAGGGGCTCTCGCCCGCGGTGTCGATCGACCAGAAGTCGACCAACCGCAACCCGCGCTCGACCGTCGGCACCATCACCGAGGTCTACGACTACCTGCGCCTGCTCTACGCGCGCGCGGGCACCCCGCACTGCCCGGTGTGCGGCGAGCTGATCGAGCGGCAGACGCCGCAGCAGATCGTCGACCAGGTGCTCGCCATGGAGGAGGGCATCAAGTTCCAGGTGCTGGCGCCGGTGGTGCGCACCCGCAAGGGTGAATTCGTCGACCTCTTCGAGCAATTGAACACCCAGGGCTACTCCCGGGTCCGGGTCGACGGCGTGGTCTATCCGCTGACCGACCCGCCGAAGCTGAAGAAGCAGGAGAAGCACGACGTCGAGGTGGTGGTCGACCGCCTGTCCGTCAAGCCGAATTCCAAACAGCGGCTCACCGATTCGATCGAGACCGCGCTGCGGCTGGCCGACGGCATCGTGGTGCTCGACTTCGTCGATCGCGACGAGCACGCGCACGACCGCGAGCGCCGCTTCTCCGAGCGCCTGGCCTGCCCGAACGGGCATCCGCTCGACATCGAGGACCTGGAACCCCGGTCGTTCTCGTTCAACTCGCCCTACGGCGCCTGCCCGGACTGCTCCGGTCTCGGTATTCGTAAAGAGGTCGACCCGGATCTGGTGGTGCCCGATCCGGCGCTCAGCCTGAACGACGGGGCGATCGCGCCATGGTCGCGCGGGCAGACCGCGGAGTACTTCACCCGGCTGTTGTCCGGGCTCGCGTCGTCCATCGGCTTCTCCATGGACACGCCCTGGGAGCGGTTGCCGCTCAAGGCGCGCAAGGCCGTGCTCGAGGGCAGTTCCGATCAGGTGCACGTCTCCTACACCAATCGGTACGGGCGGAAGCGTTCGTACTACGCCGATTTCGAGGGCGTGATGCCGTTCCTCCAGCGGCGCATGGAGAGCACCGAGTCCGAGCAGATGAAGGAGCACTACGACGGGTACATGCGCGACGTGCCGTGCCCGGTCTGCCACGGCGCCCGGCTGCGCCCGGAGATCCTCGCGGTCACCATCGACGCCGGCGGCGACCACAAGTCGATCGCCGAGGTCAGCGACCTGTCCATCGGGGAGTGCTCCAAGTTCCTGAACTCGCTCACGCTGGGGGAGCGGGAGGCCGCGATCGCCGGGCAGGTGCTCAAGGAGGTGCAGGCGCGGCTCGGCTTCCTGCTCGATGTCGGGCTGGAGTACCTGTCCCTGTCCCGGGCCGCGGCGACGCTGTCCGGCGGTGAGGCGCAGCGCATCCGGCTCGCCACCCAGATCGGGTCCGGCCTGGTCGGCGTGCTCTACGTGCTCGACGAACCGTCCATCGGCCTGCACCAGCGGGACAACCGGCGGCTCATCGAAACCCTCACCCGGCTGCGCAATCTCGGCAATACGCTGATCGTGGTCGAGCACGACGAGGACACCATCCGTGCCTCGGACTGGGTGGTCGACATCGGCCCGCTGGCCGGCGAGCACGGTGGTCGAGTGGTGCACAGCGGCACCTACCAGGAACTGCTCGCCGAACCCGAATCACTGACCGGCGCCTACCTTTCCGGCCGGGAGCGGATCGAACTGCCGCTGGTTCGCCGCCCGATCGACAAGAAGCGCCAGATCACCGTGGTCGGCGCGACCGAGCACAACCTGCGCGACATCGAGGTGAACTTCCCGCTCGGCGTGCTCACCGCGGTCACCGGCGTCTCCGGTTCCGGCAAGTCGACGCTGGTCAACGACATCTTGGCGACCGTGCTGGCGAACAAGCTCAACGGTGCCCGGCAGGTGCCCGGCCGGCACACCAGGATCAAGGGGCTCGACGATCTGGACAAGCTGGTCCAGGTGGACCAGTCGCCGATCGGCCGCACCCCCCGGTCCAACCCCGCCACCTACACCGGCGTGTTCGACAAGATCCGCACCCTGTTCGCGTCGACCACCGAGGCGAAGGTGCGCGGCTACCAGCCGGGCCGGTTCTCGTTCAACGTCAAGGGCGGTCGCTGCGAGGCGTGCTCCGGTGACGGCACGCTGAAGATCGAGATGAACTTCCTGCCGGACGTGTACGTCCCGTGCGAGGTCTGCCACGGTGCGCGCTACAACCGGGAAACGCTCGAGGTGCACTACAAGGGCAAGACCATCGCCGAGGTCCTCGACATGTCCATCGAGGAGGGGGCCGAGTTCTTCGAGCCGATCAGCTCGATCCACCGCTACCTCAAGACGCTGGTGGAGGTCGGTCTCGGCTACGTCCGCCTCGGCCAGAGTGCCCCCACCCTGTCCGGCGGCGAGGCCCAGCGGGTCAAGCTGTCGGCGGAACTGCAGAAGCGTTCCACCGGCCGCACCGTCTACATCCTCGACGAGCCGACCACCGGCCTGCACTTCGAAGACATCCGCAAGCTGCTCAAGGTGATCAACGGCCTGGTCGACAAGGGCAACACGGTGATCGTCATCGAACACAACCTGGACGTCATCAAGACGGCCGACTGGGTCATCGACATGGGTCCCGAGGGCGGTTCCGGCGGCGGCATGGTGATCGCCGAAGGCACCCCGGAAGACATTGCCGCCGTGGCGGAAAGCTACACCGGCCAGTTCCTGCGGGAGGCCCTGGAGCAGGCCGACCAGCCTTCGACAAAGAAGGCACCCGCCAAGAAGGCCGCGGCCAATACAACCGCCACCAAGACCCCGGCCAAGAAAACACCCGCGAAGAAGGCGGCAGCCAAAACCCCGGCCGACAAGCCGACCGAGGCCCAGGCAGCCGCAAAAACCGCCGCAAAACGGTTGTCCCGCAAGGCAGCCGCCCTGCGCTGACCCCACCCCACCAACAATCGCGCCCCGGGCAACCCCCGGGGCGCGATCGCGTTCATTCGGTCCGGTGGGCGCACGGTTTCGGAATCCGCACTCCCACTCGGGATCCGCACGCGGAATAAGGGTAAAGCCGGTGCGGATCCCGAGTGGGAGTGCAGGTTTTACTGATTGGTGGAACTGCACAGCTGTTTTGTGCAGTTCTATAGGGCTAGTAGAGGTATCCGAAGGATCGCTCGAGTGCGTGATGGAATTTGGATTCGGCGTCTCGGTAATTGCTTTAAGGGTAGGGCAATTGGGGAAGGGTGGGCCTGGGGTTTTGTTTTTCCCCAGTCGGGGGTGGGCTCGGTGGCAATAGGGTGTGATTCCATTTGTAGGTATGAACTTTAAATGGAGAGCTGGGGGTCGTCGGCTCGTTACGGTCGTAATCGCAATGGTGGCAGTGGGTTTCGGGGGTGTGCCCAGTTCGCTGGCGGAGCCGCCGGTTGCGCCGGCGCCGCCGGGGGTGATGGTGCCGCATACGGAACCGGTTCCGCTGCAACCGGATCAGCAGTCGCGGATCTATTTCAAGATTCCGGCGGCCAATGAAATGGTGCGGATGCAGACGCATTTCGTGGTTCCGGCAAAGCCGGCGCGGGTGGGGACCATGTTTCTGTGGCCCGGTCTCGAGCCGCGGGAGGGCGGCCGCAACTACTATCCGATCGGGCTCGGCGTCCTGCAGCCCGTGCTCACCTGGGGTGACGCTTGCGCTCCGGTCCAGCAGCCGCCGACCTATTCGACCTGGTGGATTTCCGGGCAGTACGTCAACGTGTACTCCAAGGATCCGCGCTACGCCGACTGCCACTCCGGTCGTGCGATGTCGGTGAAGGTGGGCGAGGCCCTCGACATGGATATCGCGCTCGACCAGGCGACCGGCGTATGGACGCAGACCATCACCGGTCAGTCGGGAACGGTCCGCTACTCGATCAACCTGCGCGCCCAGGCCCAGAACATGGCCCTCTTCGCGATCGAACCGTGGGACAACGCCAGAATCCCCAACCGCCTCGTCTTCACCGACACCACCATCACCTTCCGCGACCCGGCCCAGCAAGCCTGCCTGACCCCCGAACTCACCTACACCGGCACCGGTGGCACCCTCACCCCGCCCACCACCTCCGACGGCCGCCGCTGCCACATCGACACCGTCACCGTGAACCCGCCGCGCAGCGCCGACTGACCTGGCGGCCATCACGCGAAGTTCCCTAAACTTCCCTATTGAGAAATTCAATAGGGAAGTTTAGAGTATTTTTGTGACTGATCGCGTCTACTCTGTGGAGCAGGTGGCCGAACGGCTGGGCCTGCATGTGCGCACGATCCGCAACTACGTGCGGGACGGGCGGCTCCATGCGGTGCGGATCGGCAAGCAGTATCGGATCGCGGAGGCGGATCTGGAGGCGTTCACCGGGTTGCCGGTGCCCGCGCCGGTACGCGAGACGGTGGGGCGGCAGCGGCACACCGAGGTGTCGAGCATCGTTCAGGTCGAGGCGATCAGTCGCGAGCTGGCCGAGCGGGTGACCACGTTGCTGATGGCTGCGGCCAATACGCGTTCCGGCGAGGGCGACCCGTTGCGCATCGAGACGCTGTACGACGCGGAGCGGGCGCGCCTGAAAGTCATTGTCCTTGGCGGGCTCGCGGACACGGCTCGGCTGTTCGACTACATGGAAGGGGTGCTCGCGTCATGAGCGAGCGGAACATCGGCACGACGGATTCCGGGCGCGGGGGAGTAGACCTGGCCACGATCTACAAGTCGGAGCGCGGCGCGCGCAAGGTTCGGCAGCGCTACGCGGAATTGCTGGCGGAATGGCCGGTACCCGCTGAGCATCGGCGCGTGCCGACTCGCGAGGGCGAGACTTTCGTCGTGGTCTCCGGCCCGGAAGACGCGCCGCCGCTGGTGCTGCTGCACGGCTCGGGCGCGAACACATCGATGTGGCGTGGCGACATCGGTTCCTGGGCAACGCATTTCCGTACCTACGCCGTCGACCTCGTCGGTGAACCCGGCGCCAGTGCGCCGTCCCGGCCGCCCCTGGACTCCGACCGGCTCGCGCTGTGGCTCGACGATGTGCTGGACGGCCTTGGCCTGGAAGACATCTCGGTCGTCGCCGCATCCCTCGGCGGTTGGGTCGCGGTGGACTACGCCATTCGCAGACCGGGCCGGATAACCCGGCTCGCCCTGCTCTGCCCGGGCGGCATCGGCGCGCAGACGATGGGCTGGCTGCCGAAAGCGTTGTTCCTGCGCCTCTTCGGACATCGCGGCGTCCGCCGCACCGCCGCCATCGTCACCGGCCTGGACGCCCCGATGTACCGGGTGGCCCTCGACGACGTGGTCCTGACCTTCACCGAGTTCAAACCGCGCACCGAACGCCTGCCCGTCTTCCCCGACGATGCCTTGCGCGGCCTGACCATGCCGCTGCTGGTGATCGTCGGCGCCCGCGACGTCATGCTCGACTCCGCGGTCACCGCCGACCGCGTCCGCCGCTGCGTCCCGAACGCGACAGTCCACGTCCTACCGGACGTCGGCCACGCAATCCTCGGCCAAACCGACACCGTCGCGAAATTCCTCCTCGACGAGCCGCCCACCCAGTAACCGCGCAACGCCGCGCCCATGCGCTATCCGTTGGCGGCGGCGGGCATCGGTGTGCCGAACCAGTGGGTCAGCGCTGTGTGCAGGCGGTCTGACGTGGACTGGTCGGTGTCGTCGGCGGCCCAGGCTACGTAGCCGTCCGGTCTGATCAGTAGTGCGGTGGCGGGTGCGTCGTTGCTGGTTGCGGTGATGACGTCTACTCGGTCGCGCCATGCTTTCGTGATATCGGGGAAGGTCGGGTTGCCGGTGAGCATGAGCAAGACAGGTCGTGCCTTGCGCATGAGTTCGGCGACTCGTTTTGTGCCGTCCGGGGTTTCGAGGGTCAGGTCGGGGACCATGCGGCCGGCGAGCGGGTGTGGGTCTCCGGTCTCGTAGCGAGTGTCGGAACCGGACATCAATCGGGCGATGTATTCGGTGTTCTCCGGTCGCTCCAACAGCTCGCCGAGCAGGGTGCGCAGCGCCGTGACTTCGGGTCCGGGCGCGAAGAGGGCGGTTTGGGCCAGCGAGCTCATCATTACCCGGACTCCGACCGGGTGCCGCTCGGAATGGTAGGTGTCCAGCAATCCGGCCGGCGCCCAGCCGTTGATCTCCGCGGCGAGCTTCCAACCCAGATTGGCCGCGTCTTGCAAGCCGAGGTTGAGGCCGGGGCCACCCATCCCGGAATGCACGTGCGCGGCGTCGCCGAGCAGGAACACATTACCCGCCCGGTATCGGTCGGCCTGCCGGGTGTTCTGATTCTCGATGCGGCGCAACGCATGTGGGCCCGGTCCGCGTGGCGCCTCCAGCGGCAGGTCGACGCCGAGCACCCGGTGCACACTGTCACGCAGTTCCGCGATGGTCATCGGGGTGCCCTCAGGCATCGCTTCGACGCCGAATTCCATGCTCGCGATGAGCGGCCGGCCGGGCTCCAGCTCCGCGAAGACGAACCCGCCGCGTTCTAGTCGGTTGTGTCCGGCGGGAAGTCGCCCGAACCCGGGAATTTCGATGCCGCCGTCACTGGTCCGCAACTCATCCGGAAGCCAGGCATGTCCGATCCGCACCACGCTGTCGGCCGCGGTGTAGCCGGGGAAATCGATGCCGACCTGTTTGCGGACGGAACTCTTGCCACCGTCGGCGCCGATCAGGTATCGAGCCCCGACGCGATAGTCACCGTGGGGCCCAGCGACCGTGATGTCGACACCGTCGTCGCGCTGGGTCAGCTCATCGAGGCGGTTTCCCCACCTGATGTCCACACCCAGCTCGGCTGCCCACTTTTCCAGCAGCCGAACGAGTTTCGGCTGCGGAATGCCGAGCAAGGTCATCGGATTGTCCGCCAGCTCGGCGAAGGACAGCGGCAGCCCGCTGAAGATATAGGCGGGCAGCGGCTGCGGCGCACCGGGCGCGCCGCCGAACTCGTGGTAGAGCCCACGCATGTCCAGCAGCCGAATCACCTGCCCGACAAGGCCGTTCGCCTTCGGCTGGTCGCTGGGCTCGGGTAGTTCGTCGAGCACGATGGCGTGCACTCCGCCCAGTGCGAGTTCGCCGGCGAGCATCAGCCCGTTGGGTCCGGCACCGGAAATGACTACGTCGACAGAGTTTTCGGGCATGACAAATACACCTCTTGTTCGATGGTGGGGTCAGTGCGGCGTCAGCGCGGTCAGGTCAGCGCGGAGGTTCGGGTAGTCCGGCAGTCACCTCGGCGAGGGCCTGACGGAGCAGCGTGGTGATGTGGACCGGCGGATCGGCATTGGCGTACGCCACCATGACCGCTTCGGCGATGGTGGCTACGGTGCCGGCGACCAGGCGCGGATAGATGTCGCGCAACGGGTCGGTGCCGGTGCGTTCGGCGATCAACTCGAGCCACTCGTCGGAGATCTCCCGGAACAAGGCGTGCCGCAGTTCCGGCACGTCGAACAGCTTTCGGATCTCGGCCAGTTGCGCCGGACTGGGCGGCGTGAACTGGGTGCGGTCGGCCTCCAGCGGCTCGAGCATTGCCGCGGTGATCGCGGTCCAGAGCGGTTCATCCGCCGGACGCTCCCGCAATATCGTGAGGCTGCGCCGGATTCGCATCGATTGCCGATAGACGATCGCGTCGTGCTTACCGGTGAAGTAGTTGTTGAACGTCCGCACCGACACTCCGGCCCGCGCCGCGATGTCCTCGCGGGTGACGTTCTCCAGCCCGCGCTCGAAGGCCAGTTCCAGCGCGGCGGTACTCAACGCCATGCGGGTGTCGAGCTTCTTGCGTTCGCGCAGTCCGAGCACTTCCTCCTCCGGCATGACCACAGCGTACCGAAAAAACGTGCCTGGTGGGAAAAATTTCCTACCGGGAAAAATTAACGGCAGCGCGACTGGTGAAGGCCGGGTCAGCGCTGCCGTGCGGCGTTGCGGGGGATCAGTAGACCGGTCCGGTGTACTTCTCGCCCGGTCCCTTGCCCGGCTCGTCGGGATGTGCCGACGCCTCCCGGAACGCCCGCTGCAACGACTGCAACCCCTCGCGAATCGGCCCGGCGTGCGGCCCGAGGTACTCCACCGACGCGGTGACCAGGCCGGCCAGTGCGGTGATCACCCGGCGCGCCTCGTCCAGATCGCGGCGCGCGCTGGTTTCCGGGTCCTCGTCCGCGAGCCCGAGCTTCTCCGCGGCCGAACTCATCAGCATCACCGCGGCCCGGCTGATCACCTCGACCGCGGGGATGTCGGCCAGTTCGCGCACGGAGTTGTCGAGCTCTTCTGTCATGCTCATCAGGCTAGCGACGCGGCCGGCGGCCACGGGAATCGGCCGAGCTCGACGCGCACGCACCGGGCCGATTCGGCGATAGCCGAACAGAATGTTAGACTTTCCGCTGACGACCGCCCCAGGTTGTGTCTTCTTCCAAGATTTCGAGCCCGGGGCTGATAAGTGGAGCCCGACTCCCACCGTTGCCGACGAGCGATCGTCAGGTCAAACGGTCCGGTCACCCGCCTTCTCGGAGGCGGGTTTCTTGTGCCGGGGTTCTCTCGCGAGAGCCGCGCATAAGATCGCACGCGAGGTTTTGGCGTGCGCCGACCGGTCGACTCGGGCCCCGCAGCGGAATACCGCTTCGGGGCTTTTGTGTTGAACAGGGGTTGCAGTTATTGCGCGCGGTCGTCCTGACGACACCGCTTGACCTAGGAGGCCCCATCAGCACTGAGACCCGCATCAACGATCGCATCCGTGTTCCCGAGGTCCGGCTCATCGGACCCAGCGGCGAGCAGGTTGGGATCGTGCGTGTTGAAGATGCACTACGCGTCGCCATGGAGGCAGATCTCGATCTCGTCGAGGTCGCTCCGGATGCACGTCCGCCGGTCTGCAAGATCATGGACTACGGCAAGTTCAAGTACGAGACGGCGCAGAAGGCGCGCGAGTCTCGGAAGAACCAGGTGCAAACCGTGATCAAGGAGCAGAAGCTCCGCCCGAAGATCGACGACCACGACTACGCGACCAAGAGGGGCCATGTCATGCGCTTCCTCGAGGCGGGGTCGAAGGTCAAGGTCACCATCATGTTCCGTGGACGTGAGCAGTCCAGGCCCGAACTGGGCTACCGGCTGCTGCAGCGCCTCGCGGCGGACGTGGCCGACTTGGGGTTCGTCGAGACCTCGGCCAAGCAGGACGGTCGCAACATGACCATGGTCCTCGCGCCCCACAAGGGTGCGAAGACGCGAGTGAAGGCACAGCAGGAGTCCGCAGCTCCGCGGCAGCAGCAGCCCGCTGCGCAGCCGAGCCCCGCGCCCGCTGGGACCGTCGCCGCAGACACGACGCCCGCCGCGGCTCCGGCCGAGCAGGCCGACCCGCCGCAGTAATACCGATAAGAGCCGGCGGTCCGTAAGGGCCGCCGGGACGAGACAGATTAGAGGAATCCATGCCGAAGATGAAGAGCCACAGCGGCGCCTCGAAGCGATTCAAGGTGTCGGGCCGAGGCAAGCTGCTTCGCCAGCAGGCGAACCGTCGCCACCTGCTCGAGCACAAGTCGACCCGCCGGACTCGTCGTCTGGATGGCACGGAGGCCGTCGCGTCCGTCGACGTCCCGCGCGTGAAGAGGCTGCTCGGTCTCTGAGAGACCAGCAGCGCTTGCTCGCCGGCCGCTCGAAAGAGCCCGCGAGCGAACCGCGTTCCGGATTCCGGACGCCGACCAACTGACCAACCTCCGGGTGCCGCATGCGCCCCCTAGATCGACAAAGGACTGACCCATGGCACGCGTCAAAAGGGCCGTCAACGCTCAGAAGAAGCGTCGTTCCATCCTCGAGGCATCCAAGGGCTACCGCGGCCAGCGCTCGCGCCTGTACCGCAAGGCCAAGGAACAGCAGCTGCACTCGCTCACCTACGCCTACCGGGACCGCCGGGCGCGCAAGGGTGACTTCCGCAAGCTCTGGATCGCCCGCATCAACGCCGCGGCGCGCCTGAACGACATCACCTACAACCGCTTCATCCAGGGCCTCAAGGCCGCTGGTGTCGAGGTGGACCGCAAGATCCTCGCCGAGCTCGCGGTGTCCGACGCCGAGGCGTTCGCCGGTCTCGTCGCGATCGCCAAGGCCGCCCTGCCCCAGGACGTCAACGCGCCCGCCGCGTAAGTCACCGGGTGACAAGCGAATACCTTTCGGAACGACCCGTGGACGCGCTCTCCGAGCGCAATCCGCGGGTCGTTTCGGCTGTCAAGCTGCAGCGCGGTGCGCAGCGGCGCAAGGCCGGGCAGTTCCTCGCCGAAGGCGCGAATTCCGTTGCTGCCGCGCTGGATACGGGGCGAGTGCAGGAGTTGTTCTACTCCGCGGGCGCCGCCGCGCGGGAGCACGAGCTGGTCTCCACCGCCGCGGGGATGGGCGTGCGGACCACGCTGGTCAGCGCTCGGGCCGCTCAGCAGCTCGGCGAAACCGTCACCGCGCCAGGACTTGTCGCGGTGTGCGCACTGATCGACGTGCCGCTGGCCGATGTGCTCGCGACGCGACCGCGGATGCTCGCCGTGCCGGTCGAGATGGCCGAACCCGGCAATGCCGGAACCCTCATCCGGGTCGCCGATTCCGTCGGCGCCGACGGGGTGGTGCTGGCCGGTGACTCGGTCGACCCGCACAACGGAAAGTGCGTGCGCGCCAGCGCGGGCAGCCTGTTCCACGTCCCGATCGCGCGCCATCGCGACGTCGGCGAGACGCTGGATTCCCTTGCGGCGGCGGGCATCACGATCCTGGCGACCGCCGCGAACGGCGAGGTCGACCTGGACGACGCCGACGAACTGTTCACCGGCCCGGTCGCCTGGCTGTTCGGCAACGAGGCGCACGGACTGGACCCCGCCGTCACCCAGCGCGCCGACCACCGCGTCCGCATCCCCATCCGCGGCCGCGCCGAAAGCCTGAACCTGGCCACCGCCGCCGCCATCTGCCTGTACGCGAATTCCCGCGTCCGCTACGCAAACTGACCAGCCGCACGCCCTCTGATTTCCCACACCCAAACTTGCCGCGCTGACACGCGTGCGTATGTCAGAAGTGGTGCGCGGGTTACTCAGGGGGTTGGGTGCAGTCGTTGAGGAGTTCGATTGCCCAGGGGGTTGGGGCTGCGTCTGGACCCGCCACCTGGATGGCGCTCAGGACGGTGAGGAGCATGCCGGTGGCCATGAATTCGCGCGTTTCGTGGATGCCCGCTCCGGTGAGGTCGCGCACCAGCTGGTAGATCTGGCCGAAGCGGGCGCGGACCTCGTCGCCGATCGCCGCCTCCCCGCTCGCCGCGAAGCCGTGCAGGAACAGCTGCAGCAGTTCCTTGTCGGCCAGGAAGATGGCGAAGCCGTGGCCGAGCGCGTGCAGCGCTACCTCCGGTGTCGCGTCGGGGGCCGCCTCGGCGCGGGCCGCCCGGAACACCTCTTCGATCCGATCGCACACCCGATGCAGCGCACTGATGAAAAGGTGCTGCTTGGTGCCGAACAGCCGGATCACGTACGGCTGGGAAACCCCTGCGCGCCTGGCGATTTCGTCGGTGCGAGTGGCGGCATAGCCGGATTCGGCGAAGGCGGAGACGGCTGCCCGTAACACCTGCTCGCCGCGCTCGGAGGCGCTCATCCGGACTCTGGTCGGACTCGACATCGTGCTCCATTCCGTTCGCCCCACCCCCTCCGGCATTGACATGTTATCAGTCGATGCATACTCTTCGGTCACTAGTTATCAGTCGATTACAACTAAGGGCCGGTCATGACCGAAACTCTCGAACCCGCCGCCGCGTCGGCGACCGTCGAGCCCACCGCACCCACGAGCGGCCGCGCGGTCGCGGCCGTCCTCGCCGCGGTCGGCATCCCGATGTTCATGGTCACGCTGGACAACCTGGTGGTGACCAACGCACTGCCGGTCATTCGCACCGAACTCGGCGCCTCGCTCTCGGACCTGCAGTGGTTCATCAACGCCTACACGCTGTCCTTCGCCTCGCTGCTGCTCACCGTCTCGGCGATCGGTGACCGGCTCGGCCGCCGCCGCGTCTTCCTGGCCGGCATCGCGCTGTTCACGGTCGCGTCGGCCGCGTGCGCGCTGGCCACCGAGCCGTGGATGTTGATCGCTGCCAGGGTGGTGCAGGGCTTCGGCGGCGCGGCGGTGATGCCGCTGTCGCTGACCCTGCTGTCGGCGGCCGTGCCGGAGCGGATGCGCAGCGCCGCGATCGGCATCTGGGGCGGCATCGCCGGACTGGGCGTCGCGGTCGGGCCGCTGGTCGGCGGGGCGGTGGTCGACGGGCTGAGCTGGCAGTGGATCTTCTGGCTGAACGTGCCCATCGGGCTCGTCATCGTGCCGTTCGCGGCCAGGGCGTTGCGCGAGTCGTACGGCGGCACCAGGCGACTCGACCCGATCGGCCTGGTGTTGTCGGCGAGCGGTGTGCTCGCGGTGGTGTGGGGCGTGATCCACGGCGCCGACGACGGCTGGACCTCGGGCACCGTGCTCGGCAGCCTGATCGGCGGCGCCGTGCTGCTGGCCGGTTTGATCGCGTGGGAGCTGCGCACGCCCGACCCGATGCTGCCGCTGCGCCTGTTCCGCTCGCGGGCCTACCGGATCAGCAATGCGACGAGCTTCACCTTCGCCATGGGCGTCTTCGGGTCGATCTTCTTGCTGGCGCAGTACTTCCAGGTGGTGCAGGGCTACAGCCCGCTGGAATCGGGCGTGCGGACCATGCCGTGGACGCTGGCGCCGATGGTGGTCGCGCCGATCTCGGGTCTGCTCGTCGACCGGATCGGCGCGCGCACGCTGCTCGCGTCCGGTCAGCTGCTGCTGGCGGTCGCGCTCGGCTGGATGGCGGCGATCACCACCGTCGATGTCGGCTACTCCGCGTTCGTCGGACCGTTTCTGCTCGCCGGGATCGGCATGGGCCTCACCCTGCCGCCCAGCGCGTCGGTCGTCATGGCCAGCGCCGCCGCGGACGATCGGGCGATGGCCTCCGGCACGAACAGCACCCTGCGGGAAGTCGGCGTCGCGCTGGGCATCGCCGTCCTCGCCTCCGTATTCGCTTCGCACGGTTCGTATCTGAGCCCGCAGGCCTACGTCGACGGCCTGGTCCCGGCGATCTGGGTCGGCGCCGCCATAGTCGCCGTGGGTGCCGTCTTCTCCGTCCTGCTGCCCGCCAAGATCACCCAAGCCTGATCCCGACCCGAACGCGCACCGGGGGAGTGCGCACCGAGGCCGACCGACTCCAGCAGCCGGTCGGCCTCGGCGGTGTCGAACGCAGGTCAGTTGTGCTGACGGGTTCGGCAGCCCGACACTCGGCGCTCGGAAGCCGACTGCGAATGTGCCCGGAGGATGTTCTCGTGGATTTCGGACCGGTGTCGCGGACGGCCCTACGCATTTCCTGCGGAACCTCGGTGCGGTGCGGTGCGCGCCGCCTCTCCTTCTATCTGCGCAAAGACTGCCAGCTGAACGGAAGCTCACAAGGCCGGCCGCGACAGTCGGCATAGGACTCGCCGACATGTCAGCACGTCGGCACGGCGCGGTCGGCACGGCAACCCGCCGCCGACCGAGCCGACCAGCGGCGCAACGGCGGTTCACCGGGCAGTGGGGAATCCGGGTGAATCGGAGATGACGCATCCCATAGGATTCCACCAGCAGCAATGTGGGTAGGGAACCAGCCGTACCCGCGAACCGATCCCCAGGGGAGAGTCGAACCATCGTGGCCGACGACAACGACGCAGTCGAGCAGAACGCGACGCTGACCGAGGAGGCACTGGCCGCCGCGGCGGCGGCCGCCGAGAAGGCGTTCGCCGCTGCCGCCGACCTGGATGCGCTCGCGGTCGCGAAAACCGAGCACCTCGGCGGCAAGGCGCCGCTCGCACTGGCGCAGCGCGCGCTGGGCAGCATCCCGAAGGCGGAGAAGGCCGAGGCGGGCAAGCGGGTCAATGTCGCCCGAGGGCGAGTGTCGGAGGCATTCGAGGCACGGCGCGCGGCGTTGCTCGCCGAGCGGGACGCGGCCGTGCTCGTCGCCGAGGCGATCGACGTGACGTTGCCCGCGCGCAGGCACCCGTTCGGCGCCCGGCATCCGATCACCGTCATCTCCGAGCAGGTCGCCGACGTGTTCGTCGCGATGGGCTGGGAGGTGGCCGAGGGCCCCGAGGTGGAGACCGAGCACTTCAACTTCGACGCGCTCAACTTCCTGCCCGACCACCCGGCCCGCACCATGCAGGACACCTTCCACATCGCGCCCGAGGGCTCGCGCCAGGTGCTGCGCACGCACACCTCCCCGGTGCAGGTGCGCTCGCTGCTGGAACGCGACCTGCCGATCTACGTCGTGTGCCCCGGGCGCACCTTTCGCACCGACGAGCTCGACGCCACGCACACCCCGGTGTTCTCCCAGGTCGAGGGCCTGGCCGTGGACAAGGGCCTGACCATGGCGCACCTGCGCGGCACGCTGGACGCGTTCGCCCGGGCACTGTTCGGCCCGGAGACGCGAACCCGCATGCGCCCCAACTACTTTCCGTTCACCGAGCCGTCCGCCGAGGTCGACGTGTGGTTCGCGGACAAGAAGGGCGGCGCGGGCTGGGTCGAGTGGGGCGGCTGCGGCATGGTGAACCCGAAGGTGCTGATCGCCAGCGGGATCGATCCCGAGGTGTACAGCGGGTTCGCGTTCGGCATGGGCCTGGAGCGGACCTTGCAGTTCCGCAACGGCATCCCGGACATGCGCGACATCGTCGAGGGCGACGTGCGCTTCACCCTGCCCTTCGGCATCCGGTCCTGACCCCACCCTTCGATCGAGAGAGCGAAACGTCAAGTGCGAGTAGCGCAATCCTGGCTGACCGACATCATCCAGCGCACCAACCCCGACTGGTCGGTGACGCCGGAGGAACTCGACGCGGGGTTCGTCCGTGTGGGTCTGGAGGTCGAGGAGGTCGACCGGCTGGAGCGGATCACCGGTGACATCGACAAGCCGCTGGTCGTCGGCCGGGTCGCCGAGATCACCGAGCTGACCGAGTTCAAGAAGCCGATCCGCTTCTGCAAGGTCGACGTGGGTAACCCCGATCTTCAGGAAATCGTCTGCGGCGCAACCAACTTCGCCGTCGGCGACCTGGTCGTCGTGGTACTGCCCGGCGGCGTGCTGCCCGGTGGCTTCGCGATCTCCTCGCGCAAGACCTACGGCCACGTCTCCAACGGCATGATCTGCTCGGTCGCCGAACTCGGGATCGGCAAGGATCACGCGGGCATCCTGGTGCTCGAGCCGGGCACCGCCGAGCCGGGCGCGGACGCGAACGAGCTGCTCGGCCTCGATGACACGGTCATCGAGCTCAACATCACCCCGGACCGCGGCTACTGCTTCTCGGTGCGCGGCCTGGCCCGCGAACTCGCCTGCGGCTTCGACCTCGACTACGCCGACCCGGCCGTGCGCACGCTTCCGGACGACGAGCCCGAAGCCTGGTCGATCACCCTCGAACCCGACTCCAAGTGCACCCGCTTCGCGGCCCGCCGGGTCACCGGCATCGACCCGAACGCGGTGAGCCCCTGGTGGTTACAGCGCAGGCTGCTGCTGTCCGGGGTGCGCCCGATCTCGCCGGCCGTCGACGTCACCAACTACGTGATGCTCGAACTCGGCCAGCCGCTGCACGCGTTCGACGCGGCGAAGCTGTCCGGCGGCCTGGTCGTGCGCACCGCGAACCAGGGCGAGACGCTGCGCACCCTCGACGAGGTCGAGCGCACCCTCGACGCCGAGGACGTGGTGATCGCCGACGATTCCGGCGTGATCTCGCTGGCCGGTGTGATGGGCGGTGCGACCACCGAGGTCGGCGCCGAAACGACGGACATCCTGCTCGAAGCCGCCACCTGGAACCCGCTGCTGGTCTACCGCACCTCGCGCAGGCACAAGCTGGTGTCCGAGGCGGGCAAGCGCTACGAGCGGGTGGTCGATCCGGAGATCAATGTCGCCGCGCTCGACCGCGCCGCCACCCTGCTGGCCGAAATCGCCGGTGGCACAGTCGAACCCGCGCTCTCCGACGTCCGGGTCCCGGTGCCGCCCGCGCCGCCGATCCGGATGGACATCGACCTGGCCGACCGCGTCGCCGGCGTCACCTACCCGACCGGCACCGCCGCCCGCCGCCTCGCCCAGATCGGCTGCACCGTCGAGGTCGCCGTGGACGAGACCACCGGGCACGGCCAGCTCGAGGTCACCCCGCCGAGCTGGCGGCCCGACCTGGCCCAGCCCGCCGACCTGGTCGAAGAGGTGCTGCGGCTGGAGGGGCTCGAGCAGATCCCGTCCGTGCTGCCCACCGCGCCCGCCGGGCGTGGCCTCACCGCCACCCAGCGTCGTCGCCGCGCGGTCGGCCGGGCGCTGGCCCTGGCCGGGGCCGTCGAGGTGCCCGCGTCGATCTTCATGTCCGGCAGCGTCTTCGACACCTGGGGGCTGGACGCCGACGACCCGCGCCGGACCACCACCCGGGTGCTGAACCCGCTCGACGCCGAGCGCGCCGAGCTGGCCACCACGCTGCTGCCCGCGCTGCTGGAAGTCGCTTCCCGCAACATCTCGCGGGGTGCGCGCGACCTCACCATCTACGGCATCGCGCAGGTGGTGCTCCCCGGTGACAACGTGCACCCGGTCGAGGCGCTGCCGGTGGACCGCCGTCCCACCGACGAGCAGATCGCCGACCTGCTCGACTCGCTGCCCGCGCAGCCGGTGCACGTCGCAGCCGTCCTCACCGGTCGCCGCGAACCGCGGGGACCCTGGGGTCCGGGTCGCCAGGCGGAGGCCGCCGACGCGTTCGCCCTCGCCGACGCGATCGCGGACGCGGCGGGCGTCACGATCGAGCGACGTCCGGCCGCGTACCTGCCGTGGCATCCGGGCCGGTGCGCCGAGCTGGTCGTCGACGGAAAGGTCGTCGGCCACGCGGGCGAACTGCACCCGGCCGTGCTGGAACGCTCCGGCCTGCCGCCGCGCACCTGCGCCGTCGAACTCGACCTCGACGCCCTGCCGCTGCTCGAATCCCGGCCCGCCCCAACGATTTCCCCGTTCCCGGCGGTGTTGCAGGACGTCTCGGTCAGCGTCGAGAAGACCACCCCCGCGGCGTCCGTGGAATCAGCCCTGCGCGCCGGCGGCGGCGAACTGCTCGAGGACATCGCCCTGTTCGACGTCTACGAGGGCGCCCAGGCGGGCGAGGGTCGCAAGTCCCTCACCTACGCCCTGCGCTTCCGCGCCATCGACCGCACCCTGACGGAGGACGAGGCGAGCGCCGCCCGCGACGCCGCGGTCGCCGCGGCCGCCGACGCGGTCGGCGCGGTCCTGCGCGGTTAGCCCGATCCGCGATCAGGCCCGGAAGCCGAAGCTTCCGGGCCTGATTCATGGAACGAGAGCTAGCTGGTGCGGCACGCCTGGTCGAGGGCCGACATGGCGTTCTGCAATTCCTGGTCCTGGAGCACGGCGCCGAGCTGGTCGTCCGATGCCGTGGCCGCCTTGTTCATGTACGGCACCGCGCCCGCGATGGCGGTCTTCACCGGGCCCTCGTCGGCGTTGGCCGCGGCCGCGTCCAACTTGCCTGCCGCGCTGCCGAAGGCCGCCTTCACCTCTGCCGCGGACCCGCCGCCGTTCGCCTTGGACGCATTGATTCCGGTGGTCAGCTCGTTGGCCGTCGCGCTGACGGACGCGCAGGTGTCCGCATCGCTCACGGCGCCCGCGGGCCCGGCTGCGGCGGTGAAGCCGGCGAGCGCCGTCACGAGAGTCACAGTCGCGAGAATCGTTGTCCGCATAAAAGACGTTCCCTTTCGTCGGTTGACAATCCCCGCCCTGTATACCCGTTCCGGCGGCGTCCGAAGCGGCCCGATTCCGGCGAGTCGCAGAGCTGCACGGTCGTGCAGATCGCTCAGGCCGGCTCGGGAAGCGCCCGCCGTTCAGTCGCCGAAATGCGCTCGACCACTGGTTTCTTCGCCGTCGCGACCAGCGCGGCACCGCCGGCGAGGACCGGAACCGCGTATGCCGACATCGCGGCGAAACCCAGCGACGTCCCCATGGCCAGCGTGAATACCGCGAGCAATCCGGCGGCACCCGCGGCCGGTTTCGACGATGTCCGCGCGGCGCACGCCCCGGTCTTCCAGCTCATCGACCCGGCCGACCGCCGGGCCCGGCTGGTCCGGCTGACCAGGCGTGGCTGGGCCGTCGTCGACGCGGGCGTCGGGGTGGTCGAGCGGTTCGACCGCCACCTGGACGAGATCGTCGGCGCCGATGAGATCGCCCGCCTGCGCGACACGCTGCTACGGATCATCGGCGGCGCGGGTTCCAGCTACGCCACCGGCGCGCAGGACCCGAAGGTCATGCGGGTCGAGTGACCAAAAGTGCCGGGGGAGGGGTAAGAACGACATCATGCGACATCCGGCGAGTCCGATCCTGAACGCGCTGACCTACCTGCCCGATCGGCGGATCGTGCAGACGCCCGCCGTGCTCGGCATGCGGTACACCGATCTGTCGATCAGCACGGCCGACGGCGAGACGCTGCACGGCTGGTGGGTGCCCGCGCCGAAGTCGATCGGGCACATCCTGTTCGCGCACGGCAACGCGGGCAATGTGGGCGATCGGATCGCCCTGTTCGCGCTGCTGGTCGAGGCGGGATTCGACGTGCTCGCGTTCGACTACCGCGGCTACGGGCGCAGCACCGGCCGCCCCACCGAGCACGGCACCTACCTGGACGCACGGGCGGCCAGGCGGGTGCTGCTCGAGCAACCCGGCGTCGATCCGAATCATGTTCTCTACCTTGGGAAGTCGCTCGGCGGCGGAGTCGTGACCGAACTCGCGCTCGCGCATCCGCCCGCCGGGCTGATGCTGATGTCCACCTTTTCCGGCCTGCGCGATGCCGCCAGATCCGTCTACCCCTTCCTGCCGAGCCCGCTCGTCCCCGACGCGTACCCGAACGAAAAACGCATCCGCTCCCTGCGCGTGCCGGTCCTGATCATGCACGGCGACCAGGACGAGCTCCTCCCCTTGCGGCACGCCGAACGCCTCTACGCCGCCGCCCGCGAACCGAAGAAACTGAAGGTCTTCCCGGGGGCGGGCCACAACGATCTGCTCATGGTGGGCGGCTCCACCTGGTTCGAGCTGGTGCGTGACTGGGCAGGCGCCATCGTCCTGGCGTGAGGTCCGCGCCTGCGTAGCCTGGTGCTATGACGGAAAACAGCGAGATCGCGGCCCGTTTGGCCGCACTGTCCGACCGCGAGCTGGCCGGCGTGCTGCTGGTCGCCACCGCGGAACGGCCAGGCTTCGAGGTCGTGCACGCCGCCCTGCTCGGGCTGCTGGAAACCGGTGATGCGACAACCATCGGCGGTGTGACTCCTGCCACGCCGCTCGCGCCGGTGCATGACGCGCCGCCGCTGCACGATGTATCCGGCCAGGTCGGAGGCGGTTCTGCGGTACCCGCGGTACCGGTACCGCCGACCGGTATCCCGGCGCCGACTGAGACAGGCGGATATTCGCCCTCCGGTGTCCCTACTTGGGGGTCAGTTCGCGATAAGGTCGAGCAGCGCTTCGGCACCGCGCAGGGCATGGGCGAGCTGGATCAGCAGACCCCGGCGGGCCGCAGCGTCGACGAGCAATGGGACGCGCGCGAGCGGGCAGCGCGTGAACGCCTGGACCAGATTCGGAAGTCGTTGCGCGGCAACGATACCGAAACACACGGACGGTAATCTGGCCGGGCGGCCTCGCGCATCCGTGCTCGCGAGCGCGCTGAGCGCACCGGACTACGACTGTGATGGGTGGAACACGATGACGGAGCCGCGCGAGATCGCCGAACGGCTACTCGATGCCCAGGTGGAATTCCTGCTCGCCGAGGTCACCGGCGAACGCTTCGCGGAAGTTGTTGCCCGCGATGTCGATTCGGTGCTCGGCGTCGCGGATACGCTGATCTTCCGGGACATCGTCGAGGTCGATCAGGCCAAGCAGACCGTCGCGACCATCATCGATCTGATCGGCGGCAGCCCGGTGATCGCCGACATGGTCGGGGTTTTCGCCGATTCGATCTACGACAACATCGCCGCCAATAACGACTACACCCTCGGCCAGGTGGTCGACCGCGAACCGGTCGAGGCGCTGCTGGAGAAGATCTTCGGCATGCACCAGGCGCAGGAGCGCATCCTGGACCGGCTCACCGAGAGCCCGCTGGTCGCCACCGTCGCGTCGAAGTTCGTGGACAAGCTGATCTCCGACTTCATGGAGGCGAACAAGCAGATCGCCGGCAAGATCCCCGGCGTCTCCTCGCTGATCTCCATGGGCCAGTCCGCGGCCAAGACCGCGAAGAAGGCGACGGAGAGCACCTTCATCGGCGACATGGCAGGCAAGGGTGCGGTGTTCGCGCTCAAGCGGACCAACAACGCGATCCGCGAAATGCTGCGGGACGCACCGGTCCACGACGCCGCCATGGAATTCTGGGATCTGCACGCCGACGAACCGGTCAGCGGCCTGCGCGATTATCTGTCGCAGAAGGACCTGAACGAGCTGGTGCTGATCTGCTACGAAATCGCGGTCACCACACGGGAGAAGGAATACTTCGGGCTGCTCGTCGACGAATGTGTCGAGGTGTTCTTCACCAAGTACGGCGATTACACCCTGGCGGCCATGTTGCCGGAGCTGGGACTGTCCGCCGCCGACATCAGCACCGAAATCTTGCGCTACGGCCCCGCGGTCATCGAGGGGGCCAAGCGAAACGGCGTGCTGTCCACGTTGATTCGGGAGCGGCTCGAGCCGTTCTACACCTCGGAGAAGGTACTCGCCATTCTCGGCGGCGCGTAACCCCCCACCCTTCGCTAGCTGAGCGGTTGCCGACTGTGCGCAGGTCACTGCGCGCGGCGGCGCGGGCGCGGTCGCGCGCACGAGGTGCGTGAACGACCGCGACTCGGCTACGATCCGTAGGCATTTCGGGCCGGCGCCCGGATGCCGACTGATCTCCTGATGACCCGGCCGGCCAGGTCGGGCTATTAAGTTCTGCTTCAACGTTGTACGACCTTTCTGTCCCGAACCGGACAGTGGGTGGCACCGGGTTGCAGCGTGGGTTGAAAAGTATGAACAAAGTTCCCTATTCGGGGTTCTCGAGTTGACGCCGGACCGGGCATATGGGATTTTGCTCGGAGACTTTCCGTGCGCTCGTCGTGGAGCTGTCACGGCCGGCTTTTCGGAGGAGTAGCAGGTTGGTGCGTTCACGTCTACGGCAACCAAAGCCCGGGGACACACCGGATCTCACTATTGCGGTTCCCTCCGCGTTGCCAAGCGGGAGAATTGCGGCCATCGCGCGGCCGCGCACCATCGGCGGTCAGCTGACCCGAATTCTGGCGCTCGCGCTGATTCTGGTGCTGGCCTTGCTGGGAGTGACTGTCTACCGCGAACTCTCGGACTACCGCGAGTCCAACGACACGGTGAAGGCCGTCTCGCTGGCGCTGAACGTGCAAGACCTCACCAACCAGATCCAGCGTGAGCTCGGTCTGAGCAACGGCCTGCTCGGCGGCGACAACCGCCTGCAGCAGCCGCTGCTCGATCAGCGCGGCAAGGTCGACGTCGCGCTCGGCTCGCTGACCAGCGCCGCGGCCGGGGATGCCCCTGGCGCGGACCAGGTTCGGGCGGCGCTCAGCCAGCTGAACCTGCTGGCGAACACGCGCACGCAGATCGACTCGCGCCGGGTCAGCCGCCAGGTGGTGTTCCAGTTCTACACCGACGCGGTCACCGCGCTGAACCGCCTCGCGCTCGGCCTCGACCAGGCCCGCGACCCGCAGATCCAGCGCGGTCTGCAGGCGCTGTACGCGCTCGGCGCGGCCAAGGAGGAGGTCGACAAGGAGCGAGGCTTCCTCAACGGCGTGTTCACCGCGGGCCGGTTCAACGGCGGCGAGTACGTGCAGTTCATGGAGATCCGCTCGACCAAGCTCGCGGGCTTCACCGCGTTCTCCCGCTACGCGACCAAGAGCCAGCAGTCCAAGCTGGACGCGGCGATGCTGAGCGAGAACGCCACCAAGGCAGACCAATCCGAGAGCATCGCGATCGCCTCCAGCGATGGGCCGCTGGTCCGCGAGGTCGACCCGATGACCTGGTGGACGCAGATGTCCAGCGTCCTCGACGAGCAGCGCGCCGTGCAGCAGGCCGTCGGCGACGACGTGCAGGCCCGCGCGGACAGCCTGCGCGCCGCCGCGGCCACCAAGCTGATCGGCTTCCTCGTCGCCGCGGCCATCGCCATCGCCGCGATGATCGCGCTGGTGATCACCTCGGTGCGGGCCATCGTGCGGCCGCTGGCCGCGCTGGCCGGCGAGGCCGACGACGTGGCCTCGCGCCGACTACCCCAGGTCATCGAGGCCTGGTCGCGGGCCGACGACAGCAGGCCGGAGGCGCCGATGCCGGTGCTGGCGCCCGCGGGTGCGAGTACCGAAATCGCCGCTCTGGCAGGCGCGCTCAACCGCGTGCAGACCACCGCCTTCGAGCTGGCCTCGCAGCAGGCGCTGGTGCGCCGCAACACCACGGAGTCGATGGCCAACCTGGCCCGGCGCAACCAGAACCTGGTGCGCCGCCAGCTCGGCCTGATCAGCGAGTTCGAACGCGAGGAACTCGATCCCAAGGGTCTGTCCAACCTGTTCGAGCTCGACCACCTGGCCACCCGCATGCGCCGCAACGCCGAAAGCCTGCTGGTGCTCGTCGGCGAGGCGAGCCCGCGCCGCTGGGCGCAGCCGATCGCGCTGAGCGACGTCATCCGGGCTGGCCTGTCCGAGGTCGACGATTACCGCCGGGTGGTGCTGCGCCGGGTGGACGACGTGATGATCACCGGCGCGGTGGTCAGCGAGCTGGCGCACATGCTGGCCGAGCTGATCGAGAACGGACTCGCCTTCTCCCCACCGGATCTCGAGGTCGAGATCTACGGCCGCCGGGTGCCGCACGGGTACCTGCTTGCCGTGGTCGACCACGGTGTCGGCATGCCGATGGACCAGCTGGCCCAGTCCAACGCCAGGCTGCGCGGCGAGCAGGACTTCATCGTCGCGCCGACCCGCTACCTCGGCCACTACGTGGTCGGTCGGCTGGCCGAGCGGCTCGGCATCGACGTCGAGCTCAATGTCTCGCCGGTCAGCGGCATCGTTGCCCGGATGTCGCTGCCGCTGGAAATTCTTGTCCAGGAACAAGATCGACGCCCGGCCGCGGTGCAGGCGAAGATCTCCGGCACCGGGCTGGAACGGTCATGGGGCGCCGATTCGGAGTCGAGCAGCGTGCCCGAACTGGAGCAGGCGCCGGATGCCAACGGCGCCATGAACTCTCCGGCCGTGCTCCGCGGCAACACCGCGCCCGAACCGATCCCGCCGAGCCCGCGCGGTCCCGCCCACGCGGCGCCTGCCCTCTCGTCGAGCGAGCAGAACGGCGCGGAACGCCGGGCCGAGGGACCGTGGACCGCGGCGCAGCGTGCGGTACCGCGCGAGGACCAGTACAACGGTCCGCAGCATGCCGCTCCGAGCGCACCCGCGCCCTCCGCGTACTCCCAATTCGTGTCCCCGCCAACGGTTTCCACGCCGCCACCGGCGGCTCCGGCGCAGTCGGGCAACCTGACCGACACCGGAACCTGGCGACTGCCCGATTCGCCGGACGGGCACTACGGTGTCGCCGAAAGCCTGTACAGCGGCAACGGATCGGCCACCGGGAACTCCGGCCAGCGCACCACGCGCAACGGACTTGTCAAGCGCAACAAGAAGTCTCGTACCGCGGGCACCGCGCCGGGCGCGGATCCGCGGCGCGACGCCAACGGTGCCACCGAACGTCCGGATCGGGCGCCGATTCCGGAACGCTCGCCGGAGGAAACCCGTAGCATGCTTTCGTCGTTCCGGGCCGGACACGAGCGCGGCGCCCCGCCGCCGCCGTCGACCACCCGTCCGTATGTCGGTGCCCGCGACCACGACACCCGCGCCGACGATCAGGCTCAGACCATCGCAGAGGAGAACCGGTGACCACTCACTTGCCGAGCGCCGACCCGCACACGTTCAACTGGATGCTCGCGAACTTCGTCCGGGAGACCGACGGTGTCCGCGACACCGTCGCGGTCTCCTCGGACGGTCTGCTCATCGCCATGTCGGACGGACTGGACCGCACCTCGGCGGACCGCCTCTCGGCGATGGTCTCGGGGCTGGCCAGCCTCGCCAAGAGCGCGTCACGCAGTTACTCCTTCGACGGACTCAAACTGATCATGATCGAGATGAAGCGGGGCTTCCTGCTCGTCTCGGCCATGGGTGACGGCAGCTGCCTCGGCGTCATCGCCGACGGCAGCTGCGATGTCGGCCTTGTCGGCTACGAAATGGCCGTGCTGGCCGAACGCGCCGGGTCGCTCCTTGACCCGGCGTTGATATCCGAGTTGCGAGAGACGTTGCGAAGATGAGAGATCCTGACCGGCCGAGGCTGCCGGACCCGCGGATGATCCCGATGAACCAGATGTTCGGGTGGTTCGATCCGGACCGCCCAGGCCAGCAAGAACCGCCGGCCGAAGAACTTGTCGACAGTGATGAACAGTTTGTGCGTCCCTTTGTCGTCACCGCGGGGCGCACTACGCCGTTGATGGACGGTTTGCGCATCGAGACCCTGGTGCAGGCGCCGCCGTCGGCGCTGTCCGCGCCGCTGCAATTCGAACAGCGCACCGTGGTGCAGTTGTGCCAGCAGCCCCATTCCATCGCCGAAATCGGTACCGCGCTGCGCGTTCCGGTCGGTGTAGCGAAGGTCGTCGTGAGCGATCTCGTCGCCGGTGGGTATGCGACCGTGCGCGAGGCCGATCAACTGTCCACCGCTGCCATCGAGAGGATCAGGGACCTTGTACGGGCACTCTGACATGAACACTGCGCCGCCACCGCCGACGATGCCGTCGTCGGTGAAGATCGTGATCAGCGGCGGATTCGGTGTCGGCAAGACCACCTTCATCGGCGCGATCTCCGAGATCGAACCGCTGGTCACCGAGGCCGCGATGACCGAGGTGTCGGTCGGCATCGACGACCCGGGCCGGCGCGCGGACAAGACGCAGACCACGGTCGCGCTCGATTTCGGCCGAATCACGTTGGACCGCTCGCTGATTCTGTACCTGTTCGGCACGCCCGGCCAGGACCGCTTCGTCTTCCTCTGGGACGACCTGGTGGACGGCGCGCTCGGCGCGGTGATCATGGTGGACACCAGCCGGATCGGCGACTGCTACCCGGTGCTGGACTACTTCGAGGAGAAGCAGACGCCGTTCGTGGTGGTAGTCAACCGCTTCGACAACGGCGTGCACTTCGACCTCGGCGAGGTGCGCGAGGCGCTGGAGCTCGACGACTGGATCCCGGTCCTGGAATGCGATGCGCGCAACCGTGAGTCGGTCAAAGACGTGCTCGTCGCCCTCCTGGAGCAGGTCCTGTTCCACCGACTATCGGTGCAGGGACTGCCTGCCTGACGTTCTCCTGGAACGGGACACGACCACGGCGGCCGTCGAAAAGCGGGGCCGGGTTGTGTCCCGTTCGGCGTCTAAGGTGGCGGGGGTGGGCGAGCAGAAGGAGCGGATGCTCCGCGGGGAGTTGTACCGGGACAACGATCCCGAGCTGAAGGCGGAGCGGGAACGCGCGCAGCGGTTGTGCGACGAGTTCAATCGCAGCGAGGCCGGGGACCGGGCGGGGCGGGAGGCGACGCTGCGGGCGCTGCTGGGGAAGTTCGGCGAGGGGTCCTGGATCAGGCCGCGATTCCAGTGCGACTACGGGTACCTGATCGAGATCGGCACGAACAGTTTCCTGAATTTCGATGCGATCCTGCTGGATTGCGCGCCGATCAGCATCGGCGACGACGTGTCGATCGGGCCGCGGTGTCAGTTGCTGACCGCGTTGCATCCGATGGAAGACCACGAATTGCGCAGGCAGCGCTGGGAGACGGCCGCGCCGATCCGGATCGGGAACAACGTGTGGTTCGGCGGCGGGGTGATCGTGTGCCCGGGGGTGACGGTCGGGGACGACACCGTGGTGGGCGCGGGCAGCGTGGTCACCAGGGATCTGCCGCCGAAGGTGTTCGCCGCGGGCAATCCGGCGCGGGTGATCCGCGAGCTGTGATCGCTGTCGTAGCGGATCGTTAGCCTGGGGTCATGTTGCGGACCCTGGCTGTCGAGAACTACCGGTCGTTGCGGCAGGTGATCATGCCGTTGGGCCGGCTCAATGTGGTGACCGGGGCGAATGGCAGCGGCAAATCCAGTCTGTACCGGACGCTGCGGCTGCTGGCCGACTTCTCCCGCAACGGGGCGATCGCCGCGCTGGCGCGGGAAGGGGGAGTGGCCTCCACCCTGTGGGCGGGTCCGGGTGGCAGCGGAATGTCCACCGGCGATTCGGCGGGCGTGCGGGTCGGGTTCGCCGGGGAAGACTTCGGGTACGCCGCCGAGCTGGGCATGCCGGTGCCCGATGCGACCTCGATGTTCAACCTCGATCCGGTGATCAAGGCCGAGGCGGTCTGGGCCGGACCGGTGCTGCGCCCCGCCACCCTGCTGGCCGACCGCGGCGGTCCGGTCGTGCGACTACGCGACGACGACGGCGGCTGGGCGATGGTGCCGCACGCACTGCGACCGTTCGACAGCATGCTCAGCGAGCTGGCCGATCCGCAGAGCGCGCCGGATCTGCTGGTGCTGCGCGAACGCATCCGATCCTGGCGGTTCTACGACCACCTGCGCACCGATGCCGACGCGCCCGCCCGATCACCGCAGATCGGCACCCGCACGACGGTGCTCGGCCACGACGGCGCCGACCTCGCCGCGGCCCTGCAAACCATCCGCGAGATCGGCGACGCGCACATCCTCACCCAGGCGATCGACCGCGCGTTCCCCGGCAGCGAGGTCGAGATCGTCGACCGCGACGGCAGATTCGAGCTCGCGCTCTATCAGCGCGGCCTGATCCGCCCGCTCGGCGGCGCCGAACTCTCCGACGGCACCCTGCGCTACCTGCTCCTGGTCGCCGCCCTCCTGACCCCGCGCCCACCCGAACTCCTGGTCCTCAACGAGCCGGAGACCAGCCTGCACCCCGAACTGCTCGCCCCGCTGGCCGAACTCATCGCCACCGTCGCGGCGGACACCCAGGTGGTGGTCGTCACGCACGCGCGGCCGCTGGTCACCGCGCTGACCGCGAGCGCGCCGGAGCTGCACACCGTCGAGCTGGTCAAGGACAACGGCGCGACGACCATCGCGGGCCAGGGCAGGCTCGATCAACCGCCCTGGTACTGGCCGAAACGCTAGCGGCCGATGATTTCGCCGCACCCCCGCCGTCAGTAGTGATGCCATGCCTACTTAAGGAGAACCAACAATGAGCAACGGCAAAGATCTCGCACTCACCCACGTCGCCATGCTCGTCGGCGATCAGGATCGGGCGCTCGAGTTCTATCGCGACGTGCTTGGCCTCGAGGTCCGTCAGGACATGCCGTTTCCCGGCGGGCGCTGGCTGACCGTCGGACCGGTCGGCCAGCCCGGCCTCGAATTCATTCTCGAGGTGCCGGAGATGAACCCGGACGCGGCGGCGCGCGAGGCGGCGCAGGCGCGGCTGAACAACGGCGCGGCGGGCACGTTGATCTTCACCGTCCAGTCGGCCGACGACACCTTCGCCCGGCTGCGCGACGCCGGCGTCGAGGTCACCCAGGAACCGATCAGCCAGCCGTACGGCATGCGCGACTGCGGCTTCCGCGATCCGTGGGGCAACCACCTCCGGTTCTCCGAGGTTCTCGGCTGAGTCAGCCGAAACCCGTTGACCCCCTGGGCTTCCCCGGGGTCAACTGGCGCGGCTGAGCACCGCGATGGGCAGCTTGCGCGAGGTGAGCGCCTGGTAGGTCGCGAAATCCGGGTACTGGGCCACCAGCTTGCGCCAGTACCCGGCGTGCTCGGCCGGATCGGTGATCACCCGCGCGGTCACCGCCCAGCTCTCCCGGCCGACCCGGGCCTGCCCGCCGCCCGCGGCGACCAGATTGCCCCACCAGGCCGGCGGTTTCGGGTTGCCGCCGTAGGACCCGGTGACCAGCAGATCGTCGCCGTCGCGGACCAGCATCAGGATCACCGGGCGCGGCTCGCCGGTCTTGCGTCCGGGCACGGTCAGCTGGAATACCGGGCGGCCCATGAACTTTCCGAGCACCGTGCCGTCGAAACGTTGATACACCGCGTTGTGCAGCCGGCTCTGCCAGCGGCTGATCGCGTTCAGCCTGGTGGTGCCGAAATGCGCGAACCGGCCGCTGAGGCTGAGCGCGGCGGGACTGTCGGGGGTGTTCTCGGCCATGGTCGTCCTCCCGTGTGCTGCGATGCCGTTGGACGGCCCGCGGCGACACGGTGTGGGCGGCGTCGCATACCAACGGGGACCGGACGGCAATACTGTCTGATCATGGGTGAATCGACGAGCGAGACGCAACACGACGACGCCATCCGGCCGCTACGCGACGACATCCGGTTTCTCGGCGGGGTACTCGGCGACGCCATCCGCGACCACGAGGGTCCCGAGGTATTCGACCTCATCGAGCGGGTGCGCATCGAGGCCTTCCGGGTGCGCCGGGCCGAGGTGGAGCGCAGCGCCGTGGCCGAGATGCTCGACGGGGTCGACATCGCGGTGGCACTGCCGCTGATCCGTGCGTTCAGCTATTTCGTGCTGCTGGCCAACCTGGCCGAGGACATCCAGCGTGATCGCCGGCGCAAGGCGCACGAGGCGGCCGGTGAGCCGCCGCAGGATTCGTCGCTGGCCGCCACCTATCGCAAGCTCGACGCGGCGGCGCTGGACGGCGCCGAGGTCGCCGACCTGCTGGCCGACGCGCTGGTCTCGCCGGTGATCACCGCGCACCCCACGGAAACTCGCCGCCGCACGGTCTTCGACAGCCAGACCCGGATCACCGAACTGATGCGGCTGCGTCAGCGCTACACCGAAACCGACCGCGAGCGAGCCGAATTCGAGCAGCAGATCCGCAGGCAGGTGCTCAGCCTGTGGCGCACCGCGCTGATCCGGTTGCAGCGCTTGCGGATCCAGGACGAGATCTCGGTCGGCCTGCGCTACTACGACATCACCCTGTTCGACGTGATCCCGGCGATCAACGCCGAGGTGCGCGCGGCGCTGCGCTCGCGCTGGCCCGGTGCCGAACTGCTGCCCCGGCCGATCCTGCGCCCCGGCTCCTGGATCGGCGGCGACCGCGACGGAAATCCCTACGTCACCGCGGATGTCGTGCGCCAGGCCGGACACCAGGCGGCGACGGTCGCCTTCTCCCGCTACCTGCGCGAACTGGTGGAGCTGGAGAAGGCGCTGGCCCTCTCGGCGCGGCTCGTTCAGGTGACACCCGAGGTGGCCGCCCTGGCCGAGGCCGGATACCCCGATCCCGCCACCCATGCCGACGAGCCGTATCGCCGTGCGCTGCACACCATTCGAGGCAGGCTGACCGCGACCGCGCGGCGCGCCCTCGGTGAGATCCCGCCGGACGGACTCGAGCTCGGCGCGGAACCGTACCCGACCCCGCAGGCCGTGCTCGACGACCTCGACGCGGTGGACGCCTCCCTGCGCCGCAGCGGCGACGACCTGCTCGCCGATGACCGGCTCGCCGCGCTGCGCCACGCCATCGAGACCTTCGGCTTCCACCTCCAGGGCCTGGACATGCGGCAGAACTCGGAGGTGCACGAGCAGGTCGTCGCGGAGCTGTTCGCCTGGGCGGGAGTGCATCCGGACTACGCGAACCTGTCCGAGCCGGAGCGCGTTGCGCTGCTCGCCGAGGAACTGCGCACCCGTCGCCCGCTGCTCGGGCCGCACGCCAGGCTGAGCGAACTGGCCCGCAAGGAGGTCGATATCGTCTGCGCCGCACGCGATGTCGTCGACACGTTCGGCATCGAAGCGGTGCCCAACTACATCATCAGCATGTGCACCTCGGTCAGCGACATGCTGGAGGCGGCGCTGCTGCTGAAGGAGGGCGGCCTGCTCGATCCCGGCGAGCCGGATGGTCCGCCGCACTGCTCGGTGGGCATCGTCCCGCTGTTCGAGACCATCGAGGACCTCGGCGCCGGAGCGGCGACCTTGGCTGCCGCACTGGATGTTCCGGTGTACCGCGACCTGGTCGCCGCGCGCGGGATGCGGCAGGAGGTCATGCTCGGATACTCCGACTCCAACAAGGACGGCGGCTACCTCGCGGCCAACTGGGCGCTGTACCGGGCCGAACTCGACCTGGTCGAGGTGGCCCGCAAGGCCGGCATCCGGTTGCGGCTCTTCCACGGTCGCGGCGGCACCGTCGGTCGTGGCGGCGGCCGCAGCTACGACGCCATTCTCGCCCAGCCGGCCGGCGCCGTGCGCGGCTCGCTGCGGCTGACCGAGCAGGGCGAGGTGATCGCCGCCAAGTACGCCGAACCCGGTGCGGCGCATCGCAACCTGGAATCCCTCATCGCGGGCACCCTGGAGTCCACGCTGCTCGACGTGGAGGGTCTCGGCGCGGACGCGGAACCGTCCTACGAACTCATGGACGAACTCGCCGACCGGGCCCGCGCCGCCTACGCCCGCCTGGTGCACGAAACACCGGGATTCGTCGAGTATTTCCGCCAGTCCACCCCGGTGGCCGAGGTCGGCGACCTGAACATCGGCAGCAGGCCCGCCTCGCGCAAGCCGACCAACTCGGTCTCGGACCTGCGCGCCATCCCGTGGGTGATGTCCTGGAGCCAGGCCAGGGTGATGCTGCCCGGCTGGTACGGCACCGGCACGGCGCTGGAGGAATGGATCGGCGGCGATCCCGAACGCCTCGCGACGCTGACCGACCTGTATCGGCGCTGGCCGTTCCTGCGCACCGTGCTGTCGAACCTGGCGCAGGTGATGGCCAAGAGCGACCTCGACATCGCCGCTCGCTACGCCGAGCTGGTCGAGGACGTGGCGCTGCGCGAGCAGATCTTCGGCATGATCCGCGACGAGCACGCCAGGACCATCCGGATGCACGCCGCGATCACCGGCAACGATCACCTGCTCGCCGACAACCCGTCGCTGGCCGAGTCGATCCACAACCGCTTCCCGTACCTGGAGCCGCTGAACCAGATGCAGGTGGAGCTGCTGCGCAGGCTGCGCGCGGGCGACGATTCGGAGCTGGTGAAGCGCGGCATCCTGCTGACCATGAACGGCCTGGCCACCGCGCTGCGCAACTCGGGCTAGCGGGTCACCGTGCCGCGCGCGCCCGTTCGGCCTGGGCGAGCGTGGTGGCGACGAACGCCTGCGCCGCGGCGGTCAACGGGCCGCCGCGGTGCACCAGCCACTGCGGCAGCTTCTCCGGCGGATCGAACCGATAGACCTCGGCCCCCGCGCGCAGGGCCAGGTCGTGCCAGCCGTCCGGCATCAGCCCGGAGCCGATGCCGCGCAGCACCATCGGCAGCACCACGCTGCGGTCGCCGACCTCGGCCGCGATGTGCAGATCGCCGACGGTGGCGGCGAGCCGGTCGAAGCGCGCCCGGACCGCGGTGGCCGGCTGGGTGATGACAAAGCTCATGCCGCGCAGGTCTTCTGGCGTGACTGTGCCATCGGTGCCGATCTTCGTGCCCGGGGGAGCGACGAGCAGGAACTGTTCGTCGCGCAGGTGATGGGCCACCAGACCGCGCCCCGCGGGGCGTTCCGCGCTACCGCAAACCCCGGCCTCGCAGCGCCCGCGCAACACCATGGCGACCACCTCGGCGGCGGACAGTGCCGACCAGGTGCCGACCGTCAGCCCCGGGTGATGCTCGCGCAGTTCGGCGATGGTGCTGATCACCGGCTCCAGCGTGGAGGATGAGGTGGCCGCCACATCCACCCGCCCGACCACGCCCTCGCCGACCGCCTGCGCGGCCGCCCGCAGCGCGTCCAGATCCCGCAGCACCTGCCGCGCCCGGTCGGCCATGAACTCGCCCGCGTTGCTGAGCACCGCGTTGCGCCCGACCCGGTGAAACAGCGCCACCCCGAGCTCGCGCTCCAGCTTGCCGATCGCCCGCGACAGCGACGGCTGGGCTACCCGCAACGCCCGCGCGGCATGGGTGAACCCGCCGTGCTCGACGATGGCGACGAAGTACTCGAGCTGCCTGCGTTCCATAACCATAGGCTATCGGTTTGGTGCCATAGATGTCTTGGACGTACGTACCGCTCTAAGGCGATACTCGGCAGGTGTTCACCACGCGTCCTACCTTGCAGGGCACCTTCGGGATGGTGTCGTCAACCCACTGGCTCGCCTCGGCCGCCGCGATGGCGGTGCTCGAGAACGACGGTAACGCGTTCGACGCGGCGGTCGCCGCGGGGTTCGTGTTGCACGTGGTCGAGCCGCATCTGAACGGCCCGGCCGGCGAGGTGCCGATCATTCTCGCACCCGCGGGCCTGCCGCCGCGCGTGCTGTGCGGCCAGGGGCCCGCCCCGGCCGGCGCCACCATCGCCCGCTACAACGCGCTCGGCCTGGACCTGGTGCCCGGCACCGGTCCGCTCGCCGCCGCGGTCCCCGGCGCGTTCGACGCCTGGATGGTGCTGCTGCGCGACCACGGCACGAAGCGGCTGTCCGAGGTGCTGTCCTACGCGATCGGCAACGCCGAGCGCGGCCACCCTGCGGTGGAGCGGGTCGGCGAGACCGTCGAGACGGTCGCCGAGCTGTTCGAGAACGAATGGACCACCTCCGCCGAGCTGTACCTGAAGGACGGAAAGGCCCCTGCCGCAGGCGCATTGCTGCGCAATCCGGTGCTCGCCGCGACCTGGCGCAGGTTGATCGCCGAGGCCGAGGCCGCGAGCTCCGACCGGGACGGGCAGATCGAGGCCGCGCGGCGGATCTGGCGTGCGGGGTTCATCGCCGACGCGCTGGCCGCCGCCGCCGCGCGCCCGACCATGGACACCTCCGGCGAACGTCACGTCGGCTGGCTGACCGGTGACGATCTCGCGAATTTCAGTGCGACGTACGAGAATCCGGTCACCTACACGTGGAACGGCTGGACCGTCGCGAAGCCTGGCCTGTGGAGCCAGGGGCCGGTCCTGCTGCAACAACTCGCGCTGCTGCCGGAGCGGCTGGAATACGGCACGCCGGAGTACTACCACACGCTGATCGAGGGCTCGAAGCTCGCGATGGCCGACCGGGAGGCGTGGTACGGCGACAGCACCCAGGTCTCGCTGTCGACCCTGCTTTCCCCCTGGTACAACGCGCAGCGCAGCGCGCTGATCGGACCGCAGGCCTCCTACGAACTGCGCCCCGGCAGCCCGGACGGCCAGCGGCCGCGGCTGAGCGGCTACGTACAGACCAATTCCGTTGGGGCCGTTGATGCCGCGGTGGGCGCGGGCGAGCCGACGGTGGCCACCTCCGGTGCCACCCGCGGCGACACCTGCCAGCTCGATATCGTCGATCGCTGGGGCAACATGATCGCGGCGACGCCCAGTGGTGGCTGGCTGCAATCGAATCCGGTGGTCCCCGAGCTCGGCTTCCCGCTCGGCACCCGACTACAGATGTCCTGGCTGGAGCCGGGACTGCCCAACTCGCTCGCGCCGGGCCGCCGCCCGCGCACCACGCTCAGCCCGTCGCTGGCGCTGCGCGACGGTGAGGCGGTGATGGCATTCGGTACGCCGGGCGGCGATCAACAGGATCAGTGGAGCCTGCATTTCTTCCTTGCGGTCGCGCTGCGCGAGAAAGTGCGGGGCGGACTCGATCTGCAAGGCGCCATCGATGCCCCGAACTGGCATCAGGAAAGTTTCCCCGGCTCGTTCTATCCGCGGGCGATGAGCCCGGGTGCGGTGATCGTGGAGTCGCGCATCGGCACCGAGGTGATCGCCGACCTGGAGCGACGCGGACACAGCGTGACCGTGGGCCCGCCGTGGTCGGAAGGCCGCTTGTGCGCGGTGGCTCGGGACCGGGAGAACGGTGTACTTTCAGCTGGAGCCAATCCACGGGGCATGCAGGGCTACGCCGCGGGACGATAACTGAACGACTGAAATGGAGAATAGCGGTCCGGTTACGCCGGACCGCTATTTGTCGTGTCATTTGGAAGTTCTCGCCGATTCGCGTGATGTCGTGCGCAAGAACATTCTACGAAAAGGAATACCCGGCGAGAAAAGTGCGAAACGTTGAAGTATCTTGTAGCGCATGCTCGCTCGCTTCACACGGATGCTGGTGCTCGGCGTCACCGCCGTCGCCATCGCTTCCTGCGCACCGGTACAGCACCCCGCTGGGACCGCAACGCACACAGATGATTACGGCACACCCGTGGGATCGCAGCCGGTACGTGAGGGCGGCGACCTGGTGATGGGCCTTTCCTCCGAACCGGACAAGCTCGACCCGACCACCTCCAGCTCCCTCTACACGCGTTACGTCATGAACTCGATCTGCGAGAAGCTCTATGACAACGACGCGTCCGGAAATCTGGTGCCGCAGTTGGCTACTGCGATGCCTACCGTCTCCGAGGACGGCCTGACCGTCACCATCCCGGTGCGTACCGGAATCAAGTTCGCCGACGGCGCCCCGTTCGACGCGGCCGCCGTGCAGACCAGCCTCCAGCGGCACTTCAGCATGAAAACCTCGCAGCGGACCAGCGAAATGGGTCCGGTCGCTTCGATCGAGACCGCCGATCCGACGCACGTTGTGATTCGCTACAAAAAGCCCTTCGCGCCGATCACCGCCGCGCTCGCCGACCGCGCCGGAATGATCATGTCCCCGGTCGAACTCGCGAAGGACGAGGGCAAGAACTTCGCCGATCACCCGGTGTGCGTCGGACCGTTCAAGTTCGTCAAGCGCATTCCGCAGACCTCGATCATCGTCGAACGCGATCCGCTGTACTACGACGCGAAGAAGGTGCACCTCGACACGGTCACCTACCGCATCATGATCGACGCCAATATTCGCGCGTCGAACCTGCGCTCCGGTGACATCCAGGTCGCCGACACCATCTCCCCGCAGGACGTCGACGCGCTGGCCAAGAACCCGGATCTGCGCCTGCTGCAATCGGGATCGCTCGGTTTCCAGGGCATCTACCTCAATATCGGCAACGTCGACGGCGTCGGCAAGCCGGCCAAGCCGATCGATACCCCGCTGGCGAAGAACGCGAAGATCCGCGAGGCGCTCTCGCTGAGCGTCGACCGGCAGACCCTGGTCAACACGGTATTCAACAACTGGTACGAGCCCGCGTGTTCGGGGATCGTGCCGAAGAGCACCTATGCCACCCCGGCCGGAATCGCGTGCCCCACGTACGATCCGCAGAAGTCGAAGCAATTGCTCATCGAGGCCGGCGTGCAGCTGCCGTACCCGATCACCATGCAGGTCACCAATTCCCAGGATCAGCTCCGGTACGCCCAGGCGTTGCAGGCCAACGTCGCCGAGGGCGGATTCGACCTGAAGATCGTGCCCACCGAATACTCGACCCTGCTGGACGTGCAGAAGCGCGGCACCTACGAGGCGCTGTTCCTCGGCTGGTCCGGCCGGCTCGACCCGGACGCCAATATCACCCGATTCATGACCACCGGTTCGGGCGGTAACTACGGCGGTTTCAGTTCGCCTAAACTCGACGACTTGCTCGCCAAGGCCGCGCGCACCACCGATACCGCGCAGCGCGCCGAACTCTATGGGCAGTCGACAAAGGTGATCCAAGAGGAGAACCCGTACATCTACACCTACCGAATCCGCGTGCTGACCGTGCACACCGCGCGGGTGACCGGCATCGAGGCGTATGCCGACGGTGTGGTCCGCCTCGGTAAGGCCGCCTTCACGGACGAGAAGAGCTGAATAGGCGCGCGGTAGCGCAATAGCCGAACACCGACGAGGAATAGCGGTCCGGATTCGCCGGACCGCTATTTTCCGTATCGATTTCCGGTCGCCGTGATTTCTACCGGTGGCGGCTAAGAGAACAATGTACAAAAAGAAACGGTGGTGGCGAAAAATGCACCGTGTTGAAGTATGTTGTAGCGCATGCTCGTTCGCTCCACTCGGATGGCGGTCCTCGGTGTCGTCGCCGCCGTCCTCGCTGCCTGCGCACCGACGCAACACGCCACCCCGCCCGCGACGCACGTCGACGATTACGGCACGCCCATCGGTACGCAGCCGGTGCGTGAGGGCGGTGACCTGGTGATGGGCCTGTCGAACGAACCCGACAAGCTCGATCCGACCACCTCCAGCTCGCTCTACATGCGTTACGTGATGAGCACGATCTGCGAGAAGCTCTACGACAACGATGCCTCCGGAAATCTGGTGCCGCAGTTGGCCACCGCGCTGCCGGACATCTCGTCGGACGGGCTCACCGTCACCATTCCCGTACGCAGCGGGATCCAGTTCGCCGACGGCACCCAGTTCAACGCCGCCGCGGTCGAGACCAGCCTGCAGCGGCACTGGAAGATGGAGGGTTCCCAGCGTACCGGCGAGATGGGCCCGATCGACGAGATCGAGGCCGTCGACTCGACGCACGTGACGATCAGGTACCGGGAGCCGTTCGCGCCGCTCACCGCCGCGCTCGCCGACCGCGCCGGGATGATCATGTCGCCGGCCGCGCTCAAGGAGTCGGAGAAGAACTTCGGCGATCACCCGGTATGTGTCGGGCCGTTCAAGTTCGTCAAGCGGGTCCCGAACACCTCGATCCAGGTGGCGCGCGACCCGCTGTACTACGACGCGAAGAACGTGCACTTCGATTCGATCACCTATCGGATCATGCCGGACGCCAAGACCAGGTCGGCGAACCTGCGCTCCGGTGACATCCAGGTCGGCGACACGATGTCCCCGATGGACATCGACAGCCTGGTGAAGTTGCCGCAGCTGCGAGTCCTGCAATCGGGATCGTTCGGTTTCCAGGGCCTGTATCTCAATATCGGCAACGTCGACGGCGCGGGTAAACCGGTCAAGCCGATCAACACCGCCATCGCCAAGGACGCCAGGGTGCGGCTGGCGTTCTCGCTGGCCACCGATCGGGAGACCCTGGTCAAGAAGGTGTTCAACAACTGGTACGACCCGGCCTGCACGCCGATCGCGCCGCGTACCTCGTACGCGACGCAGGCGAGCACCGCCTGCCCGCTCTTCGATCCGCAGCGATCCAAGGCGCTGCTCGAGGAGGCCGGCGTGCAGCTGCCGTACCCGGTCACCATGCAGGTCACCAACACTCAGGACTACCTCCAGTACGCCGAAGCGCTGCGGGACAGCGTCGCGCAAGGCGGGTTCGATCTGCGGATCGTGCCGACCGAGTACTCGGCCATGCTGGACGCGCAGAAGCGCGGCACCTACGAGGCCCTGCTGCTCGGCTGGTCGGGCCGGCTGGACCCGGACGGCAACACCGCCCGGTTCCTGACCACCGGCTCGAGCGGTAACTACAGCGGATACAACTCCCGGGAACTGGACGAGATCCTCGGCTGGGCCGCACACAGTACGAGCGCCGCGCAACGCGGTGCGCTTTATGAGCAGGCGGTGCGGTTCATCGCGCGGGAAAACCCGTTCATCTACACCTACCGGCTGCGTAACTTGACCGTGCACTCGACATGGGTGACGGGCATCGAGGTGTATGCCGACGGCGCTGTCCGGCTCGGCAAGGCCGCGTTCGTCGCGGATCGGAAGGGCTGAAAAACCATGTTGCAGTATGTGTTTCACCGTCTGTGGCAGTCCGCTGTCACGTTGGTGCTCGCCTCGATCGTGGTCTTCATCGGGGTGCGCGCGCTGCCCGGTGACCCCGCCACGACCATGGCGGGCGAGCAGGCCGACCCCGCGGCCATCGCCGCCGTGCGCGCCGATCTCGGGCTGGACCAGTCGCTGCCGGTGCAGTACTTCCAGTTCGTCTGGCACGCGCTGACCGGCGACTTCGGCCGGTCCATCCGCACCGGAACCCCGGTGATCGACATGATCGGCACCACGCTGCCGGTGACCGTGCAGCTCGCGGTGTACGCGATGATCATCGCGGTGCTGGCCGGCGTGATCGGCGGCGTCATCGCGGCGGTCTACCGCGGCCGCTGGCCCGAGTGGGTGGCCAACGGGTTCTCGCTGGCCGCGCTGTCGGTGCCCACGTTCTGGGTCGGCATCCTCGCGGTGCTGTATCTCTCGGTGCAGCTCAACTGGTTCCCGGCCTCGGGCTACGTCTCGCCGTTCGAGCATCCGCTGCGCGGCCTCTACTTCCTCACCCTGCCCGCGATCATCCTCGGCCTCGCGCACGCGGCGGTGGTGCAGCGTCAGACCCGCTCGTCCATGGTGGAGACGCTGACCGCCGACTTCGTCCGCACGGCCAGGGCCAAGGGCCTGAGCCGCCCCGCGGTGATCTTCCGCTTCGGCCTGCGCAACAGCCTGATCGTGGTCACCACGATCGTCGGCCTGCAACTCGGCGGGCTCATCGCCGGCGCGGTGGTCACCGAGCGCATCTTCAGCCTGCCCGGCATGGGCAAGCTGACCCTCGACTCGGTGTTCACCAGGGACTACCCGGTGATCCAGGCGGTCATCATGGTGATCGCCACCGCCTACATCGTGATCAACCTGCTGGTCGATGTGCTGTACACGGTGATCGACCCGCGCGTGCGAGTGTCCGGGAGGGCGCAGTGACCATTACCGATACTCCGGCCGTCGAGACCAGTCCCGGCGTCGAGAACAAGCCGCTCGAGACCCCGCCGCTGACCGCGGTGCGCGGGCGGGTGCTGCGCCAGCTGTGGCGCAACCCGCTCGGCATGGTCGGCGCGGTGCTGCTGCTGATCGTGATCTTCGTCGGCGTGTTCGCGCCGCTGCTGGCGCCCTACTCGCCGAGCGAGGTGCACTTCTCCACCCCGTTCCAGCAGCCGGGCACCGTCGGATTCCTGCTGGGCACCGACGATCTGGGCCGCGACATCCTCTCCCGCGTGCTCTACGGCACCCGCGCCTCGCTCGAGGTCGGCGTGCTGTCGGTGCTGTGCGCGGTGTTGATCGGCGTGCCGCTCGGCCTGCTCGCCGGGTACTGGCGCACGCTGGACATGATCCTGTCCCGCCTGTCCGACGTGCTGCTCGCCTTCCCGTTCATCATCCTCGCGGTCGGGCTGACCGCGATCAACGGCGGCGGTCTGGCCGACGCCGCCATCGCGCTCGGCATCGCCCAGGTGCCGATCATGATGCGGGTGGTGCGCGCGGAAACGTTGCGGCTCAAGGAAACCGACTTCGTGCTCGCCGCGACCACGATGGACGTGCCGTCCTGGCGCATCCTCGGCGAGCACATCCTGCCCAACTCGCTGGCCCCGATCATCGTGCAGGCCACGGTGATCATGCCGACCGCGGTGATCGGCGAGGCGATCCTGTCCTTCCTCGGACTCGGCATCAAGCCGCCCGCGCCCAGCCTGGGCATCATGCTGTCCGACGCACAGCAGTACCTGCTCCGCACGCCGTGGCCGGGCATCTTCCCCGGTGTGGCGCTCGCGATCATCTGCTTGGGATTCAACCTCTTCGGCGACGCCCTGCGGGACGCGCTCGACCCGAAGACACGGCGCTGAAGGAGCCCGAATGAGTACAGTTTCGCAAGGCGATTCAACCAGGGGCGGCGCTCGGGTGGCAGGCGGTCCGGAACCACTCTTGGAGATCAGCGATCTGCGCGTGTCCTTCGGCGCGGTGAACGCCGTCAAGGGCGCGGACCTGGTCGTGCAGCCGGGGGAGCGGGTCGCGGTGGTCGGCGCCTCCGGATCCGGCAAATCCACACTGGCCCATGCGATCATCGGCCTGCTGCCCGGCTCGGGCGCGGTGACCGGCGGCAGCATCCGGTGGCGCGGCGAGGACATCACGAACGCCGAGGAGAAGCGGCTGCGCGCGTTGCGCGGCAAGGAGATCGGTCTGGTCCCGCAGGACCCGATGTCGAACCTGAACCCGGTGTCCCGGGTCGGGCGGCAGGTCTCGGAAACCCTGCTGGCACACAAGATCTGCTCGCGCGGCGAGGCGAAGGAGCGGGCCATCGAGCTGCTCGGCCAGGCCGGGTTGCCCGAGCCCGCGCGGCGGGCGCGGCAGTACCCGCACGAGTTCTCCGGCGGTATGCGCCAGCGGGCGCTGATCGCCATCGGTCTGGCCTGCCGACCGGATCTGCTGATCGCCGACGAGCCGACGTCGGCGCTGGATGTGACCGTGCAGCGGCAGATTCTGGATCATCTGGAGAAGCTGACCCAGGAGCTGGGTACCGCGCTGCTGCTGGTGACGCACGACCTCGGGCTGGCCGCGGAGCGCGCGGATCGGGTCGTGGTGATGTCGGACGGACGGATCGTCGAGTCCGGTCCGGCTCGGCAGGTGCTGACCGATCCGCAGGAGGAGTACACGCGGCGGTTGGTCGCGGCGGCGCCGGCGTTGATCGCGCCGCGCCGGGCCGATCCCGATGTGGTGGACGAGGTGCTCGAGGAGCAGGCCGCGGTCGGCGCGGAGGCGGCCGTCGAGACGGTGGTTGCCGAGACCGCCGTCGCCGAGCCGGCCGCTGACGAAAAGCCCGCCGGCGGTGCGGATGCCGAGGAGAAGGCGGTCGAGGGCAGCGTCGTCGATGAGGGCGACGCTGCCGCGGAGAAGGCTGCCGAGGAGGAGGCTGCCGCGGAGAAGGCGGTCGAGGAGAAGGCCGTCGAGGGTGGCGCCGCCGTCGCGGCCGCCGCAAATGGCAAGTCCGCCAAGGGCACCGAGAAGGTTGTCGCCGAAGCGGCCGAGGCCGAGGTTGCCGAGAAGTCCGCCGCCGCCAAGGCTTCCGCCGAGGACGTCGTCGCGGAGCAGGCGGCCGAGAGCACATCGGCCACTACGACGGACAAGGCCGCTGCCGAGGAGACCGACGGCAAGTCGTCCGGCACGGGAACCGCCGACGAGAAGACCGCCGGCACGGATGCCGTCGCCGAGAAGGCGGACGGCAAGTCGGCCGAGGCGGAGGTCGCGGACGGTCAGGCTGTCGTCGAGAAGGCCGATGACAAGCCGACCGAACCGGGGGCCGCCGAGGATAAGGCCGCCGACGATAAGGCCGATAGCGAGTTGGCCGCCGACAAGGCTGCCGATGCGAAGGCTGACGGCGAGTCGGCCGAGGAGAAGGTCGCCGACGCGAAGGCCGACGGTGAGCCGTCTGTCGAGGAGAACGCAGCCGGCGACGAGATCGCCGACAAGGCAGTCGATTCCACGCCGCAGACCGCCGTTGCCGAGGGTGGCGAGAAGTCGGCCGACAACAAGGCCGCCGAGCCGAAGATGTCCGCCGAGCAGGTCGCCGAGGCCGAGACCGCGATTGCGGAGCCGGCCAAGGCGGCTCCGATCCTCGAGGTCTCCGGCATCAGCAAGGAGTACAAGATTCGCGGTCGCGGCGGCGTGCTGCGCGCGGTCGACAACGTGTCGTTCTCGATCGCCCGCGGCCGCACCACGGCGATCGTCGGCGAGTCCGGCTCGGGCAAGACCACGACCGCGCGGATGGTGCTCGGCCTGGTGTCCGCCACCTCCGGCACGATCAAGCTGAACGGTGTCGACATGGTCGGCCTCAGCGGTGCGCCGTTGCGCGCGGCGCGGTTGTCGATGCAGCCGGTGTTCCAGGACCCGTACGCGTCGCTGGATCCGATGTGGACGGTCGAGCGGTTGATCGCGGAACCGTTGCGCGCCTTCGGGATCGGTGATCGTGCGGCGCGCCGCAAGCGGGTTTCCGAACTGCTGGAGCAGGTCGCGCTGCCCGCCGCCATGGCGCACCGCTACCCGAACGAGCTGTCCGGCGGCCAGCGCCAGCGGGTCGCGATCGCCAGGGCGCTGGCCATCGAGCCGCAGCTCGTGGTGTGCGACGAGGCGGTGTCCGCGCTGGATGTGCTGGTGCAGGACCAGATTCTGACGCTGCTCGCCTCGTTGCAGGAGCGGCTCGGCGTCAGCTACCTGTTCATCTCGCACGACCTCGCGGTGGTTCGTGCGCTGGCGCACGACGTCGTGGTGATGCGGGACGGCCGAGTGGTGGAGCAGGGTCCGGTCGAGGAGGTCCTCACCGCGCCCGCCGACCAGTACACGCGCCAACTGCTGGACGCGATCCCCGGAACGGGCGTTCTCGGCGGTGCCGTGCCGGACAAGGCCGACAAGAGCGACGAAGCCGACGAGGTCGAGGCTTCCGTCGACAGTGAACTGGCTGCGAAAGTCTAGGGCCCGCAGCCGAACCCAGGCCCCGCGTCGTGGCTGACTACACGGCGCGGCACCAGCCGCCCCGGCCTTCCGGCCGGGGCGGCTGCTTCGTCTCTACTCCGTGACGATCGCGATCGCGTCGATCTCGACCAGCATCTCCGCCCGCGGCAGCCCCGTGAAAACGGTGGTGCGGCTGGGCAATACGTCACCGGTGGTGTTGGCGTCGACGAACTCCCCGTAGGCCTCGTTCATCGCGCCGAAGTCGTCGCGGGTGGTCAGGTAGACGCGCAGCATCACCACATCGTCGAACGTCGCCCCGCTCGCGTCGACGATCGCCTTCACATTCTGCAGCGTGCGGATGGTCTGCGCCGCAGCGTCGCCCGGGTACAGGTACTCGTTGGTGATCGGGTCCACCGGACCCTGCCCAGAGACCTGCACGAACGGTCCCTTGCGCACGCCCTGGGAGAACGTGTGCGCGGGTGCGGGCGCGTCGGTGGTGCGGACGGCGATCTTCTCACTCATGGTCAGCCTTTCGTGGGGGTGGTTGCGCGGCCGGGAATCCAGCCGAGCTCGGCGGAGATGGCGTCGGCGGCCGCGCGAACCCGCGGCAGCTCGGCCAGCACCTGGTCGTGGTCGAGCAACATGTCCGGCACCGACATGGAGACCGCGGCGACCACCGCGCCGGTGCCGTTGCGCACCGGGACACCGATGCAGTTGACGAAGCTCTCGTGCTCCTCGTGGTCCTCCGCATAGCCCAGCGCGGCAACCTTTTCCAGTTCGATCAGGTAGCGCTCGGGGGTGCGGATGGTCCGCTCGGTGAACGGATGGAAGTCGATCTTCTCGGCGATGGCCCGCCACTCCGCGCGGGGCAGCGCCGAGATGAGCACCTTGCCGACGGCGGTGCAGTGCAGCGGCGCCGGGCGGCCGATCCTGGAGTACATGCGCACGCTCTGGGTCGCGTCGAGCTTGTCGATGTAGACGACGTCGCCGGATTCGTAGGTGGCGAGATGGATCGTCTGCTTGGTATCGGCGTTCAACGCGCTCAGGTGCGGCCGCGCGAGGGTGCGCACGTCGCGCTGCTCCAGGGTGCGATTGGCCAGCTCGAACAGCCGCGACCCGAGCACGTACCGGTGCTGGCTGTCGTGGGTGACGAAGCGCTGGGCCTCCATCGTCTGCAACAACCGCAGCACCGTCGACTTGTGCACGCCGAGCTGGGTGGCCAGCTGGTCGAGCGAGCGCGAATCTTCGCCCAGCGCGACGAGAATGGTCAACGCGCGCGACAAACTCTGACTCATGAGGCCACCTCCTGGATGACACTGTCGTTGTAATGCAGCCCGGCCCAGTCGATTTCGTCCAGCACGGCCAGGCGTTCCAGGATCGCGGTCGCGGGCAGTTCGGCTCCGTCGCCGGTTCCGGTCAATGCCGCCGCCGCGCAGAGATGCCCGAATCGCAAGCGCTGCACCAGCGGCCGGCCGTGCAGCAGTGCGGCGAGATAGCCGCCGGCGAACGCGTCGCCCGCGCCGATCCGCTCGGTGATCTCCAGCCCGAGCGCGGGCACCTCGACGCGTTCGGCGCCGGCGAATCCGGTGACCGTGTGCGCGTCGTTCTTGACGATCAGCTGCGCGGGTTCGGGGAACCGGGCGCGCAGTTCGTCGGCGTCGTCGGTGCCGAAGACCGCGCCCGCCTCGTCCGCGCCGAGGAAGACCACGTCGCTGCCGCGCACATGCCGGGCGAGCACCTCGGCGGCGAGTTCGCCGCGGCCTGCCCACAATGCGGGTCGGAAGTTCAGGTCGAAACTGACCAGCCTGCCGTTGCGGGGCAGCGCGAGCAGTGCCTCGGTGAGCCCGGTCGCCGACGCGGACAGCGCGGTGGTGATCCCGGTGAAGTGCACCAGGTCGCAGTGCGCGAGCAGATCCGCCGCCGCGGTCGCCGCGAGATCGGCGGGCGAGAGCGCGCTGGCCGCCGAGCCGGTCCGGTAGTAGAGCATGCGACTGGCCCGCTCGGCCAGATCGGTGGCCTTGCCCGAGCCGCTCCCGCGTTCCTTGACGTACACCGCGGTCGGCCTGCCCGGATCGGTGACCACCGCCGACACGTCGACGCCGTGCGCGGCCAGGTGCGCGACGAGATAGCGGCCGAAGCCGTCGTCGCCGACCCTGGACAGCCAGGCGGTGTCGACCCCCAGCTGGCGCAGCACGGTGGCCACGTTCGCCTCCGCGCCGCCCGCGGTCCGTTCGAAGATCTCCGACTCCTCCAGCGGTCCCGGCTGCGCCACCAGCACCGCGAGTCCCTCGCCGACAGTTACCGCCCGTGAGCGGGTCGACGTAGGCCACGTCACACCGATCTCCTTCCTGTGCTTGCGGCCACCGGCCATCCCGTGCAGAATAACCACACGAAACACGATGCGCAACAAGCATTGCAAAATATGCAATAGCAAGAGGCTATGCATAATGAGGTGCACTCGCTGGGAAGGAATGCCGTGGCGATCGACGAAGACGTCGTAGCAGGACTCGGAGACCGGACGATCGGTCCCGAGCACAAAGGGCTGCCGCCCGCTGCCTGGGGTCGCACCGTGCGCGAATTCCTCGCCACCGCACCGAATCTCGACCAGTTCGAGACGCCGCTGCTGACCATCGACCGGTCCGCGGTGGACGCGAACGTCGCCCGCATGGCGGACTGGGCGCGCGCGGCGGGCGTGCAGCTCGCCCCGCACGGCAAGACCACCATGTCGCCCCAGCTGTGGGCGCAGCAGCTGGCAGCGGGATGCTGGGGCATCACCCTCGCCACCATCTGGCAGGTGCAGGTGGCGCGCTCGTTCGGGGTCGCTCGGATACTGCTGGCCAACGCGCTGGTCGATCCGGTCGGATTGCACTGGGTCGCCGCCGAATCGGCGAAGGACCCGGACTTCGAGTTCGTCTGCTGGGCGGACAGTGTCGAGACCGTGGAGTTGATGGACGAGCACCTGCGCTCCGCGCCCGGCCCGGCGCAGGTCCGGGTGCTCGTCGAACTCGGTGGGCCGCATGGACGTACCGGTGCGCGCACCGTCGAGCAGGCGCACGCCGTCGCCGCGGCAATCGTCGACGCGCAGCGGCTGACGCTGGCCGGAGTCGGCGGGTACGAGGGGGCGCTGGCGCACGACCGGACCGCCGAGGGGGTCGACACCGTGCGGCACTACCTCGATGAACTCGCCCGCCTGCATCGGGAAATCGCCGCCGCCGGGCAGTATTCGGACGGCGCGATCGTGACCGCCGGCGGCAGTGCCTACCCGGACCTGGTCGTCGAGCGGCTGGCCGGCCTGGCCGACGAGCAAGGCGCACAGGGTGTTCCGACCTCGGTGGTGCTGCGTTCCGGGGCGTACATCATCCACGACGACGGGTTCTACGCGGGCATCTCCCCGTTCGCCGCGTCGCGCAGTGACCATCCGCTGCGCTCGGCCATGCACGGTTGGGCGCGCGCCGTCTCCCGTCCGGAGCCGGGATTGGCGCTGCTGGACGCGGGCAAGCGCGACCTGCCCTACGACGAGGGGCTGCCGGTGCCGCAATTCGTTGCCGGAAAAGGCGGTTCGGCCCTGGACCCGGCGGCGACGGTCTCGGCGCTCAACGACCAGCACACCTTCCTGCGGCTGCCCGAGGGCAGCGAGCTCGCGGTCGGCGCGGTCGTGCGATTGGGTCTGTCGCACCCGTGCACCGCGTTCGACAAGTGGCGGCTCATTCCGGTGATCGATGACGCCGACGCCGAGTCGCCGCGGGTCGTCGACCTGCTGCACACGTTCTTCTGACGAGCCGAAGACCATGACGGACTTACTCTTTCGCGACATCGACATCATCGATGGCACCGGGTCGCCGCGGTTCCGCGGTGACGTGCTGGTCGATCGGGGGCGCATCGCCCGGATCGCCGAGCCCGGCAGCATCGCCGACGCCGGCCGGATCATCGACGCGGGGCCCGGTGCGGTGCTGTGCCCCGGCTTCATCGACATGCACGCCCACTCGGATCTGCATCTGCTCACCGAGCCGGGGCATTTCCCGAAGATCAGCCAGGGCATCACCACCGAGCTGATCGGGCAGGACGGGCTGTCCTACGCGCCGATCGACGACGCCACCCTCGCGGTGGTGCGCCGCCAGATCGCCGGGTGGAACGGCAATCCCGCCGATCTCGATTTCTCCTGGCGGACCGTCGGGGAGTACCTCGACCGGCTCGACCGCGGAATCACCCCCAACGCGGCCTATCTCGTGCCGCAGGGCACCTTGCGGTTGCTCGTGGTCGGCTCGGAGCAGCGTGCCGCGACGGCGGCGGAGATCCACCGGATGCAGGAACTGCTCGCGCAGGGGCTGCGCGAGGGCGCGGTCGGGATGTCGAGCGGGTTGACCTACACGCCCGGAATGTATGCCGACACCGGGGAATTGGCGGCGCTGTGCACGGTGGTCGCCGAATTCGGCGGGTTCTATGCGCCGCATACCCGCTCCTACGGTGCGGGTGCGCTCGAGGCGTACGCGGAGATGATCGAGCTGGCCAAGGCCACCGGGTGCGCGCTGCACCTCACGCACGCCACGATGAACTTTCACGTGAATGCCGGGCGCGCACCGGAATTCCTGGCGCTGATCGACGCGGCGCGGGCCGAGGGGTGCGACATCACCCTGGACACCTACCCGTATCTGCCTGGTGCGACCACGCTTTCGGCCTTGCTGCCGAGCTGGGCGATGTCCGGCGGACCGGACGCGGCGCTGGCGCGCCTCGACGACGACCGGACGCGGGCGCGAATCACGCTGGACGTGAACGTGAACGGGTCCGACGGCTGTCACGGCGTGACCGTCGAATGGGAGACCATTCAGATCAGCGGTGTCGCCAACCCGGAACTCGACGGATACGTCGGCAAGCGGTTGAACGAGATCGCCGCCGAACGGGAAATGGCGCCGGTCGAGGTGTTCTTCGATCTGCTGCGCCGGGATCAGTTCGCGACCAGCATCCTGCAGCACGTCGGGCACGAGGAGAACGTGCGTGCGATCATGGTGCACCCTGGGCACATGGGCGGCAGCGACGCGCTGCTCGCGCCGGCCCGGCCGCATCCGCGGGCCTGGGGCACCTTCCCGCGCTACCTCGGGCACTACGTGCGCGAACTGGGCGTGCTCGAACTCGAGGACTGCGTGCACCATCTGACCGGCAGGCCCGCCGATCGGTTGCGGTTGCGTGATCGCGGGCTCGTCTTCACCGGGTATGCCGCGGATCTGGTCGTGTTCGACCCGGCGACCGTCGTGGACACCGCGACGTTCGACAACCCGAAACAGCAGGCGCGCGGCATCCGGCACGTGCTCGTCAACGGTGAGTTCGCCATCGAGAACGGCGCGCCCACCGGCAATCTCGCCGGACGTGCGCTGCGCATGGACGCCTCACGGAAGGAGACATATTGACCACGGCCCTAGAGGTGATCCGTGCCGATCGCGTGCTGAGCGTGGTCCGGGCACCGGAGATCCCCGATCCGGTCGCGCTCGCCCAAGCGCTGGCGTCGTCCGGGATCCGGGCGCTGGAGCTCACCTTCACCACGCCCGGTGTGCTCGGCTATCTCGCCGCGGCGAGCGCCGCCGAGGGCGCCGTGGTCGGGGTCGGCACCGTGCTGACCGGCGAACAAGCCGAGGCCGCCATCGACAGCGGCGCCCAGTTCCTGGTCACGCCGGGGCTGCGCGCCGACGTCGCGGAGGTCGCCGCCCGGCACGACATTCCGGTCGTGATGGGCGCTTTCACGCCGAGCGAGGTGCTCACCGCGCTGGATCTCGGCGCGGCCGCGGTGAAGATCTTCCCCGCCAGGGCCCTCGGCCCCGGCTACCTGAAGGACCTGCGTGGTCCGTTCCCCGACCTGGCGCTCATCCCTTCCGGGGGCGTCAATGCGGGTAATGCCGCCGAATTCCTCGCTGCGGGCGCGATTGCCGTCACCGCGGGAACCGACGTCGTTTCCCCTTCCGATGTCGCCGCGGGCCGTTGGTCCGATATCGCTTCCCGCGCGGCGTCGTTCGTTCGATCCATGAATTGAGAGGTCCACCATGGGCGCTACCGTTGATTGGCTGCGCACTACCACCCCGGGGCTGCTCGTGCTCTGCGGGCTCGCGATCGCGGTTTTGCTGTTCGCCATCATCAAGGTCAAGCTGGAGCCGTTCATCGCGCTGCTGCTCACCGGTCTGGCGCTGGCCCTCGCCGCCGGGCTACCGGTGTCGAAGATCGTCGGCACGGCGATCAAGGCCGGTGACTCCATCCTGGAGACCGGATTCGGTGGCATCCTCGGGCATATCGCCGTGATCATCGGCCTCGGCACGGTGCTCGGCGCGATCCTCGAACGATCCGGCGGCGCCGACGTTCTGACCGGCAAGCTGCTGAATCTGTTCGGCGAGAAGGGCGCCCCGGTCGCCATGGGCCTGCTCGGGCTCATCTTCGGCATCCCGGTGTTCTTCGACATCGGCATCTTCGTGCTCGCGCCGCTGATCTACGTGGCCGCCAAGCGCGGCGGCCGGTCGCTGGTGCTCTACGCCATGCCGATGCTGGCCGGGTTGTCCATGACGCACGCGTTCCTGCCCCCGCACCCGGGTCCGGTGGCGCTGGGCGGCCTGCTCGGGGTGAGCCTCGGCTGGCTGATCCTGATGGGATTCGTCTGCGGCATACCGGGATTCATCGCCGCCGGCATCGTCTGGGGCAGCTACATCGGCAAGCGAATCCAGGTCGAGGTGCCGGACGAGTTTCTCGTGCGCAAGGACGAGGAGAAGGAGACCGCTCCCGATGAGGGGGAGCGGGTTTCCGACGGTTCCGGCGGCGTCGCGACCAAGCGGCCCGTGACGACCACGCCGCCGTCGGTCGGGCTGATCGGCGCGATCATCGCCATCCCGCTGGTGCTGATCCTCGGCGCGACCTTCGGTACTCAGCTGCTGGACAAGAACTCTCAGCTGCTTCAGGTGCTGACCTTCTTCGGCACGCCCGCGGTGGCGCTGCTCATCGCGGTACTCATCGCCTTCTACGTGCTCGGCGTCCGGCGCGGGTCCACCGTGCAGGAGCTCAGCGAGCTCACCGCGGAGTCGTTGCGCCCGGTCGGCATGCTGCTGCTGGTGGTCGGCGCGGGTGCGTTCTTCGGCAAGGTCATCTCCGCCACCGGGATCGGCACCGCGCTCGCCGACACCATGTCCGCGGCGGGGCTTCCGGTGATCGTTCTCGCCTACATCATCAGCTGCGGTCTGCGGATCGCGCAGGGTTCGGCCACCGTCGCCATCGTCACCACCGGTGGCATCGTGGCGCCGCTGGTGACCGGGCACGATTACTCGCAGATGTCGATCGCGCTGATCGCCATGGCGATCGCGGCGGGGTCGATCATCCTCAGCCACGTCAACGACGGCGGGTTCTGGATCATCGCGAAGTTCTTCAACATGACGGTGAAGCAGACGCTGCAAACCTGGACCGTCCTCGAAACCATCCTGTCGGTGGTGAGTTTCGCGGTCGCTGCGGTGTTGTTCGCCATCGTCAGCTAGCGGTAGGTCCTTCGAAACCCCGCGGGGCCGGACAACTGGTGGTCATTGCCCGTCGAGACAGTCGACGAGCGCGGCCGTCGAGTCCGGCCCCGCATCGGTGTCTCCGTTCGCGCGCGAGCCGCTGAACCCGCTGGTCGCGGTGCGGGGTACCGGCAGGACCTCCTTCTGCTCGTGGACAGGGCCTACGGTGGAGGAGTGGCCACGAGAGATCCGCGCACCGAGATCAAGGAGTTCTTGCGCTCGCGTCGGGCGCGGATCGCGCCTGAGCGGGCCGGACTGCCCGCCTACGGCGGCAACCGCCGGGTCGCGGGTCTGCGCCGCGAGGAGGTAGCGCTGCTGGCGGGGGTATCGGTCGACTACTACGTGCGGATGGAACGCGGCAGCCTGTCCGGCGCCTCCGACGGGGTGCTCGACGCGGTGGCCGCCGCCTTGCAACTCGACGAGGCCGAGCGCGACCACCTGTTCCACCTGGCGCGGCAGTCGAAGGCGCCCAGCGGTTCGCGTCGGCGGCGCAGCGCCGGGCCGGTGCGTCCGGCGCTGCAGCGGGTGCTCGACGCCATCACCGATGCGCCGGCGTGGATCTGTACCGGACGTTTCGACGTGCTGGCCACGAATCACCTTGCCCGCGCGCTCTATGCACCGGTGCTGGCCGACCCGCGACGACCGGCCAACACCGCGCGGTTCGTGTATCTGAATCCTGAAGCGGCACAAGCGTTCTTCGTCGACTACGACCGGATCGCCCGCGATGTGGCCGCGAAGCTGCGGATGGAGGCCGGCCGCGATCCGCACGACGCGGAGCTGATCGCCCTGGTCGGCGAATTATCCACCCGCAGTGAACTATTCCGGCAGCGGTGGGCCTCCCAGGATGTCCGGCTGCATCGTTCCGGACGCAAGCGTCTGCACCACCCGGTGGTGGGCCGGCTCGACCTGGACGTCGAGTCGATGGACCTGTCCGCCGAACCCGGCCTGATCCTGAACGTCTACACCGCGCCCGCCGGCACGGCGACCGCGGACGGCCTGGCCGTATTGGCGTCGTGGGCGGCCAGCCAGGAGACGTCGCGGTAGCGGAGAACTCAGGGGAATCGGCTGAGGGCGTTGTGACAGCGGGCGGCTTGGGTGCGCAGGGCGGTGGCCAGTTGCGGTGAGCCGGCGAGCAGGGTGAAGTCGAGGTCTACCGCGGTGATCATCCAGGCGAGGGCTTCCGGGGACTCGGCGCCCAGGTGGAGGTGGCAGCTGGTGGGGTCGACGGGTTCGAGGACGCCCATGCCCGGCCAGACGTTGGGCGCGGCGGTTTCGGCGGAGGCGTGCAGCAGGACGGTGGCGCGGTGCGGCCAGGCGCGGGTGGAGAGTTGGTGGGAAAGGTAGGTCGCGACATCGCCTTCGGGTGGGTCGCGGGGCGGGAAGCGGGGGCCGGTGGGGGTGCGTGGCGTGATCCGGTCGGCGCGGAAGGTGCGCCAGTCGGCACGGTCGGCGTCCCAGGCGACCAGGTACCAGCGGCGGCTGAAGTGGACCAGGGTGTGGGGTTCGACGGTGCGGACGGTGGTGGTGCCGTCGTGGGCGCGGTAGTCGAAGCGGAGACGTTCATGGCGCTGGCAGGCCTCGGCGATGGCCATCAGGGTGTCCGGTTCGACGGGGCTGCCGGGGGCCGCGACGCGGAGGGTGGCGCCGCGCAGGGTACGGACTCGGTGGCGCAGCCGCGGGGGCAGCACCTGCTCCAGCTTGGTGAGTGCGCGCAGGGAGGATTCTTCGATGCCCGCCACGGTTCCGTCGGATGCGCTGCGCAGGCCGACCGCGACCGCGACCGCCTCGTCGTCATCGAGCAGCAGCGGCGGAAGTGCCGCGCCGGCGCCGAGGCGGTAGCCTGCGGTGCCCTGGGTGGCGTTCACCGGATAGCCGAGTTCGCGGAGGCGATCGACGTCCCTGCGCACGGTCCGCCCGGTGACGTTGAGTCGTTCGGCCAGTTCGGCGCCGGTCCAGTCGCGGTGGGTTTGCAGCAGGGCGAGCAGTTTGAGCAGCCGCGCCGAGGTTTCCAGCATGTGATCCAGAATGGCAGATGGTTAGGAACAGATCTGTCCTAAGTGCGCGGCCCTGAACCGACCCGTTCCTTGCCCGCGGTCGTCAGCCGTTGTAGCGGGCATGCATCCGGGCGGCGGTCTGCGCCATGTGTGCCCGGAGTTCGGGCGGATCGAGTACCTCGCAGTGTTCGCCGAACGGGAGGATGGCATGGGCGAGGACCTCGTAGGACTCGGAGGGGAGGGTCAGTTCGACCCATCCGTCGGCGTCGGGTTCGGTCGCCGAGGCCAGTGCCTCGGCGACCGCGACGGGTTCGTGCCACAGGCGGAGCATGCGCAGGTGGGTGGCCGGCATCCGGCAGCGGGCGCGGACCCGCAGCATCGAGAGCGCGAAATCGTCCGCCGAACTGGACCAGTGCGCGGCCAGGTCGAAATCGCCAGGGCGGGTGAAGGATTCGGCGCTCGGTTCGGCGGAGCGGATTCGGCTCACCCGGTAGGAACGGATCGCCGCCCCGTCTCGGGCGACCAGATACCAGGTGCCTGCCTTCAGCACGAGGCCGAGCGGGTCGAGGCGGCGATCCACGATCTTGTCTTTGCGTCCGTATCGAATCCGCAATCGCCGGTCGTGCCAGAGCGCGTCGGCGACGATGTTCAGCGTGGGTGTCTCGTCTGGCGGGTGGAACCAGCCGGGGGCATCGATGTGTACTCGCTCGGCGATTCTGGTCGCGCGGCCGCGCAATTCGGGCGGCAGCGCGGCGAGCACCTTGAGCTGGGCGGTGGCGAGCACCGTACCGAGCCCCAGATCGGCTGCGGCGCCGGGCAATCCGGCCAGCAGAACGGCATCGGCCTCCTCGGTCGTGAGCCCGGTCAACCGGGTGCGGTAGCCGTCGACCAGCTGCACGCCGCCCGCCCGGCCCTGTTCGCTGTACACCGGCACCCCGGCCGCGGACAGCGCCTCGACGTCCCGATACACGGTGCGCACCGACACCTCGAGCTCCTTGGCCAGCTCGCCGGCCGTGGTCCGCCCGCGCGTTTGCAGGATCAGCAGCAACTGCACCAGCCGGCTCGCTCGCATAGAACGAGATTAGCCGCGAAATATGACAGAAGATGTCAAGGATCGACCGTATCTTCGGCGATATGACCACGTGGAGTGAATTCGCCGCAGAAGCACCGCGCATCGCCGACCTCTTCGTGCGCAGGCACACCGCCACCGGCAACCTGTGCATGCTCGGCACCCTCCGCTCGGACGGGTTCCCGCGGATCAGCCCGGTGGAACCGCGGTTCTTCGAGGGCATGCTGGTGATCTCGGGCATGCCCGGCACGACCAAGTTCCGCGATCTGGCCCGCGATCCGCGGTTCTGCCTGCACACCGCGACCGTCGACACGAAGGTCAGCGACGGCGACGCGAAGCTGTTCGGCACCGTCGTCGACCTGCCGGACCCGCAGGTGCACGCGCGGTTCGCGCAGCAACTGTTCGACGACACCGGGTTCGATATTCGCGGGCGGGAGTTCGACCACTTCTACGTAGCGGACTTGAGCAGCGCTTCCACGGTCGAGGTCGTCGATGACCACCTCGACATCACCATCTGGAAGCCGGGTCAGGGCGAACGGGTCGTACGCAAGCACTGAGCGTTCAGCGCCGGGGCGTGAGCTGAGCCGCGATCGCCACCGGGACCGGGACGCCGCGTTTGCGCACCTCGTGTTGAAACCGTTGCACCAGTGGGTCGTTCGGCGTGGTGGTCAGGCACACGACGTCGCGGAAGAGCGGCGGGTGCAGGCTGCGTACGACGCCGGGAAAGGTCGCCGACAGCGCGGAGGTCGGCACGAGCGCGGCACCGAGACCGGCGGCGGCGAGTTGGGCCGCGGTGTTCGCCTGCCTGGTGCGGGTCGCGGCGGTGAGCGTGACGCCGCGGTCGGCGGCGATCTCGTCGAGCCAGGCGCCGAGGCCGTTGTCCGGGTGGTAGTGCACCATCGGTTCGGCGGCAATGTCGTTGAGGGTCAACGGGTTCGCGGTGTCCACCGCGGCGAGTGCGACGACGATCTCCTCGCGGCCGATCACCTCCAGGTGGCCGTCCCAGCGCGTCGGGCGCGGTCCGATGCCGAGGTCCGCGGTACCCGCCCGCACCAGTTCCGACAGTGCGTCGGCACTCGACATCTCGGTCAGCGTGACGTGCACGTCGGGATGTCGCCGCCGCCACCCGCGCAATACCGGCGCGAGCAACCCCGCGGTCATGCTCTCGGCGCAGGCGAGGCGCAGCTGCCCCTGCGCGCCGGCCGCGACGGCTCGCCCGGTGGACACCACGCGCTCGGCCGCGGCCAGCGCCGCCCGCGCGTCCGCCACGATCGCCCGCCCCGCGGCCGTCGCTCGCACCCCGCGCGGCAATCGCTGCACCACCGGCGTGCCGATCTCCCGCTCCAGCGCCACGAGCTGATGCGACAGCGCGGGCTGCGACATGTGCAGCCGCGCCGCCGCCTCGGTCACCGAGCCGAAGTCGAGCACGGCCACGAGACATTCGAGCGCGCGCAGGGTTGCCATTCGCAAACCCTATCGGAAAGCCATAAACAATCGATATTGCGACGGGATTGTCCGGTGGAACGGCCGCGTTGGCACTCGGTGTAGGTCAACGACAACCGAGGAGACAGCCATGACAGGCGCGCTGGACGGCAAGAGATTGGTCATCATCGGCGGCAGTTCCGGCATCGGACGGCAGATCGCCGCCGACGCGATCGCCGCGGGCGCGACGGTCGTACTGGCCGGGCGGAACCCGGACGCGTTCGCCGATCTCGGCGATCGCGCGAGCGCCGCGGCCGTCGATCTGGGTGACGAGGAATCGATCGCCCGGCTGGCGGCGCGGGTCGGCGAGGTCGACTACCTGGTGTCCGTCGCCGCCGCGCACGCCAACGGACCGGTGACCGGCCTGGACCGGGCCGCGGTGACGCGGGCGTTCGACGCCAAGGTGATCGGACCGATCATGCTGGCCAAGCACTTCGGGCCGCGCCTGCGCGAAGGCGGTGCGGTCCTGCTGTTCTCCGGCTTCGCGGCGTGGCGGCCCGCACCCGAACGTGCGGTGATGGCGACGACCAACGGTGCGGTGAGCTTCCTCGCCCAGGCGCTCGCGGTGGAACTCGCGCCGATCCGGGTCAACGCGATATCGCCGGGCATCGTCGACTCCGGCGTGTGGGATCGCCTGGGGGAGGCGAAGAACGACTTTCTCGCCGGTGTCGCCGCGGCCAATCCCGCGCGCCGCGTTGGCAATCCGGCCGACATTTCGGCGGCCGCGTTGCTCACCCTCACCAATCCATTCGTGACCGGCACGACAGTGCATGTCGACGGCGGCGGCCGCCTGGCGTGAAATCCGTTCGGTGAGCGGGTTATTTCGCGCGTGGCAGCCGGTTGCGTATTTCGGCGGCCAACTGCTGGGGGTCGATGCCGAGCGCTTGTAGCGCGGGATGGACGACCTCGTCCTCCTGCACGAGGAGCCCGAGCAGCACGTGCCCGGTATCGACGCCGACGCCGGTGGATGCGCGCGCTTCGAGATTGGCGCGGGCCAGGGCCTGCTGGGCTTTGGTCGTGAAGTGCGGGGTGATCGAGGGCGCCTGGTAGGTCGCGCCGACGCGCAGCGCCCGCCGCAGCTTCTCGTGCGTCAACCCGAGCGCGGTGACGGCGGTCCCGATCGGGGTTTCGGGATCGTCGTCGGCGGTCCTGGTCAGGGCGAGCAGCAGGTCGCTCGGTTCGATGTGCGCGTGGTTGAGCGCCCTGGCTTCGCGCAGGCTGTTCTCCATCGCCTTTCGGGCCTGCTTGGTGAACGGGATGTGCCCGGATGCGCTGTGCTCCGCGGTCCCCGGCGGCAGCGCGATCTGTGCCTTGGCCGTCGGCGGATCGATTCCCAGCTCGGTCAGCGCGCGGGCGGTGGTGGCCGCGGAACCGATCTCGCAGGCGCGCAGGACGGCGAGCAGCATGTGTTCCGCGCCGATGTAGTCGTGGCCGCGCTCGCGCGCCTCTTCCTGGGTCAGGACGATTACCCGGCGGGCTTGATCGGAGAATCTCTCGAACACAGCGACCCCCTTTCGGCCATCGGCCGCTGATTTCGATGGTAGTCAACAATGCGCGGTGGCTGGTCGATATGCACCGGTCGAGTGCAGGAAACGCGGCGTGAACGGCGTGGTTGCGCGGAATTCATTCCCGTGCGGTCAGCGATGCGCGGCGCCGGGCGAGGAAGGCGCGTTCGGCGGCGTTTCTGGTACGGGTGATCGCCGCGTCGAACGCCGCGGCGGCTTCCGTTGCGCGGCCGAGGCGTTCGAGCAGGTCGGCTCGAATCGCGTGGAACAGGTAGTACTTTTCCAGGCCGAGACCGTCGAGCAGCGCGAGTGCGGTTGCGGGGCCGTCGACTTCGGCCACGGCGACGGCGCGGTGGAGTGCGACGACCGGGCTCGGCGTGTGAGCGGTCAGTTGGTCGTAGAGTCGCACGATCTGCGGCCAGTCGGTGGCGGCGGCGGTCGGCGCGTCCGTGTGCACGGCGTTGATCGCGGCCTGGATTTGATACGGCCCAGGTTGGTTGCGGCGCAAGCATTCTCGGACGATCGCGTGCCCTTCCGCGATGTGCTTGCGATCCCATCGGGTGCGGTCCTGCTCGGGCAGCGGCACCAGGGATCCATCCGCCGCGGTGCGGGCCGGGCGGCGGGCCTCGGTCAGCAGCATCAACGCGAGCAAGCCCGCGGCCTCCGGCTCAGCGGGCAGGAGGTCGGTGAGCAGGCGGCCGAGGCGAATCGCCTCGGCGCACAAGTCCGCTCGGACGAGCCGGTCGCCGGACGTCGCCGTGTGCCCCTCGGTGAAGATCAGATAGACGACCGCGAGCACGGTCTGCAACCGCGCAGGCAGCTCGGCGTCGGCGGGTACGCGGTAGGGGATGCGGGCGTCGCGGATCTTGCCCTTGGCGCGGACAATCCGTTGCGCCATGGTCGATTCCGTGGTCAGGAAGGCGCGGGCGATCTCCGGTGTGGTCAGCCCGCCGAGGAGCCGCAGGGTGAGCGCCACCTGTGCCGGGCGGGCCAGCGCGGGGTGGCAGCAGGTGAAGATCAGCCGCAGTCGGTCGTCGCGCACCGCACCCTCCGGTTCGGCCGGTTCGTCGTTGGCGTGCAGCAATGCCGCCTGTGCGTAGCGGTCGGCGCGGGAGGCCTCGCGGCGGAGCCGATCGATCGCGCGGTTGCGGGCGGTGGTGATGATCCAGCCGGGCGGGCTCGGCGGCAGCCCGTCCGCAGGCCAGCGCAGCACGGCCGCGGTGAACGCGTCCTGCACCGCGTCTTCGGCGATTCCGATATCGCCGAAGACGCGGATCAGGCCGGCGACCGCGCGACCGTAGTGTTCGGTGAACACCGCCTCGATGACCGCGGCGGTCACGGGTTCGGCCATCTAGCTGTCCCGGAGCGGGCGGACCTCGATCGGCAGCGTGATCGCCTTGGTCAGCCGGCGACCCCACGCCAGCGCCTCGTCCAGATCGGCGGCCTGGATGATGGTGAATCCGCCGATGTGTTCCTTGCCCTCGACGTACGGGCCGTCGGTGATCAGGACGTCGTCGCCCTTGGCGTGCACCACGGTCGCGGTGCTCGGCGCGTGCAGCCCCGCCGCGAATACCCAGGCTCCGGCGGCGCGCAGGTCGGCGTTGACCGCATCGAGGTCGCGCAGGATCTCGTCGATATTGTCCGGCACGCCTTCGCCGTCGGGCTGGTAGATGCTGAGCAGATACTGCGGCATCGTGATTCTCCTCATCCGTGCTGGTAGGTGGCGATGGTGACGCTCGTTTGCCGGGCGTCACCTACTACACGAACAACACCCCATCAAATCGACACGGGTCGGATGGTGAGTACCCGGGCGGTCAGGCGGGGTTGGTCAGGGCCTGGATTTCGGTGTAGGGCGGGGCGGCGACGGGGATCGGATGGTCGTGGCGGACCGCGCGGGCGGTGTCGAGCGCCACGGTCAGGGCGGCTCGGTAGAGGAGGGAGCCGGTGCTCACCCGGCGGACGCCGAGGTCGGTGAGGGTGGCGAGGGAGGGACCGGCGGGGGAGTAGAGGATGTTGATCGGCAGGGGGATGGCGGTGACGAGTTGGGTGATGCCTTCGGGGTCGGTCAGCCCGGGGACGAAGATGCCGTCGGCGCCCGCGGCGACGTAGCGCTCGGCGCGGGTGAGGGTGCGGGCGATGTCGTCTTTCACCCAGTAGGTGTCGACCCTGGCGTTGAGGAACAGGTCGGGCACGCGCTGTTTGATCGCGGTGATCAGCTCGGCCTGGTGCTCCGGGTCGGCCAGGGTGTTTTCCGCACGGCCGTCCTCCAGGTTGATGCCCGCGATCCCCAGGTCCGCCAGCTGGGCGGCGTATTCGGCCACCGCGGTGGGGTTTTCGCTGAAACCGCCCTCGATGTCGACGGTGACCGGGACGGGCAGGCCGGCGAGCAGGGTGGCCAGTGCGCGGGTCGTTTCGCCGGTCACGCCGGTGCCGTCGGGCAGGCCGGCGGCCACGGCGACGCCGAGACTGGTGGTGCCGATCGCCGGAAAGCCTTCGGCGGCAAGCAGTGCCGCGGAACCGTAGTCCCACGCGTTCGGCAGGACCAGCGGTCGGTCGCCGTGATGTAGTTCGTGGAATAGCTTCGTCTTGTTCATTCGGACCCCTCGATGATTCCGGTGGCGGTGGCGATGGCGTGCGCTCGGCCGGGGCAGGCATGCGGGCCTGCCCCGAAACCTAGTCCAGGGTGGCGCAGGTCGAGTTCGACGAGCTCGCCGTCGACGACTCGTCTGGTCGACCGCAGCGGTGGGTTCTCGTCCATGGTTCGTTCGATGAGCTGTTCCGCGGTGCCCGGTGCGTTCAGTTGTCGCGCGTTGGCGACCAAGGCGCTCGTCGCGGCGCAGGCCTGAACCAGCAGGCAGATCCGGGCCGCCGTGACGTCGTCGGCGGCGCCGCCGCAGGCCGCGACCAGTTCGATGACCGCGTCGTCGGCCGCCGGATTGTCCGGCTCGAACGGCTGATAGTGCGCGGCGACCAAGGCGACCGCGTCCACGGAAATATCGTGCAGGCCAAGAGCTTCCGCGAGGGCACGGACGTGTGGCAGCGGCCCGTCGGCGGTCCGCGCGCGCTCCCGCAGGTCGGCGGGGGAGAGTCGATCGAGTTCCGCGGTGACCAACGCGCGCAGCCGCCGATGCTCGGAACCGGTGCTGAAGCGCGGCACGTGCGCGCGCAACCAGGCGATGCCTACCGGCGCGTCCACGGCGGGTACGGCGGGTACCGGTGCGTCGATCAAGGTCGCGCGCACCTGATCGGGGTCGGTGATCAGCGGAACTGTCCGATTCATGCGGTGACCGTAACTCCCGGACGTTTCGGTGGCCGCCGAAACGTTCGCCCACCATCATGGGGTGATGTCATCCAGAGGAGCCGAGCTGGCCGGCCTGGCCGCGTTGCTCGCCGACCGCACCCGCGCCGACATGTGTCTCGCGCTGGTCGACGGCCGCGCCTGGACGGCGGGCGAGCTGGCTCGGCACGCCGGGGTGGCCGCGTCGACCGCCACCGAACATCTCAACCGCCTGCTCGACGGCGGGCTGCTCGTCGAACGCAGGCAGGGCAGGCATCGCTATGTGCAGCTCGCGGGCCCGCAGGTGGCCGAGCTGCTGGAGTCCATGGTCACCCACCTCGACCCGCCCCGCCCGGCCGTGACCAATCTCCGAACCGCTACTGTCGCTGCGGCTTTGGCGCGCGGCCGGACCTGCTACGACCATCTGGCCGGCCGCCTCGGCGTGGCCATCACCGACGCGATGACCGCGCGTTCCCTGCTCGATCAGAACGGTGGTTTCGCGCTCACCGAGGCCGGCCTGTCCTGGCTGACCGGACCCCTGGGTGTCCGCCCCGCCGATATGCGCGCCACCCGTCGCCCGCTGGCCCGCGCCTGTCTCGACTGGACCGAACGCCGCACTCACCTCGGCGGCGCCGCCGGCGCGCACCTCTGCCGCCGCCTGCACGAACTCGACTGGATCGCCCGCGTCGGCACCGGCCGCGCCATCCGCGTCACCCCGAAGGGCGAGTCCGGCCTGCACGCGCTGCTCGGCATCGAGCCGCCCGACCTCGAGCCGGCGCCTACGCCGGATCCCGCAACTGCCGGAGCCGGTAGGCGACCCGCGAGATGATCCCCGCCATCATCCGGGCCGCCGATTCCAACCGATCCAGCAACTCGACCAACTCCTCCTCGGTGGCCCGCGAAACGTCCAGCCCGCGCAGCGCGGCCACCGCACGCTCCAGCGCGCTGACCTGCTCCTCAAAGGCTGTGTTCGAACGCATGTTCTAATGATAGCGCATCTACTGCGTCATCAAACTCCTCCGCTGACACGCCCGATACAGATCGAAGAGCGTTCGCCCCGAATTGAGTCCTTAGGGACGACTCAGCGCGGCACCGTCGGAGCTAGCGCAGTCGGTCAAGCTCGCATGTCGGCAGTAGAGGATGTTCTGCGCGGCAGTCGTTCTCGCCGCACACAACATGCGCGCGGCGGCATAGGCGGACGCTTGAACCGATCGCCGAATCTCCCTGAGCTACGGCATGATCGGTGGATGGAGTTCCAGCTGACAGTGTCGGCGCCTGCTGGCAGCCACCGGTTCGTCGTCGTGATCGAGCCAGAGGCGATGCACTATGAGTTCCCGAGAGAAGGCAAGGTTCTTCTGACATTCCGCGGGCCCGATTCGATGGCCGCCGAGCTGTCTCACTATCCGGATGCCGTGGTCATCTGGCGGCCAGCGGATACGCAGGTCTACGCCACGACGGTCGATGGGCGTTGTGAGCAGATCGCGGGATTCGACGATAATCCGGCGCCCGGCCTCGATGCCGGCGGAAAGCCTCTGGATCGGCCCGCGAAGGAACTGCTCGAACAACTCTTCTACAACCGATCCGCTCCGAGTGATCCGCACGGTTGAGCAATCCCACCTCGGCTTCACGATCGAATCGGCGCTGTCACTTGCACACGGCACTCGGCACTATTGGATGTTCTGCGCGGCAGAAGCGGACGCGGCTCTTCACAGCTGAATTCGCCTTGCCTGAGCTCTGAGTACGTCGACTTCGCGCCCCGGCGAGGTGGGGTCGAATCCGTGATCGATCAGCCAGCGCACGCCGCGCAGACTTCGTACCGACCACCAAGCCCGGATCACGTCGAGGTCCACACCGATGCCATAGCCTGACACCACATCATCGACGCGCCCGGGATGACCGAGTGTCAATGTGGCGAGGTCATACATAGCGTCCCCCTGAGCCGCCTCGGACCAATCGATCACGCCAGTGATGGCGTCCCCCTGAACGAATACGTGCTCCACCTGCAAATCCCCGTGTGTAAACGCTGGTATCCACGGCCGGAGCGCGACCTCAGCGATCCGGCGGTTGCACGCGATGACATCAGCGGGCAAGACGTTGTTCTCGCTCAACCACGCGCATTCGGCATCGAGTTCAGCCGCGAGGTGCTCGGGAGGGCGAGCGGGCCGCGCCGGCAACGGCGCTTCATGCAGTATTCGAAGCGCCGACCCGGCCGCTGCCCACGCCGCCGAGGATGCGGACGACGGTTCCCCGAGCCGGCCGAGCGCGGTCCCAGGTAGAGCGGCGATAGCGAGCACAGAGGGCTTGCGCCACAAGATCTTCGGTGTCGGTATCGGCGCAGCCGTCATCGCCGCAACCTCTGCGTCGATGCGCGCCTGATCGCTGTCGATCTTCAGAAACGTGTCACCGACCCGCACGGTTGCGCGTTGTTGATGAGCGACAACGATCTCCACAGCTTCCACGCTGGCTATTCTCCCGCGACGAGGGAGGATGCCCGACATCCTCGAACTGCCCGATATTCGGCACGATCGGACATTCTGTGCGGCAGTCGATCTCGCCGCTGAGAACACCCGCCCAGCGGCATTTCCGTGCGTTGGAGTCCCGCGGATCTGCTCCTGTCCGGCCCGGCACCGGGTCGGCGCTACCTGGAACATCGTTCACGGCCTCATCGCGTGCCGGTTGATGGCTTGGATAGGCGCTGCCGAAGAGATGACCTACTCGTCATTTCCTCGGCAGCTCGTATCCGAACAGGTACAGAATCGGAGGGTGGAGCAGCGAAAAGTGTTGCGGCGCGGGTGGGTTCGCCGGATGATCGACGGGTGAGCACAGAGAGGGAGGCTGCCACGCCGGCGGATCTGTCGTGGCTGCGGCGATCGCGCGGCGTGATCTTCGTGGCGCAACTGCTGGTCAGCCTGCCGCTGGTGGTGGTGACGGTACTGCTGCTGGCGTGGCTCGACCGGACGTTGGGGTGGCCGCAGTGGATTCTTCCGGTGGCCTGGCTGATCTGGTGCGTGATCGCCCGCTACCGGCCTGTCCGGGTCCGGTTTGCCTCGCGGCTGCGCTCACCGACAGCCGAGGAGGCCGCGCTGCTCACTCCAATATGGACGACGGTCGCGCGCGCGGCTGGGGTGGACGGCGCGAAGTATCCGTTGGTGGTGCTCGGCGATTCCATGAGAACGGGTCTGTTTCTCCGCCCGCGGGCGGAGATCGAAGTGGACGGCAAGGACTTGATCGAACCGGCGCCTCGTGGCCTGTCCATGCGGTGCGCCTGGGGACTGGGCCTGCTCCTGATCGGCCCGTGGCTCACCCGTCGGCTGCCGGCCCTGTACAGCAGGCCAGCCTCGGTCATGGCGGGGTTGGCCGCGGCGGTGGTAGCGGCGGGGACGGTCGTGGCCTCGGCCGTAACAGCTCGTGGCAGGGCCAACATGGAGGACGGCGTGTCCAAAGTGCACTTCGTGGTTGCGGAGATCCTGACGATCGGGGCCATCGCCGGGCCGTTGCTGCTCGTGATCGGCCTGCCGGGTGCCGTGGTGATCACGATGGCGTGTGTCCTGGACTCCTACGGGAAGGAGTTTCTGGGGCTTTACAGCCTTATCGTCGCCGATCGCGTCGCGGTCTGCCTCGGCTACGGCCGGGAACTGCGCGACGACCTGGCAGTGCATCCTAAACAGGATCGCTTCCGGCGTGCCAATCCGTGGATCCGCGGCCGCCTCTGGCATCTGGATCGGCGAATGTCTACCGAGACAGTCGCATAACTGACCCGCCGTGTCGTCACGGAGGCGGTTGGGCGTGCGTACTGCGTGACGATCTACCGCCAGATCGCTTCCACGACATAGGCTCGCTCGGCGTCATCGAGCGCGTGCGCGGCGGAAATGCCATGCCAGCGCGCGAGACAGGGCGGTCGAGACAGGACGCGATGCCATCGGAGCGCGCTCGCCGGTACGCCAGTCCAGAGCCGCAGCGCACCGCCGACGAGCAGCGCGGCGCGCGGCTTAGCGCGGGCAACGGCCAGTAAGCTCGCTGTCGGCGGTGGCGGCAGGGCCACATCGACCAAGATTCTTCATCCGGCGAAAGGTGCCGTCAACGCTCCCATGACGCCACCCGCCGGTGCGCTGCGCCAGGTGACGACCGCATACCGATGCTCGGTGCTGATACAGCACGACCGCAGCGACGTTCGGGCTCTGCTGGGCGGTGGTCACTTTTACCTCGTCGGCGACCAGCTCTCCGACGATGTCACGGTTGCTCTCGTCGCGTTTGCTCAAGCCCACTACGACGTGCAGGGTGCCGTCCTCGCTGGTTCGGATGCTGCGTACTTTGATCTCCGCAGTTTTGAACTTTCCATCACACACCGTGTTCCCAAAACCATCGGACTCGTCCTTCTGGTCGTTGATCAGGTGGACGTATATGTACCTGACCTGCTCGCAGGCATAACCAACGGTGACATAAGTGGACTCACCTTTTTTGGTGACCGGGCCGATTTTGTTGATTCCGGTCAGGGCGTTGGCAGGTGCGGCAGCCAACAGTCCGGCCGCACAGAGGGCAACGGTGTAGGCGCTGAGGCCGGCCATGGGCCTACTGCTGAGAGTCAGCACAACAAGTAATCGTTGCCGCTGGTACTCCCGGATGGGACCAAGTGCGTTTCGCGTGGCATGTCGCAGCGAACCAGGCGTTCGGCTGCCCGTGTCAGCCGGGCCGACTGTGCGCGAGCCGACTCGCTCATCGGCAACGGCGGACGTCCGGGACGGGTCAGTTCGGCACGGCCGGTTGATCTTCCGCCGCGCCGCGCTGGCCGCTTCGGTCAGCGCGGAAGCGGCATTATCGTGCGTTGGAAGTTCGGGGCCACGGAGGCGGGGTTCGAACCCGCGACCTCCCACGTGTCGTGCCGGTGATCTACCGCTGATCTACTCCATGGCCGTCCGCAAGTCTACGGATGTGGGCAAGAGGGCGAGACAAATACGGGCCGTGCGTATTCCGGCTGCCCAGCGCGGACAACCTCGGGCGAGCTGAATGCGGCATGAGCGTGCGTTTGTCGAAGCCGGTCCGCACCCACTTGGGTGCGCGGTGGGCTGTTCGATGTCTCGCCGGGACCGATCCGACGCACACTGCCGTGGTGGCAATCGACGGGGTGGAAGTAGCGCGGCAGCTGATTATCCAGGACTTCCCGCGTGCGCGGGCAGCATGGTTAGGTGGCAGCGTAGCTCTCGGAACAGCAACGGCGACTTCCGATTTGGATATCACAGTACTGTTGTCTGGTTCACCGGCGCCGGATACCGCACGGCTGCGGGAAAGCAGCGCAGCAGTGCGGCGAGTCGCGCGGTATCGCCCGCCACCTCGGTGTCTGCCCGCTCGACGGCGTCGTGCAGCGCCGCACCGGCGAACACCAGATCGCGCAATGTCGCCGCCTCCGGCACGGTCAGCCACGCCTCGGGTTCGGCGTGCTCACCACGGTCCAACTCAAGGCGCCCGCCCGCAACGGTGATGCGGAACCGATCACCCGCGACGTCCAGCTGGCAGCGCAGCGACAGCTCGCCCGCCAGTGCCGGATCGAAGGTCGCGCGCAGAGCGAACAGCAGCGCGTCGACGCTCAGTTCCGCCGCGCCGTCCTCGGGCAGCGGTGCGCGGCTGCCCCAGTGGGCGAGCGCGCGGAGCACGGGCTCCAGTTCCTGCCCGCGCTCAGTGAGTTCATACACGGCGGCGGGCGCAGGCGGTCCCAGGCGCCTTCGCCGCACCAGGCCGTCGGCTTCGAGCTCGCGCAGCCGCTGCGCGAGGACGTTCTGGCTCATCTGCGGCAGCCCGCGGTGCAGGTCGGAGAAGCGCTTCGGACCGAAGACCAGCTCCCGCACGACGAGCAACGCCCACCGCTCGCCGACCGCATTCAGCGCTCGCGCGATGCCGCAGGGGTCGTCGAACAGCCGCTTCTTGCTCATTCACCCGATTGTACTTGCACAACAGGTGTGGATGCTCCTAAATTAGGAGTGTGAACGTGGCCTCCGTCGACGGAACCGTCATCGGCTACACACGGCACGGCGACGGGGCCCCGGGTGGTCCTTGGTCGACATACTCCGACGGTGACGATCACGCATCGAGAAATGGAGAGAAGCAGTGAACGAGATGACACTTCGTGTGACGTCCGCCGACGGTACGAGGATCGCCTACGACCGGAAAGGCGCTGGCCCGGCGGTGATCCTCGTCGGCGGGACCCTAGACGACGGCGCTGAGAACGCGCCGCTGGCCCGGCTCCTTGCCAACCATTTCACGGTCTACAACTACGCACGACGCGGTCGGGGCGACAGCGGCGATACACCGCCGTACGCCGTGGCGCGGGAGGTGGAAGACCTCGACGCGCTGATTGCGACAGCCGGCGGCTCGGCTCACGTGTACGGCGCCTCATCTGGCGGCGCCCTCGCGCTGGAGGCAGCAGCGGCAGGTTCGGCGATCGACAAGATCGCGGTGTGGGATGTGCCGTACGTGATCGGGGACGATCTGTGGCCGAGGTTCAACCAGTACATCGCGGACACCCACGAGGCATACAAAGCCGGCCAGGACGAGGAGCTCCTGGAACTGTTCATGAGGCTTACCGGCGGACCCGACGCGGACATCGCGGCTGGCAAACAGCACCCGCTCTGGGCCTGGTCCGTCGCGCTCGCCCACACGCTCGTCAAGGACGCCATGGTCCTCAATGACTACAAGATCCCGACAAACCGACTTGCCCGCATCACTCAGTCGGTCCTGGCGACCACTGAGGGTCCGACCACCCAGCCCCAGTTCGCAGGCCTCCCGACCGACTTCTTCGACCGCGCCGCGAAAGCGATAATTGCTGCCATCCCCCAGACCGAACGACACACGCTCGACGGACAGGGACATGTCGTCGACCCCGAACTCATGGCCCGTGTACTGAAGACGTTCTTCAACCAGTAACCCGCCGACTGATCAGGTCGCTACCGTGGGTCGCTTCGGAACGCAGGCCCATCGGCCACGTCAGCATCGGTCGGCGAGCGGCGACTCCTGAGTTCCGGCAGTCCACTCGCTTGGCTGCCACCGGCCACGGGTGCCCGACCGGTTGGTGTTCTGGGGAATCTTGATGGCCATCGAGTTCCAACGCGTGCGTTCGAGAACAGGACTCCTCGCGAATCTCGAATCGCTGCCCTGGCCGTTCCCAGAGAGTGTTCAGGTATTGATCCACGATGAAGAAGATGACTGCTTCGGTCTGTGGATGCTCCACGATGGCAAGTTGGTCGAGATAGAACTCCCTCGTACACAACGACACTATGCACCAGCCCCACTGTCTGATGAGTTCGCTCCGGAGCCGGGCATCCTGGTGCGGACGGATTTCTGACCCCGCAGCTTGATCTCTGTCCCGAAGGACATGAGCGATCCGCGACCCGCGTGGTAGCGGAACGAGATCCTGTGTAGCAACGGACTACGCGCAGGCACACACTCGCAACTCGGCAGTTGCGGACGTGCGCGAGATCGCTCGCGCGGGACAACGATCGTGCTCACACGAACGCTCGCGCAGCGGCTACTTAGCATTGGCGGCAGGGCCCGTTCCCGGCCAGGATCGGGCCCAGGTGCCCGGCGGGAGGCTCTCCAGCGGCTGCCTACCTGACTTTGGCGTGGCTCTTTAATGGCTTGCGTCCCACCGGGTGCCGTGCGGGCGTGGCTGAAAAGGGGAGCCATTATCGCTCACTCACCCCGACTGAAGTCAGCATGGGTTAGCGCAGGATAAATACGGCCGTATGCCGATGCGCAGAGACTGGTTTCAGGTGGACGCAGGCGACATCTGGCCCATCCGGCCTGGCCGTAGGTCCGAATACTTGACGGGATCTTGGCCTGGTGGCTGGTATCAACCCGGTCTGACCCGCACCAGGTTTATGTTCGCGCTCTGCTCTTCTCGCGGGCACCAACTAATCCTGAATATCAAGGAGGGCCGTGCATCTCGCGTTGTTGACACCCGAGTGGTGGTACGAGTCCAGTCCCGGCGGGATCGCCACCTACTGCCATACCCTGGCCGCTCAAGCGGCGAGCCTGGGCAACGACGTCACTGTGTTCACGGCCGGCCGGGGCACTACACCTGCCTCGACCGACCGGGTTCGTGTCATCACGGTCGTCGCCGCTTCACCGACTCCTCGGGGCTACGCCGAAGCGTTCCGCGATGCTGTGAACGCCTGGATCCAGCAGGGCCATCGCCTCGACTATGTCGAGGCCGCAGATTACCTGGGCTTCGCCGCTCTGCTCGATGAGTCGGTTCGGGTGGGGACTCGCCTGCACACGCCCTACACCTATCTGCTGGCACGCAGAGGCAGTGCAGAGAGCGCGTCCGACCGCGAAGTGCTCGACCTGGAGAAAATGCAGATTGATCGTTCGGCTCTGGTGACCAGCCCCACCGTGTGGCTGGCCGAGGTCGCCACCCGGTTGTGGGATTTGCCGTATCAGCCCTCAGTGATCCCCAACCCGATCCAGCTCCCGACGGTCGCCCAGGACACGTCGCCGGATCCGCATATGGACACCGACTCGCCATTGCGCGTGCTGTACTTCGGCCACTTGGCTGAGCACAAAGGTGTGTTCACACTCGCGCACGCGCTGCGGAGCTGGTTCGACCAGGGCGCGGACGCGACGGTGAGCTTCGTCAGCCAAGAAGCGCCATGGAAGAGCGTGGCCGAATCGCGGATGCGGCAGATCCTGGGCCGCCACGCGGAACCACCCCTATGCCGGTTCCTCCCGGAACAACGCGGCGAGCAGTTGCAGCGCACGATCGCCGCCGCAGACCTGGTTGTACTGCCGTCGCACGCCGAAGCTTTCGGCTACACGGTGGTCGAGGCGATGGCACACGCCAAACCTGTCATCTCCACCACCGGCGCCGGCTCTGCCGAGATCATCGACCACGGCAGTACGGGGTTCCTCGTCGCTCCCGGCGACGCTGGCGCCCTGACCGACATTCTCGCCGAGGTCAGCACCGACCGTGCTGCGCTGACCGCGATCGGACAGCGTGCGCAGGCGTCCCTGACGCGGTACTCGAGCCAACAGACCACCGCTCGTCTCCTTGACCTTTACACGCACGCGATCGATGCGGGACGGAGTACCTCTCGATCGCGGAAGGGATTGCCGACGCACCGCTGATCTCAGTCCGGAAGTTTCAGCCACATCGATGGCACGGCACCGGACGGTGCATGTGTCGGATGTGCCGGAAGACTTGCCGCGTGATGCGCGGTTCCATCCGGAAGGTACACGGCTACGAATACTGGTTCGGTAGAGCGACCACCAGCGAGGACCTGCCTTCGAGGAAGGCCCTCGGGCAACGAAAGGACAGTCGATGAATCGAACAGATCTGGGCAAGCGAATCGCAGCCTTGGCAGGTACTGCGGCTGCGGTCACCGTGGCCGGAGGAATGCTTCCGGCGGCCGCGAACGCTGCCAGTGGAGAAGTCACAGTCACCACTAATATCGGGAATGTGACTTACAAGATCGCCGAACATGAGGGTGACGGTCGCTGCATCGGTATTGATATCTTTTCGCCGGAGCCTACCGATGTAGCTATCAAGAACGAAACCGACAAGCCGCTGAAATACTACGCGGACAGTTTTGACTGCGGAAAAACGAGCAAGAAGCAATCGGTTGACGCTCGGAAACTTGAGCCCGGAGAAGCAAAAGACGAAAAAGTGCAATATGGGTTCTCTTTCGTTGTTCCCAAGTAAGAAGCCTCTCGGCTGTTAATTATCAGCGAGGACCGAACACGCCTGATCGGCCCGTAGGTGGATCGGGTGCCGCTCTGTCACGAGTGATGGTGGAATGGGAGTCGGGTCGGATGATTGCAACGCTGGCGTCTCCATTGTGCAGTTTCCGTGACTTCCTCGGTGTTGAGGCAGCGGACCGCCTGCTCGAACAGTTCACGGCGGCTCTGGCCGGACCAGACCGCCCGGAGCCGGATGGTGTCGGAGACCTGGCCACGGCTGTAGATCAGGTCACCGGCACGGTCTGCGATCTCTTGGGCGTGGCGTCTTCCGATCGTCCCAGGCTGACGTTCTCCGTACAGACCGGTGACGATCAAGGTCGACCAGACGCAAACGAGGCCACCTCGGCGGCCGGCTCACCGCAGGTGGCTTTCTTGTACTGGCTCTATGCCAGACCTCAGCGATTCTGCGGTGGAGCGTTGCGTGTCTACGATGTCGCCATCCGCGATGGGCAGCCGGCACTAGATGCCGGATATCGAGACTGCCCGGTCGAACATGACAGCATTGTCTTCTTCCCCGCCTGCTTCTGGTCCGAGCTTCGCCCGGCGAGACGACTTGCCGGGCGGGGGCCGGTGAACTCTCAGTCCGCGGATCCATCAGGCGCCCGTTTTGCGATCCGCGGGTGGATCGCATGACCAACCTAGAAGCATCTGGCGCCTCGACCGCGGCGGTAGCCGTACCCGCAACTATTCGCCCGCTGCTCACCGTCGGGATCGTCATCGATGATGGGCAACTCCCCCGAAACATGCTCGCTGTGGGCGACATCGGCCACATCGAGCAGCTCGAAATCCTGTTGGTCACGAGCTCGGCACAATGTCAACCCGTCTTCGACGCAATATCCGCACAGTTTCGCCGAACCGGGGACATTCGGGTTCGAGTTCTGCCCTGGCAGCCTGGGACCGCGGCGTTGAATGCGATCTTCACCTGCGCTCAGGCTGACTGGGTCGTGTATCTGCGGCCAGGGACCCGCCTCGAGAGTGGGGCACTCAGTGACCTAGTGAAGTTCACCACGAAAAATCCTCACTGCCTCGATCTTCTCCAAGGTCCGATGAGGGGAACCACGCTGGGTCAGGACCTCGTCCAGTTGGACCCGGTATGGCATCAGGGAAAGTTCGGCGTTCCCGGCGGCGATCTTCGCGCCATCTCACCCTTCGACGCCCCGGTGGAGATTGGGCTGCACCACCTCGATGTATTCGCCTGCCGCAAAGCATGCTGGCCTGGAATCCATCCCCGGCTGGGCATGAGCGAGGGACCTGCCGGCTACCTGCATAAAAAGTTCCGGGCGCGGGGAGGACGTACGTTATGCCTGCCATTTCTACGGTGGAGCAATACGGCCGATGATCGTCCGGAGGGCCTAGCCTGGGAAACGACACAATTCTTCGAATATCTACTGTGTTGGGAAGACAACGGTGAAGCCGTCGAGCCGATTCTCGACCATTACACCGAAGGACGCGGAGCCCCCTGGCTCGACCACCACCTTGCCCACTGGCACGCAGCGCGCAACAGCCCCTTCGATGCCTTCGATGCTATTGTCTGCATCAACTCCGACCGCCAACCCGACCGATGGACTCGCATCAATGCGCGCTTCGCCTCTTTAAATATCTCGGACAAGGTCCAGCGCCTGCCCGCGACTCTGACACCGGAGCGGTATCCAATCGGCTGTGCCCTGTCCCACCGACGCATTATAGAAAAAGCCCGCAAAAAAGGCCTCGACAGCGTCTTGGTCTTTGAGGACGACGCTGTGTTCCTGCACGGTGCGATCTGGGTGTTGCGTCACAGTGTCCGCGAACTGATGAAACTGCCCTGGAAACTGTTTTACCTGGGCGGTTTCTACTCCGACCAAATGAACCCTCTTGGCATCGACAGCCCAGTACCAGGGGCAGCGTTCCTGCGCCACGCGCGTGGTTTGGTCACCACCCACGCCATCGCCTATCACCAGCGAGTCTTCGATCAGATCCTCGATGAACTACCTGCTGATCCTGAATCCATGGGCGATTTCCTCGCCGGCCACGGAGGTCACGTCGACGTCTACTACGCCGAGACGTTCACCGAGGGCGTGTACCGATGTACTCCCACCATCGCCAGCCAGGAAAGCTACATCCATTTGGAGCATCCAGACCTGCGCGACCAGTTCCCAATAACTCCATGACCCGCTCGAACGCCGTCAATGACCAGCAGAGGTCAAGCCGATCACAGCATCCCACTGTCGGTGACGATTTCCGGACGTCTAGTCCGGCGGCCGGATGACGGGCCATTGGAGAACACGCACGTCGGCAATACAGGATGTTCTGCGCGGCAGTCGATCTCGCCGCTGAGAACGCCCGCGCAGCGGCATTTGCGGACATTCGGTCTTATGAAACCTGCTGGTGATCGCTGGACCGCGAGAGAAGAGTTCGACTCGACTTGGTGAACACCGCTCCCACATGTTCGCTCTCGCAAACCTTGCTGCTGAGCCTGACACGCCGGCGTCCCGCGCCCGTGGGTGGGCCTCGACATCGCCACCGCCCTCATCGGCGGCGAAGGCGCTGGTGCGGCCCGGCTGTTCCTCCGTGCCGGTGACGAAGCCGCAGAGGGAATGGGTGCCAGCATCAAACAACCGTCAGGAACCGCACAGAGCCCGAACCCGTTGGAGATAGTTCCCGGCGACGCATCTGTCCGCATATTGACGCCAAGCCAGTATGGAGGTGTGCAAGAAGGTATCGAATACAGCTGGAGAAATGAGGGCGGTCAGAAGATGCGACTATGAATTCACGGACCCGATGGCACCGCACCCGACGGCTCCAACTCTGCTGTTTGGCCTACCTATAGACTTCAGGTCGGCGGCCGATAACCCCAATAGCCCGAACTATGATTTCGGCGGAGCAATGCAACTCACATACCGTGGCCTGAAGACTTACCGCTGCTATGGAAGGAATGCATATGCAAATACGAACAGTTGAGTTTATCTCCTTGCTTAGGAAGCTGCTCAGCGAATCCGCAGAAACTCGCGCTCGGGCCAGCGACGCCACAACCGACTGGGTCAGCGAATACTCTCGCCAACAAGCCCACACGGTAGTGTCGATATTGCTCTGGCTGGCCGAGCAGGAATCGGACGAAAACGCGCTTGAAACCGAACTGAACGCCGCCGCTGAACTTGCCGGAAACAGAGAAATAGATCGGGAAACTTTGCTAGCAACTACGGCCATAGACCCGCGCAAGCTGACCGGATCTTCGATTGAGCACTACGACTATCTTATTTCACTACTCGACACCGCCTAGTATCACGAGGACGGTCGGACCGCCGCCGTCACTACCGCATGGAACGCGGCATCCTCAGCTGAACAGGCCAAAGCCACGCTGTCGATCAGAGGCCAGTAGCGGGGACGCGGACTCGGGACCGCCTGAGCCCGCAGGCATTACAGCGCGTCGGTCAGTTGTCGCCGGGGTGCATTGGTTGATCTCGACCCGTTGAGCTTCCGGTGACCCGCGCTGGCCGAACGGCCAGCGCGGGGAGCGGACATGCGGGGATGTTGACCAGCATCGAACTCCGTCCGCCCTGCGGTAGTAAGCATCTGTTCACCAGGGGCGGAACCCTCTAATTGTTGATCGACCCGACGTCAGCGTGAAGATCTACGGCGCCTCGTTTGCCCGCGGCACCTCGGTCAGGGCGCGGGTTTGATAAACCACTGGTAGCCCAGGGCGTCGGCGTAGGACAACGGCACCCGGTCAAGGACGGGGGTGCCCTGTGTGCCGCTCAGTAGGAAGTCACCATCTTTGATCACGACCGCGCCCTTGGGCGCGCCTTTCGGCGCGGCTTCTACTGTCAGATGGGCAGCGGTCTTGCAATCACCCGCAACATACCGGCTGATCGGACTTCCGGGTCCCGTATGCGTATCTCCGTTTTCTGACGACTCGGTCTTCTTCTCTTCTTTCCATTGCAGGCAGTCGCCCAGTTCGACGTTGCGGAAGGCGAGACTGCCGTCATCGAGCTTCTGAGCGGTCCACTTGTCTCCTTCGCTGTTACAACCGCCATCCCCGGCCAGCCGGCCGGACGGTTCGCCCTCGTAAGGCACCAATTCCCTGATGCAGGCCCCGGTGTTGCCCTTGTAGAGGGCTGGTGTGAATACGAACGGACCTTTCGGAACGAGATCAGCTGCCGAGGCGGGCCCAGCAAGCACCGCACCCGCCGCACACGCGGCCAGGACGGCAGACATCACGACGATCTTGCGCACGAGCAGTCAACTCCCTCTATGTCGTAGAGCACGGAGCGAAATCACCGTACGGCCGGGTATTCGTTCCACTCGGCAGCGGCGGATGGGACGGCGAGCCTGGCACTTCGGTGATGCTCAGCCGGGCTGGAGTCGGGATTCGCTGCATCGTTCACTTATCGGAGGTCAGCGTCGGACGACACCAACATCTGCTCATCGGCATGAGGGTGTGTTCGGCCGAGCCTCACGGCCTGATCAGCAGGCACTGAAAACGAGCTACTCCCATCTCAATTCGATGGCATTTCCTCAGTCCGGAGCTTGGTCTGGCTTTGTGGGTGGATGCTGGCGGCGGCACGGGTAACTTGGACGGCATGGGGGAATCGCCGTACTAGGACCTGGTCGACGCAGGTGGCCTCAGGGCCGTACTTCAGGCCGCGTGTCCCGACTGCGATATCGATATGAACGACGCTCCAGGCGCCTTCGGCGGCTTCGTGGCCACGGTCAGCAAGCGCGATCGCGCCGTGTACGTCATACCGCTTGTAGGCGAACGCCTGTTCCGCGTGCGGCACAAGCTGCGGGCGACGTATCTGAGCTGGCTCGCTACGACCGAGCTGGCGGAGGTCACCGGATCTGCTGCGGCCTGGCTCGGCGGCGCCACCGCGCGGGAGCTGGCCGCTGCGTGGCCGTTCGCCGACTTCGTCGACATCGCCGACGCGTACGACAGTGGCGATCGAATCGAGTTCGCGTGGCAGATGTCCGCGCATACGGGCAGCACGGCCTGGGCGAGTTCATCGAGGCAGCGATGCGGGAGCCGCGGTTGCGGCGGATGTACCCGTTCACGTCGATGTGGTGGATGTCGTTTCGGCCGACCGCGGACGAGTACCGGGTGCCCGGACCGTGGGTGCGGTCGGCTGGCGACGGACGGTTCACGGTCGTTGCGGATCGGCGCGTGGAACCCGACATCACGTACGACGCCGCTGAGGCGGTCCGGGTGTGCCTGGCCGAGATGGACCGCCTCGGCGTGCCGTCGCACGAGGAGCTCCATAGCCGTCCGCCCCAACCGGACGTGTAGTTAGGTTCGTCTCAGAACGATGGCCAATTGGCCATCGAGTGGCCAATTCTGAGATTTGACCACGACTTTGAGACCCTACAGCGCCATGTAGGGTCCTGAAAGTCATGGCGGACCGCCAGCTGGCTGACCTGGCCGTTTCCGGGTTGGTCTCACGTCGCTGGCCGACCGACCTCCACTGGGCGGTTCGCTCGATAAGCGGCCATGTGCGGGTGGGGTTATGGGGTGGGTGTTTCGGTGCGGCTGATTGCGCGTGGGATGTCGAGGGCGGCCAGTTTGTCGGGGTTGCGGATGCCGTAGCCGTTGATGATCTTGTCGTCGGCGATGTCGAAGACGAGCAGGGCTTCGAGTTTGTCGTCAACGTAGCAGGCGAGTGCTGGTTGGCTGTTGCAGTTCACCGTCTCGATTCGTACCTGGGGTCGCCGCTGCGCGTATCGGAAGACCGCCATGAGAATCGTGCCCACCCGGTCGGCGCCGGCCATGACCAGTTCCGGCAGCGCGGTCACCTTGCCACCGCTGTCGGTGGTCCAGGTGATCTCGGGTGCGAGCAGCGACAGCAAGCCCTCCATGTCCCCGGTGGTCGCGGCGGTGATGAAGCGTTCGGTGACCGCGGCGGTCCGGGCGGTGTCCACGGGGGCGTAGCGCTTGCGCCGGGCCTGCACGTGGTTGCGGGCGCGGCGTGCCGTCTGATGCGCGGCGTCGACGGATTGGCCTGTCGCGGAGGCGATTTCGTCGTAGTCGAAGCCGAATACCTCGCGCAGCACGAAGACCGCCCGCTCGAGCGGAGTGAGCGATTCCAGCACCACCAGCATCCCCATCGAGACCGACTCGGTGAGTACCACATCGCTCGAGGCGTCGCCGTCGGCGAGCAGTAGCGGCTCGGGCAACCACGGGCCGACGTATTCCTCGCGGCGACTTGCGCTGGCCCGCAACACATTCAGCGCCTGGCGGGTGACCAGTTGGGCCAGATAGGATTTGGTGTCACGCACGGTGGTCAGGTCCACCCGTCGCCAGCGCAGATAGCTGTCCTGTAGCACGTCGTCGGCTTCGGTTGCCGAGCCGAGGATTTCGTAGGCGATGGTGAACAGCAGCGGTCGCAGGTGCACGAAACGCTCGGTGTGCTCGTCGAGGGAAGTCACGGCGCCACGATTCCCTGTGGCTCGGCTGCCCGCAAATCTTTGCGTTTGCCCAGGCCAAGGAAGGTGGGGATCGCGCCGGGCTTGCGGGCCTCCTTGCGGATGGTCTCGATCGGCCCTGCGAGACCCACTCGCTCCTTGATCTGCCCGGCGACCCGCCCGCCGAGGTACATCGGTACAGGTGTGTCGTCACGACGGCTGAACTGCATCACACCTGCGCGGCTACCCAAACCCAAGGTGCACGCCGCGAAGGCCACGTCCAGCACGCTGGGTTGCGACCCCGCGATGCGGGCCAGCACGTTGCCCGCCGCCTGCGCCCCCAAAGGCTGTGCGGCATAACAGCTCATCCGCAGCGGCCGGCCCGAGGGCGCGACCGCGTCCCCGGCGGCGACGATGCGATCATCGTCGATACTGGTCAACGTCTCGTCGGTCAGCAACCGGCCCAGTTCGTCGGTGCGCAGCCCACTGCGCACCGCCAGCTCGGGCACCCCGAATCCGGCGGTCCAGATCGTGAGCGCGCTGGGCAGCACATCGCCGTCGGCCAACACGACTCCGTCGCGTCGCACCTCGCGCACCCGCGCCTGCTCGCGCACCTCGACTCCGTTGTCCGCCAGCCACTTCGCCACCGACCGCCGGGCCGGGTTCGAGAAGTTCCCGGCCAAGCTGCCGCCGCTTACGAGCGTGACGGTGCGACCCTGCTCGACGAGTTCGGCGGCGGTCTCGATGCCGGTGAGCCCGCCCCCGACGACCACGATCGGCGCCTGCGCGGGCAATTCCCCCAAGGCGGCGCGCAGCCGCTGTGCGTGTTCGTATTCGGCTATCGGATAAGCGAACTCGGCCGCGCCGGGCACCGACGCGGGCACCGCGGCGGTGCTGCCGACCGCGTAGACCACATACTCGTACCCGAGCGTGCGGCCCGAACCCAATTCCACTGTGCGCGCGGCGGTATCGATACGGACGGCATGGTCCACGATCAACCGCACCCCCGCGCCGAGCAGCGTCTCGTAACCGATCGCGGCCTCATGAGTACCGGCGGCGAACTGGTGCAGTCGCATCCGTTCGACGAACTCCGGACGCGGGTTGACCAACGTGATCTCGACATCGCGACGTAGGCGCAGCCGATTGGCCGCCACGGTGCCGGCGTAACCGCCGCCGATGACGACCACTTTGGTGCGGGAATTGATGTCAGTCATACCCCCAAGACACCCGCCACCCCGCAGATCTGACAGCAAGTGACGCCCGTCACCTTCCCGCACCGCGCGAGCATCCGCATGCGGCCCGACCCAGGACGGATCGCGAAGCGCGGACGTCGGCATTGCCGCGCGTTCTCCGGGGCGGCCCGACACAACGGACTCACCATCGCAGCCTGCCATCGGGTTGACGCAAGACACGCGTCTACTGTGTCATCCCCTCGCCAGGTCACGACCGAACGTCTGCCAGACCGATCCTGGCAGACGCCCGACAGTCGACCTCGCCAAATACTTCTGTCCCGCTCCTAGTTAGGGCGATTGGCATTCTCCCACTCGATCACGTCGTGGACGCATTTCTTGAAGGCGTCGTAGTCTTTCGACTTCTCGGAGCACTTCGCGATTGCGACGGCGTCGATCGCGGTGGCGGGGCCCGCCAGCACGACACCCCCCGCGACGAGGACGGCCAGCGCGGCGGTGGTGCCCGGAACCTTGCGCATTCGATCTCCCTTCCAGATTCATGGACCCGTCCGCGACGAACAAACCCCTGGAAACTCCGGGTGTTCATCATCGGTGGTCGGGTTGCCAAACCAGTAGTTGCCGTCCAGCATTCGTCACCGGCACTATTCGCGGATGGAACCAACCACGGGTGGCGTGTCGACCCACCGCGTCCGCCGGTCCCATCCACTCCTCGACACGCCGACCTCGAGCGCCACACACCCGGTCCCCCGGTAACCTCCAGCCAAACCGTTCGCCGTTGCCGAAACCTAACTTGCCTTCACATGCTGCCAAGGGGTTGACGCAAGACACGCATCCGTTGGTTCGATTGGCGTCCGGAATCGGCAGCGACCAAACGCCCTACCGGTCGGGGCGGACTTTGTCAGTGATCGTGGAGGGGTGGGGGTTGCCGGACGTGACCTGCGCTCGCTCAGGTGACTCGTGCGGTCACCAGGGTCTCGAAGGTATAGGGCCGGACGCCATCGGTGCGGTCGGCGAAGTAGCGCTGCCGGAGGTCTGCACCGGTGGGATGGTCCATGACCTTCAGCCCGCAGCGGCTGACCAACCGCTCGATCTCGGATACCGGCCAGCCCGGCTGAAGAGGCTCGCCGACCGAGGCCGCGATCGGCGTGTAGATCCGGGCGAACTCCGTGCTCGCGTCATCTAGTGCGGCATCCTCGGCCCGGTAGGAGAACACCACCTCGGACCCGGGCGCAGCCGCCGCGATTGTGCGCAACGTCGACTCGATCGCCTGTGCCGTCAGATAGGGAGCGACGCCCGTCCAGCAGAACATCGTCGGCTGCGCCCAGTCGAACCCGGCCGTGCCCAGTGTGTCCCGAACCGATTCGGCCTCGAAATCGGTCGGCACGAATACCTGCGAGTCGCTGAGCGGCAGACCGAGCTCGCGGACCCGGTCGAGCTTCCAGGCATGGGAGGCGGGGTGATCAACCTCGAACACCGTCAGCGAGCCGAGCAGATCCGGCCGCCGCCACGCGAACGAGTCAAGCCCCGCGCCGAGAATCACGTACTGCGTGAAGGCGCCGGCAATCAATCGATCCTCGACATACCGGCTGCGGGTGCAGACCGCCGCGCGCGATTGGCGACGGACCGCGTCGGGGAACAGCGGATCGAACCGATCTCGCAGCTGCTCCCACACCGGGCCGACAAGCACCAGGGCCAGCACGTCGTCCAGTACCCACGGCGCCGCCGTCTCCAGTCGAAACAATCCACGCGACACGGCCGCGAACATCGCAGTCCTGCTTGGCGCGCTCTCCATACGTCCCTCCTAGCCCGCCGGAAACCCCGCACGCCGCCCCGCTCACCCGCCCCGCGCACTTCCCAGAATGCGCCGTAAGCGCCCGGACCGCCACCGTCAAATACACCCGCCCGCCAAGATCCCTCCCCACCGGGACGCACCAAACGGCCGTGAGCCCCCGCATCCCAACCGCGCGCACACCACCACCCCGGGACGCCACCAGCACCGAGGCGGACGAACATCCGGCATTCACACGCGCGCTGTCACCGCCCCGGCCAAGGGCTCGGGGGCGATCATTCTGCTGTGTTGAAGACCGTTGCCCACTAAGTCGATCACCGTGTTCGCGCCGAAATCGGTGCTCACCGGTAGCGGGTCGACGTCGCGCGAGTCGCGGCATTCTCCGGACGGGCCGGTGACGGAGGGCGAAATAGATTACAGCTCAACGAGATCCGGCCGGCGGATGATGGCGCTAGGCTGGCGGGCGAGTTCCGGAGATGGATTGCGCGAGTTAGGTCGGCCGTTGGTAAAGCAGACAATTGCCGCGCCGGGTAGGCAGGGAGGCACGGCCACGGGTGGAGTGCCGCGCCGTCAGCTGATCGCCTGGTTGCTCGCGGTCGCCGCACTGTTGGTGGCGGCCCCCACGGCAGTATTGGCGATCTACCATTCGAACCGTTTCTATCGGCTCCAGGTGGTACCCGGTTGGGTTCCGCTGGTGTGCCTGATCGCAACGGCGGCGCTGCTTGTTCTCTCCTCGAGGAAGGGTTGGCGGCGCACGTGGGTCTGGTTCGTGGCCGCCGCAGTCCTGGCCTCGGAGTTGGTGCCTGTCCTCGGGCTGACGATGGCGTGGGCGGCTTTCGGTTCGGATGACAGGGCGGTCGTGACCGTTGCGATCAGTGCGGACGGTCGTCACGATGTCGTCACGCACAACGTGAATGCCGTGATCGACACCCTCTGCGGCGTCAGGCTGCGGGAGCGCGACGGCCTCTTCGGCAGGCAAGCCGAGGTGTGGACGGCGCCTGAGGGTGAGCGATGTCCGAAGAGTGTGTCCTTCACGGGAAACACGACGATCCGCATCGTCGATGCGCGCGGCCGGGAAATCACGGTGCACTTCGACGCCGACCGGATGCAGTTGACGCAACTCGTGCCACCGCTGTGACTCGAATCTGCGTTGCTCGGCTACCGCGTGCCGACGGGTCGCCGGCCGGACGTTCGTTCGGCGGCCGGCTGAAAGCGGTTGCGTGCGAGGGATCATCGACGTAGAGCCGGTCGGTGGGGAGACCCCAAGATTGCTGGGTCGTCGCTCATCGGTTCGCGCGGTATGGTTCGCCCGTACCAGATGAGGGGGATCCAGTGAGTTACCTTTTCGAGCGGGCCGGACAGCGTGGTGGTCTCGTGCCCGACGGCCGCCTACTGAGCGAGGTATCGGTCGGAATCCGGCCGCCTGCGGCCGGTTCTGCGCGTCGTGGCGTTCGGCTCGCATAGGTGACGCTGACCATCTCGCCCGACCTGGTGGTGGGCGAAGAACTTGTTGCTGTGCCGACGCGGCGACGGTCCCGCGCTGTCTTCATCAGCGGAATGGTGTTCACCGCTGCGCTTTTCGCGATCGGTGGCTGGCAGCGGCGCTGGATCGCCGACGACGGCTTGACTGTGTTGCGGACGGTGCGGAACCTGTTGGCGGGCAATGGCCCGGTGTTCAATGCGGGGGAGCGCGTCGAGGTCAATACCAGTACCGCCTGGACTTACCTCATCTGGTTCTTCAGCTGGCTGACGCAGGCGCGGCTGGAGTACGTGGTGCTGGGTATCGCGTTGACGCTGTCGGTGGCGGCCATCGTTTTCGCGATGCTGGGCACGGCCCGGCTGTGGGGTGGTGGGGTCCGATTGCTGCTTCCGGCAGGCGCGCTCGTCTATATCGCGGTGCCCCCGGCTCGCGACTATGCCACATCGGGTCTGGAGTCGAGCCTGGTCATCTGCTGGATTGCGGTGCTGTGGTGGGGGCTGATCCGGTGGAGTCGCGCCCAAAAGACGGGCTTGGCAAGCATTCTCGGTCTGTCCTTCGTCGCGGGTTCGGCGCCGCTGATCCGGCCGGAGCTCACGCTGGTCGGCACGCTGGCGTTGCTCATGATCTGCGGCGCGCCACAGCCGGGAATCCGGTTGCGGCCGTGGATCTTCCGTGCGCTGATCGCGGCGACGGCGGGGCTGGTGCCGGTGGCCTATCAAATCTGGCGCATGGGCTATTACGCGCTGCCGTATCCGAATACAGCCGTGGCCAAAGACGCGGGCGGCGCGAAATGGCGCCAGGGTCTGGTCTATCTGTGGAATCTGGTTGGGCCGTACTGGCTGTGGGTGCCGCTGCTGGTGCTGGGCGTTGCGGCCGTGCTGGCGGTGCGATCCCGACGAAACGATGTTCAGGCCGCTGTGCTGTCCGAATTCGAGACGAAACCGGATGTGCGCGAACGTCTTCGCCGATTCCGCGAGTGGCTGCGGACGCCGGCCGCGGTAGTCGCCCTCATGCTGTGCAGCGGTGCCTTGCTGACCGTCTACGAGATCCGGGTCGGCGGCGACTTCATGCACGGTCGCATGCTGCTGCCACCGCTGTTCTGCGTGCTGCTGCCCGTCATGGTGCTGCCGCTGAAGTTGCCGGCCGCGCGGGCGGATTCGCGGCGCACCGGCCGCGCCGTTCCGGTCGGGGCAGCGGCGTTGGCCGTGACCGCGGGCTGGGCGCTGCTGGCGGCGAACGCCACCGCCCTCGACAACGGCCGCTCGATCAGCGCGGCCGGTATCGCGGACGAGCGTCTCTATTACGTGCAGAGCACCGGTCATGAGCACCCGCTGCGCGCCGAGGACTACCTGGACTACCCGCGGATGCGCGCCATGATCGGCGATCTCGCCCGAAATCCGAACGGTGGCCTGCTCATCAATTCGCCGTCCTGGAACTGGCAGCTCGTCCCGCTGCCGGCGCCCGTCCCGAACGGTGGCGCCGGGCATACCGTGTACTTCATCAACCTCGGCATGATCAGCATGAACGTGCCCCTCGACGTCCGGGTCCTCGATCCGATGGGCCTGTCGTATCCGCTTGCCGCACATACGTTCCGGTTCCCGAACGCCCGCATCGGCCACGACAAGAACCTCGACTCGGACTGGGCGGTCGTGGACGCGGGCATGGTGAACGAATATCCAGGGCTGCCCTGGTTCATCGACGAGGGCTGGGTCACCCGCATCCGAACCGCCATGAACTGCCCGGCAACGCGGGACTTGCTGGCCTCCACCCGCGCCCCACTCACCGCCGACCGCGTTCAACGCAACATCCACCAGTCACTGCGATACGCCAAATATCGCATCGACCGAGTGCCGGAGTTCGAGATCGAACGATGCCGGGTGATCGACCGCGGCAACTCCGAGGTACCGAGGTGACCGGATCGCTGACGGAGGATGTGAAAGTCGAGTTGACCCAGGGCTGCCATTCGATCTGCACCTCGATGCGCCGGCACCGCGGCACGGCGAGCCCGTTCCACGCGGTATGTGCGGATGTTGCCGCGACGTCCGGAAGTTCGGTGTGATTTCGTATGGGGCAATCTGGTGCGATGGGTAGTGAAGTGGCTTTCGGTCGGCGTCCGCTGCTGTACCTGACGTTGGTCACCACGATGTCGTTGCCCTTCTTCGTCTTGGGCGCCTTCGTGGACAGTGTGCGGGTGGGGGCGCTGGAATTGCCTGCCAGCGCGGCGATGTTCCTGGTGCCGGTACTCGCGGCGGTGTTCCTTGTCCGCCGGGGCGAAGGCAAAAAGGCGGTCTGGGCGCTGCTGCGGCGCGCGTTCGACTGGTCGGTCGCACCACGCAAGGTTTGGTACCTCGTGGCGGCAGGGGTGCCCGTAGTCGCCGGAACAGCTGCCTACGGGATCGCCCGGGCGTTGGACGCGGTGGGGGAGAGTATCCCAATTGCCTTGGCGGCGTTGCCTTTCGTGCTGATCGCGACGTTGTTCTCGGCGGCCTGCGAGGAACTGGGCTGGACTGGCTACGCGACCGATCCGCTGCAACGGCGTTGGGGCCAGGTGTGGGCGGGTGTTGCCCTCGGAATCTATTGGGCGGTCTGGCATCTGGTGCCGCTCGCCCAGGTCGGGCACGGGTTCTGGTGGATCTCCGGATGGTTCGTCGGGACCGTAGCCGCGCGAGTACTGATCGTCTGGCTGTACAACCGAACCAGTCGGGGAGTCCTGGCCGCGATTCTGTTTCACTCCATGCTCAATGTAACCGCCGTGGTGACACCGGATTACAGCAAGCCGATCGTCCCTGTTCTCGGCGGGGCGCTGCTGACCCTGGCCGCAGTCCTGGCGTATGTTGCCCGTCCGCTGGGCAACCGGGCGGCGCCCGATCCGCGCCCGCGTCGCCACCGGCGCATGGGGGTCTGACCTGGAGTGCGCGGGCGTAGGCTCTCGGGGATGCGGATCGGCGAGCTGTCCAAGCGCACAGGCGTGAGTCAGCGCTCACTGCGGTACTACGAGGAGCAGGGCCTGCTCACGAGCTCGCGCTCCGAGGCCGGGCAGCGGCACTATTCCGACGCCGAGGTCGAGCGCGTGGCGCTGATCCGGCAGCTGTTCGCCGCGGGGATGTCCAGCCGGGTGATCGCATCTGTGCTGCCGTGCGTGGAGTCACCCGGTGACCAGGGCACCGTGGAGATGGCGTTCGAGACGATGACGCGCGAGCGCGACCGGATCGACGCCGACATCGCACATCTGATCCAGACGCGGAATGCGCTCGACGTGCTGATCGAAGCCAATGTCCAGCATCGGACGAAGCTTTCCACCGCCTCGGAAGCGGTCGCGTAGCCGGCCAGGCGCTGTGACCTGCCTCTCATCCAGTTGCCCCTGACATGGATGTGAGGGGTGAGGATGGCCGCAGTGCCCGGAACCACCCGGGCCGGTCACTCGAGAGGCGAAAAATGGGGCAGGCGTGGGGTTTCGGCAGATACGGCGGGCCCGAGGTGCAAGAGTTCTTCGATCGCCCCGATCCCGATCCGGGGCGCGGTGAGGTACTGATCCGGGTCGACGTCGCCGGGGTGAATCCCCTCGATTATCTGCTGCGCGCGGGTCTGGTCCCCGGACTCGACGGCGGCCGTCCGTTTCCGCGGGTGCTTGGCATGGAGGCGGCGGGCACCGTGCTCGCGCTGGGCGCGGACGTCGCCGGGCTCGAGATCGGCGACGCGGTTTTCGGTTTCGCACTCACCGGTGGCGGCACCTACGCCGAGACGACGGTGCTCGCCGCGGACAACACGGCACGCATTCCGGCGGGTTTGTCCGCGGCGGTCGCGGCAACGCTGCCGGTGGCCGGGACGACCGCGGTGGATGTGCTCGACCAGCTCGATCTTCCGGCCGGTGCGACGATCCTGGTCAACGGGGTGGGTGGCGGGGTCGGCCGCGTGGTTGCCCGGCTGGCCCGCGCCCGCGAGCTGCGAGTGCTCGGCACCGGGAGCGCCGCCAAGCGGGAGCCCGCGGAGGCCATCGGGGTGCGGTTCGTCGACTACACCGCGGGCGACGTCGTCGTTGCGGTACGCGAGCTGGCCCCGGACGGCGTCGACGGGATCGTCGACCTGGTCGGAGGCACCGCACTGCGGACGGTCGCCGCGCTGGCCCGGAACGCCCGCGACGTCGTCGCCGTGGGCGATGCGTCGGTGTCCGATTTCGGTGGACGTTTCGTCGAACGTCGCCTCGACCGCGAGAACCTCGAGCGGTCCGCCCAACTGGCCCTCGACGGAGTCCTAGCATCGGTGATCACCGCGGTCCATCCGCTCGCCGATGCCCCGGCCGCCCTGGCCGCCGTCGAGAACGGTCACGCTTCGGGGAAGGTTGTCATCGAGGTGACCTGATCCGAATATCACAGCGGTCGGATATCGCGACTGGACGGATTCGGCCCCGTCAGAACATGTCCTGACCAACCGGGCTGCGCCGGATCACGATCTCCTCGCCATCGCCGGTACGCACAGCGACCGCGTGCAGTCCCGGTTCACCGGGCACGAACCGCAGCGGTAAGTGGTCGAATGTCTCCGTGCCGATGTGGCTGCGGAACAGGTCGGGGTCACCAGCCACCTCCAACCAGGCCACTCCGGCCGCGATTCGGTCACCGACAACGGCGCGGCGAGCGGGGTTCTTGTCTGGATCGTCCCGGTAGTACCAGTTCGGCAGGCCCTGCTGCCGAGCCCGCCGAACCACCTGCCCGACAGGCGTGCTGGTGACCACCCGTTGCGTGCCGTCCGGTTCCGTCCGTCCTGGAACAACCTGGACCTCGCTGCCCAGCCGCCGAGCGACCTGCTCCAGATCATCGCGGGTGTCTGCGCGCAGACACCAGAACATCCAATGGTCGGCGCCGTCGCTGGTAGCACGCCTGAACCAGGACGACGCGGGGTCGGTGGCCGCCTCGACAGCGCTCTCCACTTCCAGGTAGGTGTCCGCGCCCAACGGGAATATCCAGTTGCGCACGCCACCACCGGGGAACACCCCGCCTGCATAGTTGCCGAAGCCGGTCTGCTCGGCCAGCCTGCGTACGCCGTCGTCGAGATCGCTTACCCCGAGCGCGAAGTGGTCCAGATGAAGCACAGCTGCCGGCCTCCAATTCGAGTGAGCAAGTCGTCGCTCTATCACGTTACCCAGCAGTGGGTTTCGAGTCGTTGTCCAGCGGCATGGTGGTGTTGCGAATGCGGCAGGGCAGCCGGGCCGAGTCCACGACGAGCCCCCTTGTTCATGAGCGATATCTAGCTCAGTTCGGCGAGTGTCTTGCCGAGCGCGGCGGCGTTGGCGGAATCGAACCAGGTGGTGCGGATACGGTGGTTGCTTCCGTTCGGTGTCTCGTGGTCGGAGGCAAGTTGACGCAGCGAACGGGTTTCATCGGCCAGTGCGCGGCCCACGGCTTGGAAGAGGCCGCGGACGTGTCGGTCGCCGCGGCGGACGGCGATGATCACCACCTCGGCACAGTCCACGACCTCCTGATCGGCGGCGCATATCCGCACGCTCTGGTGAGCCCGAGCCCGAGGCCGGAGTCGAAGTCGTGGTGTGGCAGCACGACCGGCACGAGTCGGCCGCGGCCGAGGGACGGTGCCGCGCGGGACAGAGGAACTGGTGGGTGTGGGGTTCGCCGGTGGGCTGCGATGATCCGGGCATGGAATTCGAGCTCGATCCACCTCGCGGTGTCGGCCCGCTGCACGTCGGGATGATGCGCGCGGACGCGGTTGCCGCCTTGCGATCGCTATGCCTCGCCGATGACATAGTCGAGTCCGACGGCAGCAGACCGCACATTGTCCGGCCGAGCGGCTTGATGATCCGGATCGAGTGCAGTGACGATCGCCTGCTCTCGGTCGAGCTCGGCCGGCCCGAAACCGATGCGGATACCGTGCGGTTCCAGGGGATTGATGTCTTCGCCCGGCCGGCGCGCGAGGTGGTCGACCGGCTGGGGGAGCGCGTTTCGATCGAACCGGCGGACGACGATCCTGCCTCGTTCGTCGCCCCAGACCTGCTGCTCAGCCTCTGGCGTCCGTTCGAGGCCGACGACGACCCGGACGAGGAGGAGGGGTTCTACTTCAGTGCGGTGCTGCTGGCCGCCCCTGGCTACTACGACGCCCCGGTTCGAACCGCCTAGTGCTCGGCTCCCATCGAGCCTCGCATCAACGAATTCCACTCGGCGGCCGCATGATTCAACCCGCGTAAGATCCGTCCGCGCCCATCGAACCGCTATATGAGCGGGTGAAGCTGGACCCCAGCGTCGCCGACTTCGGTTGTCTCACAGTTGGATCGGCCCGAATTCGGCGGCGACGCGGGCCAGGGCTCGGATCGCGGGGCTGTCGGAGCTGGAGCGCCAGGTCAGCGCCCATTGCAGTTCGGGGGCGTCGGGCATGGGCAGGAAGACGAGGCCAGGAGGGCTGTTGTAGCGGGCGGCGATCTCGCCCAGCGGGTGGACGCACTGGCCGGACGCGACCAGGGAGATGATCTCGTGGAAGGTGCGGGCCATCGGCCCGCGGGGGATGCGCCGGCCCTGCGGTGTGCGGGTGGGGACCATGGCCGAAACCCAGTATTCGGGGGCATCGGGACCGAAGTCGACGACGCTGTTGTCGGCGAGGTCTTCCAGGGAGGCGAAGCCGCGTCGCGCCAGCGGATGATCGGCGGCGACGGCCAGCACGCGGCGGCCGGTGTAGACGGTGGGGCCGACGGTGAGATCGGGTTCGACGACGGGCAACCACAGCACGTTCACATCGTGGTCCCCGGTGCGCAGTGCGGTGAACGGGTCGGCGCCGTTGATCTCGCCGAAGGTGACGTCGCTACCGGGATAGCGGGTGCGGAACGCGTCCATCAGCGGCCGCATTTCGTGTCCGGCGTGCCCGAATACCCCGATCTTCAGGGTCTGGCCCGCGCTCAGCCCCGCCGCTTCGGCGCGGGCCAGTGCGGCTTGGAGCAGATCGTGGACCTGCTGTAGGTCTTCGCGCAGGCGCCGACCCACCACCGTCAGCTGGACGCGGCGACTGGTGCGTTCGAACAGTGCCGTGCCGATGCGGCGTTCCTGTGCGCGGATGGCCTGGCTGACGCGGGCCTGGGAGATATGCAGGCGCTCGGCGGTGCGGCCGAAGTGCAACTCCTCGGCCAGCGTCAGGAAGATCTCGATATCGCGTAGCTCCACACATAACTCCAGGGTTATCAATCAGTGCACGAAGCTTACGTTGATCAATCCCCGGCCCGCCGCGAGGCTTAGTTCGGCACCGGGATCCGGTGCCCGAAACCCGCACCGAGCGAAGGAAAGTCAGCATGAACAACAAGCACGAAGTCGTCGTGGTCGGCGGTGGCTACGCCGGTGTCATGGCAGCCAATCGCCTGACCCAGCGCGACGATGTCAGCGTGACCGTGATCAACCCCCGCCAGGCCTTCGTCCCGCGGCTGCGGTTGCACCAGTTGGTGGGCGAGACCCACGAGGCGGTCGTGGATTACCGGGACATCCTGGCCGAGCAGGTCGAGCTGGTGGTCGACAGCGTGACCCGGATCGACCCCGCCGCCCGGACGGTGGCGCTCGCCGGCGGCGGCAGTATCGCCTACGACTACCTGATCTACGCCGTGGGCAGCGGCGTCCCCACGCCGCCGGTGCCGGGTGCGGCCGAATTCGCCTACCCGGTAGCGACTTTGGAGGCCGCGCAACGGCTGCGGTCGGCGCTCCTCGATACGCCCATGACGGCGGCGGTGACGGTGATCGGCGGCGGTCCGACCGGCGTCGAGACCGCCGCCGAACTGGCCGAGCGAGGCCGCAGGGTCACCCTGGTCTGCGGGAATGCTCTCGTTCCCTACCTGCACCCGAAGGCGCGGCGCACGGCCCACAAGTATCTCGCTGGGCTGGGGGTGACCGTCATCGAGGGCGCCGATGCCGCCGTCACCGAGGTGACGCGGGACACCGTGCGACTCGCAGACGGCCGCATGCTGACCAGTGACCTCACGATCTGGACGGCCGGCTTCGGAGTGCCCGATCTCGCCGAGCGCAGCGGGCTGAGCGCCGACGCCGCCGGTCGCCTGCTCACCGACGAGACGCTGACCAGTGTCGACGATGAACGTATCGTCGCCGCGGGCGACTGCTCGGCGCCGTCGGATCTGCCGTTCCGGATGAGCGCCTACGTCGCGTACTGCCTGGGCGCACACGCCGCCGACACACTGCTGGCCCGGATCGCGGGGGAGCGGCCCCGGCCCGTCGACCTGGCATTCCCCGCGATGTGCCTCAGCTTCGGCCGGGACGCGGGGATCTACCAGCTGGGCCACAAGGATGAGACCGCCATGCGGGTGTTTTTCGGCGGGGCGCTGGGCAAGAAGCTCAAGGAGATCGCTTGCCAGGCAGGTATCAAGCACCTGGCGGTGGAGGCGAAAAAGCCTGGCTCCCATCGGTGGTTCAAGGACGGCAAGTACCGCCCGGCGCGGTTGCGGGCTCAGCGCGGCGACACCGCGGTACCGGTCGCATAGCGCGGCATGGACGCCACTGCCGAGTTCCTCGCGCATCGCAACCTGCTCTTCACCATCGCCCACGCGATGCTGGGATCCACGGCCGATGCCGAGAACATCCTGCGGGAGACCTGGCTGCATTGGCAGCACACCGATTGCGGCCAGGTCGGCGACCCACGTACCTATCTGGTGCGAATCCTCACCCGCCGGTCCGTGCACCGGCTGCGGTCCAGCGAACACCGCGGCGAATCCGCTACCCGCCGATGGCTGCCGACGGTGCTACCGACGCCTCCGGACGCCGCCGCCCGTGTCGAACTGGCCGAGCGGATGTCGATGGCCTTGCTAGCGGCACTGGAGACGCTCGCGCCGACCGAGCGCGCCGTGTATCTGCTGCGTGAGTCGTTCGACCTCGGTTACGACGAGATCGCCGACGCGGTCGGCATGACCCCCGCCGAGGTCCGTCGGATCGCGTATCGCGCCCGCCGCCACGTCACCGTCCGCCGTCCGCAGCGGGCGGTGGCCGCGGACCGGGCGCGGGCGGCGGCGGATTCGGTGCGGCGCGCACTGAACACTGCGGACGTGCGGGTCCTGCTCGACGTGCTGGCTCCCGACGTCGTCTTCGTCAGCGACGGAGGCGCCGACGGGTCCGCGATGCGGCCGATCACCGGAGCCGACAAGGTCGCCCAATTCCTTGTCGGCGGGCGGCCGGCGTCGTTCGCGTGCGAACCGGTCACCGTCGACGGCCTCGCTGCCCTGGCCGTTCAGGTCGGCCCCGAGCTCGAGGGCACCCTGGCGATCAGCGTCGACGGGGACCGCATCGCCGGGTTCTACTTCGTCCGCGATCGCGCACCCCAGTCGGGAGAAGGTAGAGATCGCTGCCGCACCCGTCGAGCCCGAACTATGGACCCGCCGAATCGGGACGGCGCTCGATAACCCGCATCCCGCCACCCGTTCCGAGGAACCACCAGCCGGGCGGTGGGTCGGCCTGGAATCGGCCGTCCACCAAGGCGATAAAACCATCGGCGACTTCAAGGATCCGATTCAGTCCTATCCCGCCTTTGGTGTTCGAAAAGCCTTGTGAGACAGCAGTATCGGGCAGGATAATCCACTGCCGCAACCGTTCCTCGGTGACATCACCGGCGGCGACGGCAGCACCACGCGCAGCGCGGGCATACTCGCTGATCCAGCTACGCTGCCGCTCGGTCTCGAACGTGACACCCACGCCGAGGTCCGTGATGGCCGCGGCGACACGCCAGTCTTCGACTGTCGCGGCCAGCCACGCATCGGGTACTCGGTCGCCGCTGTCGATCTGTTCGACGAGGTAGGCGAGCCACACACCGAAAGCATCGGCCACGGCCCAGAAGCCACGGCCGTCGATGTTCACGAAGGTCGTCCGGCTCATGTCCGTACCATCTCACGAGCGCTATGCGTCGCCCGGTTCCCACGCCACGGCACAATCGGTAGAACAGTGCGTTCGGCTTGCCGAAATGGGCTCGGCCGTTGACCTTCGGTTCCAGCGATGGCCGGTCGATGCGGGAAGCGGCAAGCGCGGTCTGGCAAGCTGCGCCCACTACGTGCCTTCGTTCAAGAGGGCGCGCAGCGCCGAGCCGGCGATCTGGCGGAGCTGGGCGCGGCTGCGACCGGCTGCGGCTTGGACGGCGATGCCGTCGGAGATGGTGTGGACGAGGGCGGCCAAGGCGGCCGGTTCGTGGCCGGGGGGCAGGTCGGTGGCCCGTTCGAGCCGTCGGCGCAGCGCCGTCTCGGCGGCCTTTCGTACCCGGACGGTGTCCTGACGTACCGTGTGCGCGTCGGGACCACCGGCTTGAACGGTCTTGACGCACAGGCAACCGTGGGGTGTGTTCTTACCCGCGGTCAGGTCGACAGCTCCTTGGATCAGCCGCTCGAGGACCTCGCGGCCGGTCGGCGCGGCCAGAGCGTCGGCGGCGTAGGCGCCGGGACCCTCGAGGTAGCGGGTCACGACCTTGCCGAACAGTTCCTCCTTGTTTCCGAAGGCGGCGTAGAGGCTCGGCTTGTTGATGCCCATCGCCGCGGTCAGGTCGGTCAGCGAGGTGCCCTCGAAACCGTTTCGCCAGAACACTTCCAGCGCGCGGTCCAGGGCAGTGTCGGCGTCGAACGAACGGGGGCGTCCGCCGGGCATGCCGTCCTCCGTATCTCCTGGTTTTTTACCTATCGGTACATTACCTCTTGTGCGGCGGCGGCGCGCCCTCTAGTTTCATACCGTAAGGTACATAACTAAGGAGTGGCGCACATGATCCGAGTCGGAGTCATCGGAGCGAGCGGCTGGGCGGACACCTCGCACCTGCCCGCGCTAGCCGCCCTCGAGGCATTCGAGGTGACCGCGGTCGCGACCACCGAACAGGCCAGCGCGGATCGGGTCGCGGCAGCGCACGGGGTCCGGCACGCGTTCGCCGACGCGGGTGAGCTCGCCGCGCACCCCGAGGTCGATCTGGTGGTGGTGTCGGTGAAGGCCCCCGGGCATGCCGCCGCGATCAGGTCGGCGCTGGACGCCGGCAAACACGTTGTGTCCGAGTGGCCGCTGGGCATCGACGCAGACGAAGCGGCCGAGCTGACCGAAGCCGCGGTCGACGCCGGCGTCGCGCACGCGGTCGTCCTGCAGGGTCACCACTCTCCCAGTGCAGGCTTCGTCGCGGACCTGCTGGCCGACGGCCGGATCGGCACGCTCGAATCGGTCGCCCTGGTGGCCGAGGGCGCCCCGTTCGGCGGCAGCCGGATTTGGCCGGACCTGGAGTTCAGCCTGCGACCGTCGGGGGGAACCAACATTCTGACCATCATGGCCGGTCACTTCCTGGCCGCGCTCGAACGAGTCGCGGGCTCACTGACGGAAGTCTCCGCCCGGCTGCCCCGCACCCACGACCGTGTGCTCATCGCCGGGACGGACCGGACCGCACTCAACGCCACGCCGAGCCACGTGCTGCTGCACGGCCAACTCGCCAGCGGCGCCACCGCTTCCGTCGCGGTACACGGCGGCAATGGACCCGCCCGGTACGGGTTCCGCCTCGAAATCATCGGCAGCGAAGCGACCTTGACCGCCACCCCCGCCCAGCCCGGGACCTTCATTCACTGGGCCGACTGGAACATCCAGATCGGCGACGAGTCACTGACTGTGCCCGACACCTACCGCACCGTCCCCGCGGGCATCCAGTCCGTCCCACAGGAAAACATCGCGGCCCTCTACCAGGAGGTCGCTCGAGCCATCGCAGAAGCCAGACAACCGCATCCCAGCTTCGAGACCGCCCTGCGGCACCACCGGCTCCTCGCCGCCATCGAACAGTCCGCGGCCGAAGGCGTTAGCCACGGTATGCCAATTCGATAGCGGGCAATCCGAACGGGCAGTTGCTCCGAATGCTTGGTGGCGCATCGTTTCGCGCGAGCGACGCGATGTGCCGGTTCGGATACGAGCGTCGCTGAGGTGCGGTGCCTTCTGCACTTCAGCGACGCGCCACCGCACCCCATTGCGGCCCACAGTCCACGCTCGAGGCGAGATCAGAACCCGCAGGTGCCGAGATCACGCCACCACTTGCGCTGTCTCGGGCCGCGTGCCTCGCACCGAACCGAACTGGCTGCGGTACTCGCCCGGGGTCAGTTCGACGAGTTTGGTGAAGTGATAGCGCAATGCCGATTCGGAGCCGAAGCCGCTGGCCTCGGCGATGCGCTGCACGGTCCAGGTGGTGCGTTGCAACAGCTCTTGGGCGCGTCGTATGCGGGCTCGCTGCAGCCATTCGATCGGGGGGATGCCAAGTGCGTCGCGGCATTGCCTGGCGAAGGTGCGCACGCTCATTCCGGCGTGCTGGGCGAGCATGGTGACCGTCAGAGTCTCGGCGAGCCGGTCTTCGGCCCAGTACAGGGTGTCTACCAGGGAGCGGGCAGGCTCGGGCACATCCCAGCCCGCACGCTGGGCTTGATCGCCGTCACGGCGGATCGGCGCGACCAGGAACCGGGCCACCTCGGTCGCCAGCGCTGAGCCATGATCATTCTCGATCAGATGCAGCAGCAGATCCATGGCCGCCGTGCCGCCACCGGAGGTGAACATCTCGCCGTCGGCGACGAACAACCGGTCGGGATGGATGTGAATCTCCGGATAGTCGGTGGCGAGTTGCTCGGCCCAGTGCCAATGCGTCGTCGCTTGACGACCATCGAGCAAACCGGTTGCGGCCACGAGAAAAGTGCCCAAGCACAACGCGACGATGCGGGCACCGTTGGCTCGCGCGCGCAAGATGACCGCGGCGATCTCGGGCGGTGGGGCATAAATCGTCGGAGCGGCGGGCACGACTATTGTGTGCGCCGATTCCGCCCACGCCAGCGGCCGATCCGGGACCAGGGAGAAACTGGTGGCGCGCCCTGTGCTGGTCGTCGTCGGCCCAGCCGGTCCGGCCACGGCGACCTCGTAGAGTTCGGCGCCTGCGTAATCGTTCACCGAGGCGAACACCTGCACCGCCAACGCCACCTCGAACACGCCGATATTGTCGAAGCTCAGCACCGCGACGCGGTGCGCACCCTCGGCCGCCGGCACAACCTCTTCTTGCATCGGACAACACCTTTCGGATCAGCGCCAAGCCGCGGTGTGCGCGCCGCGATTCGATCGAACTAGTCAGGCGAACTTGCGCGGCGCTTGCACCATCGCGCCAGGGTCCGGGCAGACCGGCGGCGTCCTGGCCTCGGGACCCGTACGACGAGCATCGAACCGGCGGCACACCGCCATCCAGCTCTCACCGCCGCGGCCAACCGCGAACACATCGTGCGGTCCGTACCGACGCTCGCATCGGCCGCTGGCAAGACCGGTCAGGCCAGCTGCACTGTGACAGTGACACGGCCCTTCTCGTCGCGACGGGCCACCGCATGGCCGGCGCGCTCGGTGCCGTCCACTTCGAGGCTGATCGGTCCGCCGTCGCCGGAGAAGTTGCGCCACCACGACTTCGCGTCGGGTATCTGCACGGTGATGGTGACGACGTCGCCCGTGCGCCGATAAGCGACCGGAGTGCTGAACGTGCGATTGGAGCGCCGCCCGGTGTAGGTCACGACAGTGAGCCACCGCCGGACCAGATGTCCCAGGCGCGGCGACTGCCGCGCCTTCTCGGCGCAGGCGTTGACCCGGTCGACGGCGGCCTGGGGGAGCGGTCCTGAATAGCCCACGTGCTTCTCCTCATCGTCTCGACCGCGAGCCTAGCCGCGAAGTGGACCTGCGTCATCCGTCGCGCTTGCTCCGAAACCCGATGCACACCAACCTATTCCGACACCAGACCCAGCCCGCCGTCGAACCGGGTCCGCGGCCCGCCGGACGACCGGTATCGGCGATCTCCGATGCCGGCGTTGTCGTGGCCTGATGTTGAACATTTGTGACCGATAGCAGGGCAGCGCGGGGACGGCCGAGCGTTCGAGAATTCGATCATGACGGATGCACTGACCAGGATCGGTACCGCGGGCGAAGTCCAACTCGGCGACAAGAAGGTGTTCCGCATGGCATTCGGGGCCATGCACCTGGGCGATCCCCGGATCTGGGGTCCGCCGGCGGACCGGGACCACTCGATCCGATTGGCCCGGCGCGCCATCGAACTCGGTGTGAACCACATCGACACCGCCGACAGCTACGGTCTCGGAACCGTCGAGGACATCCTGCGTGAAGCCCTGTACCCGTACCCGGAGCACCTGCTCATCGCCACGAAGGTCGGGCAGGTGCAGCCACGCCCCCTCGAGTGGGTGCCGGTCGGCCACCCAGCCCTGCTGCGACACCAGTGCGAAATGAGCCTGCGCCGGCTGGGCGTGCAGCAGATCGACCTGCTCTACCTGCACCGCGCCGACCCGAATGTGCCTTTCGCCGACCAAGTGGGCGTGATGCGCGAGTTGCAGCAGGAGGGCAAGATCGCGCACTTCGGGCTCTCGGAGGTGACGGTGGAGCAGATCGAGACTGCCCGGTCGATCATCGACGTCGCCGCCGTCGAGAACATCTACAACCTGACCGTCCGCGGCTGGGACGCCGTCGTCGACTACTGCACCCTCGAACGCATCCCGTTCGTGGCCTGGTGGCCGGTCATGAGCGGTGCGCTCGCGCAGCCCGGCGGGGTGGTCGCCGAGATCGCGGCGCAAACCGGATCGTCGCCCGCCCAGGTCGCCCTGGCTTGGTTGCTGGCCCGCTCCGACCTGCTCTGCCCCATCCCCGGCACGTCCTCGATCGCCCATCTCGAGGAGAACGTCGCAGCGGCCGCGCTGCGCCTGACCGACGAGCAGATCGCCACCCTCACCGCCACAGTCACCTCGCACCGCGACTTCACCGCACCGTTCGCCTACGACGAGTGATCGGCGGCATCGGACTCTTGTCACCGGAACCCCGGTCAGGTGGTATCGAAATTCGGTTCTAGCCGTAGCAACAGACCCGAATAAGGATTGTGTCGTCGGGCAGAGTCGCCAGGTAGTGTGCGATGCCGCCCGGTGGTATCGGGCAGTCGGCTTGGTCCTTGCCGGACGTGGTCTCGGTCCAATCCCTATGTCGGCAAATGCCACTCCACTCGACCCACCAACCGTCCTGGGTGAGTACGTCGGGCTCTGACAGGCTGTGTGTCGCGATGTTCAGCAAGGACTTCGGGCCGCCCGCGCACTCGCCTCGCGTGGGGAGCAGCACGATGCCGAATTGGTTGGGGCCGTCGTGAATCAGTCGAGGATCGTCCTCATGACCCGGTCGGACGTAGAACCCGGCTCCTCCTCCGTCATCGCGAATCTGCCACGTGTCCCACATATTTCGCTCCGGGGACCCTTGCCGCATCTCGAATGGAGCGAGAGCTCGCGTGATCGCGGCTTCCACGTCATCGATCGCGTCCGGCGGCAGGCAGATCGTCACCCAGCGTTGCACCGAACCACATCCCTCCCGCCGTACCACGCGCCCAAGGTTACCTCTCGGAATCGGCGAGCACGGATTTCCGACCGCTGTGACCAATCCACCAGAACAGCTCCCTGTCATCGGCATGATGGTGCGTGCGCACGATCATTTGGCCGACAGTCGAAACCGCGCGGGTCGGTCTACAGCGGCCCGCGCCTTAGCTGCGAGTGCCCGTCGAACCACAGGTAATTGCATCTGGTCCGCCAGCACTACGGCGACGATCAGATCGCGGCGCTGATCGCCATGATCAACGCCGCCAACCCGGCTCGCCGTGATCTGCGTCGGGAGGGAGGTTCCTACCAGTCCGGCGTGTTCGACTGCCTGGAATCAGCACTTCTTCCAAGCAAAGTGATAAGTGGTATTGACGCTGCCGTCCGGGGAATTCATCGTAATAGAGCTGGTGGTCTCGTTCGGATTCGAGGTGCCCGCATAGACTCGCAACTGCGTATTTATATTGAAATTTCGATTTTCTCCGCAGGGCAGGTAAACGATCTCCCCGGCCTCGGGTTTGTCCGTCGCCTGCCAGACGTCATTGAGTGGACCCTTGAAGGTGTGGTCGGCGAAGTCGGTCGACGAGTCGCCCTGGAAGTAGTACCTTGCCGCTTCCAGTGCGGTCGCGCCCTGTTCCAGATGCGCGAAGCCACGGTAGTCCGCCTGCGCAATCCCGTAGGTGAACCCTTGCGGGACATGAACTTTCAGGTTGAGCTGGCAGTTCTTGCGGAAGTCGTACGGCCTGGCGCCCACGCCTACCCGCGCGGTGTACCGACTGGAGGTGACCGTAAAAGCCGTGTTGTCGGGCAGGACCTCGACCGCCGCGGTACCCTGCGGACAACCGGATCCATTGACCGTCACGACGTCGATGACGACCTTGTCCGGCGGCACGGGTATGGCCTGATCCGGTATCGGCGCACCAGAAGCCAGTGAACCCGATATCGGTGTCGCGAATGCGAATACAGCAGCACTGAGGACGGCAAGTTTCTTGCACATGAGTTCCCTCACAATGGGCAGAGCAATGGGTTTACCCTCACTGTAATCTTTGACACCCGTCCGGAATCCCCAGCGGAAGTGGGGAGCATTGAGAAACCTCTAAGCTGACAATCTGGCCGGACATCACGATCGATTGCGCTGGTCTGCGAGTTCGAATTCAGGTGACCACCAAGCGAATTGACACCGCACGCCGCCGAACTGGACCTCAACAAAGACCGCCGTCCCGTCCTCGGCGGGAGGCTGCCGCCCCAGCCTCGCCGTAGCTCCCGAGTCACCCGACACGTGCGCCGACGTTTTATGTGATGCATACGAACCATCACATAATCGGCCGGAGCGGACGTCGCGAAGCCCTGCCGGCCGACCTATTTGGACTGCTGACCAATACGCGCCATGCGGCATGCGCGGATGCTCAACTCCGGCAAGCCAGTGCGGCCGGGAGGGCGGGTTGATATTGATCGTTCGACACTCCCATCCGGAATGAAGGCCGGTTACGAATACGTCCGAACGTTGACTCGGGTACACCGATCCAGCGCTGACCGCTCTCCCGTACCTACAACCCAACGCGGTTTGAAGGAGAAGCTTCAATGATCTCAATACAGCGAAGCATCACTGCAGCGCTTCTCGGCGCGGCAGTCATTGCCTCGGCGAGCGTTGCGATACAGCCGGCTCAGGCGCAATCGCCGAAGAGCGGCTCGCGCGCCTGCACCGACAAGAATGGGGTCGTTCTTGGGCGGGCGGGCGGCTGTCCCGACGGCTATGCCCAAATCGGGGCCGCGAAGTTGCCACCGAATCATATTTGCTGCGTAGAGGAGGAATGAGAAGGCCAGCGAACTGCTGACCCGATCAGCCGGCGGTTTGTGACACCTTCCGGGCACGCTTGTGCCGCCGGCGCCGGCGGGCTCTGGAAGTTTGTGTCCGGCTGGCTCGTCGTCGACGACGAGCCAGCCGAACACACTGGAAGCGGTGCGGGAACAGACGGTCAACGGCGAACGCGATAGCGCAGGTGAAGCACCCGGTTACCCTGAATCACCACGTCAGGTTCCTCCAGCAGGTGCTGCGCGTGGACCGACCCGAAGTAGCGCTTGCCAGACCCGAACACGACAGGTACGACGTCCATGCGCACCTCGTCGATCAGGCCCGCGGCGAGCACCTGGCCACCGACGTCGCCGGCGGCGACCTCGACTATGCGCTCACCCGCAAGCTCCTGCGCCTTGGCCACGGCTGCGTCGACGCCGTCGACGAAGTGAAACGGCGCCTCGGGATCCCAGCCATCGGGCGCCGGGCGGTGCGTCACGACCACCACGTGTTCGATCCCACTCGGCGGCTTCCCCTCCCAGCCGTCGGTCAAGTCGAAGACGTGGCGGCCGACGAGTGTCGCCCCGATCTGGTCCCAGTACCGCCGGGTGTAGTCGTAGGACGTCTGCGACACCTTTACCGCGCCGCTCTCGTCCAACGGGACGTCACCACTGGACAACCAGTCGAACAGCGGTCCGGGCTGGTCATTCTCGTCCGCGACGAAGCCGTCCACCGACACCGAGCTGTACATCACCACCTTGCCCACGGGGCCTCCTTTGTTTGGGTGCCCCGAAATTAGCGTGTTGTGAGCTGGCGGTCTTGTAAGAAATCAATCGGCCGGCAGCGGCCAGCTGTCCAGCACGTGGCCGGGGTGTTCGCGCAGGAATCGCCGCCGGACTTCGACGTACCGGGTCGGCGTGAGCCCGGTGAACGCCCGGAACTCGTGGCCGAAGTGGGCCTGGTCGAAGTAGCCTGCGCCACCGGCGAGTTCGCCCCAGTCGATCGGTCCGGCGGGGTTGATCGCGAACACGGTGGCGGCGAAGCGGTAGGTGCGGGCCATCCGCTTGGGCGTGACGCCGATGAGCTCCTTGAACCGCTGTGCCAGATGCGTGTTGCTGACACCGGCTGCCACGCTCAGGTCGCCGATCGTCATCGCTCCGCTGGTCGCCGCGATGACGCTGCTCGTATGGCGGACCAGCCCCAGACCGGCGGTCTCGCACAGCCGTCGCATCAACTCCTGCTCGAGCAGCGTCAGCATCTCGTGCGGTCCGTCCGCCGTGGCCAGCCGGTCTCGCAGCTCGGCAGTGGCGGGCCTGCCCCAAACCTGCTCTACCGTCACCGGCCGATCACGCAGCTCGGCCGCAGGCATCGACAGGAACGGTGCCAGCCCCCACGGCTTGAAGTGCACGCCGACGGACCGGGTCCGGAGTGGGTAGCCGAACTCCAACGCGCGGGTGGGCATGGTGACCACGCAGCCGTCGGCGTAGTCTGCCGTCTCGATGTCGGTGCCGGCGCGGATGCGCAGCGGTGCCCCGAGGTTGACGATGAACAACGCTGCGGGCATCGGCGGCAGCGTCAGCCGGGCGTACGGCGGCACACCCTCCAGGTAGTAAAGGTCGTCGATCAGCCCGTCCAGTGGCGGTCGCGGCACTCTGGACACGTACTCCACGCCCATAGCATCGCCGATGCCCGCCGACACCGCACGCCGGGATGTTCCGCCGCGCCGCCGCCGGGCATCGAGCTGACGCCGATCCCGGACGAGCGCCCGGCCACGGACCTTTGCGTGGGATACGCGCGCTGCGTGCGAGATGTAGGATTCTCGGCCCTGCCACGCGGCCCGCCAACACCCTGAACTCGGCCTTTGCGTATGTCCAGCAGAGCGTCCCGAAATGCACTGCTGGACAATTGATCACGAGGAACTGATGTAGGTGACCTCTCGACGGATGCCTACACCAGTTCCTCGTGATCAATCGACCAGCAACCGAGTAGATGGCAGCCGAACCAAACGCCCGCATCGCGGCAACACCAGATGTTCTGCGCGGCAGTAGATCTCGCCGCGCAGAACGCCCGCCCAGCGGCAATATCGTGCGTAGGAAGTTCGGGTCCATGGAGGCGGGGTTCGAACCCGCGACCTCCCACGTGTCGTGCCGGTGATCTACTCCATGGCCGTCCGCAATTCTACGGATGTGGGCAAGAGGGCGAGACAAATACGAGCGGTGCGTATTCCGGCTGCCCAGCGCGGACAACCTCGGGCGAGCTGAATGCGGCAGTTGAGTGCGTTCATCGACTGGTGTCGCGACCTTGGGATCGCGCGCTCCGCAGCAGAAGCGGACGTTGCCGTGCGAACCTTCCGATGCCGTGACGGAAGGTATGCGGGTCGACACCGCGCAGCCGAGGTATTTGCCGGACAAACGATCGATTCACGACGTCGGGTGCAGTTGGTCCGGATGGTCAATATCCATGAGACGCTGACACTTTGGGACTGGAGCGGCGGCGTCATGTCGAGTGCATGACTGCTCAGGACACTCTTTGAAGGAGCATCGGGAAATGGCCGACGTAAATGACATCCTGCTCAAGCAGATGGAGCTCGAACGTGCGCAAGCTCTGCACGTCGAGAATCAGCGCGCCACGCTTTCAAACATGATCCTTGTGTTATCAGCCGCCGGTCTCGGTTTCCTGGCACAGCGTGGCTTGGGAACTTCCTCTCTGGCTGTAACCATCCCACTCATCGGCCTAGGGTGGTACGGCGCGCTTTCGACAGCCCGGCTCTACGAACGGTTTCTGCATCACTATGACCTGCAAGTTGCGATGCAGGTCAGGCTCGATGCCCAGCTTCCTGAGCTTCAACTGATCGAAACGATCCAGCAGACTAACGCCGGTCACGATGTCCGCCATCCTCGTATCAGGAGAATTCGGCTCCATATCCTCTGGGAGTCGCTGCACCTGGCGATCGCCGGTATCGGGCTCATCCTGACTGCTATCGCTTTGTTCTGAGGTGACGCACATACCTCAGCCAGGAGCTTGCCGATGTCGAACCTCAGATCCGGTCGCCGTGCGTGGCGGCCACACCAACACCCGGCACGTGAATGTCGAGGATCGTTCGCGCGCACATCGGCAATATCGGATGTTCTGCGCGGCAGTCGATCTCGCCGCGCAGAGCACTCGCCAGGGACAGATGCGAACGTTCGCCACGCGCGAGTCGCGGCTATCTCACTCGCATCGACTGAAGCCGGTATGCGGGGCTGTCGGCCGCACTGCTCAGAGATCGGCTACTGATGGCACGGTTCGTTGTGCTGGTATTGCCAAAGTCTGTCAGCTCACTCGATCGCGGCCGCACCGCTGCCGTGTTGCCGCCACTACAGGCTTGCGCCTGGCCGCTGTCCAGGATCGCTCCACTTACTGCTCTGAAGTGAGCCGCGGGATCTCTACAGGGTCCAATTCGCTCGTCCCAACAACCTTCTGCAACGCTACGACAGCTTTTTCTTCCGCCTCCGCTGCCTGATCGGCAAGCGTCACATCCGTTGGCTTCTTCGAAGCCTCGCGGGCGTAGTAGATGGCGGCTCGGGCGGCTTCGTGGGCGGCTTGGGTGACTTCGTTCGTGGTGCTGATCATGTTGGCAGCGAGGTTGGCGGTAGCGAGGGCGGCGGCGGTTGCGGCGGTTGCGGTGGCGGCGGCGTCGGCCTCGAGGGCACCCTCGCGGGTCTCATCGGGGGACGTGTTGAGATGGAAGTGCACGGCGGCGGTCGTGGCGCGGACGGAGGCACTGACAGCGCGCTGACACGCTTGAACGATGAACGGTTTTTCCTTCTCGTTCTCGGCTTTCGCGCCTGTACAGTACGTCGTTCCCCACAGCGGTTCCGCAGACACGACGGGCACCGTGCCGAGTTTGCCGCACAGTACCGCCGTAGCCACGACCAATACCGAGCCGATTCCTCGTAGACGAGTACCCATGCCAACCTCCTGTGATGACGACGAAACATATGCCGACCGATCCCACCGAAAGAACACAACCGGTCCCAAGAACCTATTCGGAACCAAGCTCGCCACGGATGGGACACGCGGACGCCGCTACGCACGCTCATCGGCAGGAGCGGACGTAGCTGATGCGGCTTCGGCGGTTGGTCCCGGTCGAGAATCTGGCCTCGGTGGACCGACGAACATCGCCGTGACCGAACGAACGCTCGAGGGCCAGCTATTCGGAGAACTAGGGGGGAATGCGCGCGTGGCGGTCAGCCGCCCTGCTTGTGGCGTCGACTCTCTGCGACTTTGGCGTCGCAATCGACACGGGTCGTCTTTTGCGACGGCGGCGTGAGCCGCCTACCGTCAGGGTCGTAGCACATGCAGAACGACTTCCCGGTCGGCGTCGCCGGGAAGCATTGCAGAGACGAGTAGTCACCATTAGCCCAGCACTGCACGATCAGTTCGGAGCTCGCATCCGGATCTTCACGCTGGAGGGCTTGACGGCGTTCCGCTTGGCAATCGGTCTCAGCGGCGGCTTTCGAGCGGGGAGCCGCAGACGCACCGACTGCGGGTGTGAGCAAAATAGCCGCAGCCACTCCGAGCACAGCGACGACACAACGCGACCGAGATCCGTACATCGAGCCTCCTGGTCTGACGAGCTTCTCGAAATCAGGGCCCGCGCGAACTCGACACCGAGACTCGCGGTGCAATTTGCTGTCGACTACCTATTCGGAGCCGCACTCCAGCCAGATGTCCCCAACTACAAACAGGCCGAACCAGCCTGGATCAACCCCGCCGGGCCAGCTCGGGATGTAGAACCTTTCGGTCGAGCCTCGGTCGCGTCTGTGCGCACGTTGGTAGTACCGGATGTTCTGCGCGGCAGTAGATCTCGCTACGTAGAATGCCCGCCCCGCGGCATGATCGGATGAATGCCTTATCCGAAAGCGCCTCGGCCAGGTAGGTCAAAGTGCTTCTGCGGTCCCGGGCCCCAGCTCGGTTACGCCATCCGTCAGAGGGTTAGGCGATGGTAAACGCCGTAATATGGGTCTGACTGTCACGGCGTAGCCATACGAGCGAACTGCGGAGGCGAAGAATGACCGACGAGGAAATCATCGTCTCGTTCGCCCTGACCAGACTGGATAACGCGAACAGCGACCTCGACCTGGAAGACGTTGCCGCTCTGGTGGTACGCCGCCTGACCCCTGATCAGATTGCTCGACCTCGCCACCCGCAACCTGGCTACTCGAAATGAGTTACGGGGAGCGTTGTTCGAGTCTGCGGTCGAGCATGTGCTCAGGACCGTCCTGACTGCCCGAGGGTCTGTCGACTAGCGGATCGCCCCGGCAACAGCGGGCCGGACCACCTCATGCCATCCGTCACTGGCCTGACAACCGATCTCCGGCAGTATCGGATGTTCTGCGCGGCAGTCGATCTCGCCGCGCAGAACGCCAGCTCAGCGACCTGAGTGGACGCTTCACCCAGCTGAAGTCAGGTCCTGGGTGTATCCGTGTGGAATCGGGCTGTTCCGGTCATCGTGTGTGGCCGGCCCTTCGATACCTAGAAGCGTGGCAGGGGCGTGCGGCTCAGTCCACCGGGGAGACCCGGATGAGGTTGCCGTCGGGGTCGGCGATCACGAATGTGCGGCCGAAGACAGCGTCGTGTGGTTTCTCCACGACATGGACTCCCTTCGAAGCCCAACTCGTGAATATCTCGTCGATTGCGGATGGTGGTCCCGGCACCATCAGTCCGACCTCGCTCGTGCGCGAGGTGCTCGGGACCGCGTGTTCGCGGTAGCCCGTCCACAGCGCGAACAGGACGCCGGGGGCCACCTCGAAGGCAACGTAGTGGGGACTGATGAAGGCCGGTTCGATCTCGAACAGGTCGCTGTAGAAGGCGGTGGCGGCCTGGGTATCGCGGACGCCGATCAGGAACAGGTTCGGTGCGGGCATGGAGCGCTCCTCAACTCGATGATTTCTCGGGACCGCTGCATCTGATCGCTTCATCGCGACAGAACCTGTCACCTTTTTCTGCCAACATTGGTCAGCGTGAAGGCTTCGAGGCTGTTTCACCTCTTGCTGCTCCTGCAGACCCGTCAGCGCATGACGACCATCGAGCTCGCCGAGCGTCTGGAAGTGTCTCGGCGGACTGTGCTGCGCGATGTCGAGGCGCTCTCGACAGCAGGTGTGCCGGTCTATGCCGAACGCGGGCGGAACGGCGGGATCGTCTTGCTCCCCGGGGCACGGCTCAACGCATCCCATCTGGAACCACCAGAGCTGGAGGCTCTCTCCGTAGCCGGTCTGGACCGCGCGCATCTCGAGCGTATGGGCCTGTCTGCGGTGTGGGAGTCGGCCGCGCGCAAGATCGCCGCCCGACAGGCTGCAGCACCTGAGTCGTCGACCCTGCTGCGACTGGCGGACCTGGTGCTGGTGGACAGCACCGCGTGGTTTGCCGACTCAGAGGCAGCGGTCGATGTCTCGGATCTGGCCTCGGCCCTTCGGCACCGGCGACGGCTGCGAATCCGGTACCGGCGCAGCGCCGAGGGGCAGGCCTCGACGCGGGTGGTCGACCCGTATGGGATCGTGGCCAAATCAGGCCGCTGGTATCTCATCGCCGATGACCAGGGGCATGGTCGGCTGTTCGCTCTGGAACGACTCACGGCCTACGAACAACTCGACGCACCAGCTGCTCTCCGGCCAGCCGAAACCCTCCGCACCAGATGGGCGGCGTTGAAGGAACGCACCGAGCGGCCAGGTCCGGTGAGCGTCACCGTCCGCCTGCCAGAAAATGGCCTCGACCTGGCGCGGCGCATACTCGGCAACCGCATCCACGATGTCTGCGACGCGGAAGAGGGTTGGTGCACCGTCGTCGTCCGCTATCCCGACATCGAGTCAGTGCGTCAGCTCCTCCAGTTCGGCGACCACATCGAGATACTCACCCCAGAGGCAGCCCGCGAACGCATCAAACAGCTCGCCACAGTCCTGGCTGAAAAACACTCACCCCCGGCCTCGTGACTGCTGACCGGAACGCCCTGCCCGATCAACGTCTCCGATCGATCCGGCTAGCAGAGGTCCCACACCCCCCGGAACGCGGCAATAGCGTGTGTTCGTCCTCTAGTGCCATAGGTTCGCGCCATGAGGGTGCGCATCCAAGCTGGCGACAAGCCGATGACCGTGAATTTCGAGATCCAGGGCGACGAGCGACATCTCGCAGCGCGCGACTACCTGATCGTGGAGTACGAGCGCGCCGATGGCCTCGCAGACGACGTTCATGTGGAACACGGCCAGGAAGGCATCACCGTCTACCTGCCGTTGAGCCGATGGCGAGTGTGGTCGTCCGCTGGAGACGAGATCACTCCCTAACCGGCGCCGCTGGCCGGTGCGGTCAGCGCGCAACGCGGCGATACCGGATGTTCTGCGCGGCAGTCGATCTCGCCGCGCAGAACACGCGCGCAGCGGCACGTGCGCACGTCCGATGAGGGGCGGAATCGGCCTCTAGCATTGACGGTCGGCCTGTAGTTGCTGCCGCGCCGAAGCTGCCCGTTCAGGTGTCGACGCGAGGGCTCAGGTCAATGAATGGACAGAGTTATTCCGACGACTTCACAAGTGGGCTGCCTTCCTTCTTGTAGACACCCAAAGCCTCCTTCTTGTCATTCTCACTGAATGCCCTCACCTTAGTCTTCAAGAAATTCGCCAAACCCGCTGCGGTCGTGCAACAGTCCTTGATGTCACCCTTTTTCGAGGTGATGACATCGGTGACAGTTTCCGCGTACCTAATCAAGTCTCCACATATTTTTGATCGCGTTGTCGGGTTGTATTTGCTGTCGCCATAAAGCTTCTGCCGTGCGGTGTCTTCCGCGCTTCCGCCACCCTTCAGAGCATACGGGCTGTACGAGCGTTCAATGTCGACCTGCCGGGAATACCACGCCTGCGTGCGCTCCTTCGAGCCGAGGCCGTCACGCTCGTAGGGTTTCGGGTCAGCCACGTTGACATTGGCGAAGTCAACCTTGATGGCATCACCATGGTCTTTGAAAATCTTGCCGTTGTCATCGACGACGACGGGTCCGATATATTCGGGCTCGTCGTCGAGCGGAATGACGACGACATCGAGGTCACCCTTGTCCTTGCACCGAAAATTCAGCACCCCTGCCGCGATGTTATTTTCCGTAGCCTCGTCATAGTCAACGGCGTGCGCCGCTGGGGCACCAAGAAAAACTGTTGCGGTCAGGGTGAGCGCGGCGAGCAGGCTACCTCTTATCGCTAGCACGTTCGGCTTCTCCTCATCTGTGTTGGCATCCAGGTCTACGGCTTCTGATTGATGTTCGTTGCCGGAGGCGGAGCGGATGGAAAGAAAATGCGGTGAGCGGGTCCCGCGGCCGATCGAAAAGGAGCGGTGGTGTCGTCGAGCTCGCCGATCCCGACGTGTGCAACCGGCTGGCTCGTCGCGTGGGACGAGCCAGCTCTACGCCTTCGATTCGGCATGAGCGGATATGACGACGGCCCCGAGATCTCCTGGGGCCGTTGATCTTCGGTCAGGTCTCGCAGCCGCGGCCGACCGAGCGATCAGCGGCATGTGCGGATACTTGCGTTGTCCGAAGCCGGCGGGGACAGTCTTCTTGTCGTAGAGGTAGGTGTGTAGCCGGACGGCAAGTCCAACCGATGATCGGGGCCTGCCCGCAGATCGCTGCTAGGCAGGTCACCGATTCTCGGAATTCGTTAACGCTTGGTCGACTCCATGTCAGATCTGGTCGATTGTGAAAGGTTCAGGCACGGCTACTTGCCAGGCGGCACCGTCGCCCAAGTTGTCCGGCAGTGATTGGCTAGCCGCCGTTTCCGCCTCTGCTGCCTTGTTTGCTAGCTTCACATCGGTCGGGTTCTTCGCTGCCCGCTGGGCAGCGAATTTTGCACGGTTGGCCAATTCGGCAATAGCGCGCCACCCTGGGCCTTTATCTCCGGTGACGCCGGTAGTGATTATCAGGGCAGCTTGCTTGGCGGCGTCCGCGGCTGCCGATGCCGCATCGGCGGCCGTAGTAGCGTCTGCGGCGCGAGTAGCCGCAGCGTCTGCTCTTTGACGGAATCTCTTGTCTCCGGGCGCGGCAATCGAGGTGCGATTGGCTGCACCGTAGGCACGCTGACACGCCTGTATCACCAGGGCCTTCTCTGCCTGTGAGGCTTTGTCTCCCGAACAGTTGCTTCCCCATGGAGTTGCCGCTGCGTACGCGGGTGTCGCGCTGAAGCCTACCCCCATACAGGTCGCTGCGACGGTAACCAGCGACATCAAACCACGCAAACCAAGTTTCACATTAAGCCTCCGAATTCATTCGGCCCTTCCGGGGAGCGATTCCGATGACGATCAACACGACGGTGTCGACCTAACCCCACACACGATTCTGGAGGTGGCTACGTCGAACTTCACCATACGATGTCGTATTCGTTCCACGCGGTAGCTACGGATGGGGCAGCGTGCCCAGCTATCAAGGCCACAGCTCCAATGGACGACATGAACGGATCTGAGAGTCGTGCCTCCAGTCGCAGCCGAGGCGGATGGACCAGTCCGAAGCTCGCGAACTCGGCCAGTCCGATCTGACATCTGTGTTCGGCCGAGCCTTGGTCCGAACGGACTTGTAAGCAGCAGACGCGGACGTTCGCATCAACCGCCGGAGACGGCCGCGTGGACGAAATCACGCTCCTGAATTCCGCCGGGTCAAACACTAAGCCGACTCGCCCGTCCAGTCAGACTAGGCCTATACCAGCCGCCGAGTTTGGGCAGTCGCCTACGGGGCGAAACTGCCCGTGACCAACGATCCTATGAAAACTGACGGTGAGGATTGGTGAGCAGCGTCGAGTGCCGGTGGGTGCTCGCACGACCACGGATCACCCTGGCTCTGGTCCTGATTCAGCCGCCGCGCGGTCGACCCAACGTCCCGAGACCGCGGCTAGCGCCCGCCATTACCTTGGCACTCGTACCCCTTGGTGGTCATCTTCCACTTGCCGCCGTCTTCCTCGCACTCCTTCTTTTCCTTTGCGTCCTTGGCTGCCTTGTCCTTGGCTGCCTTGTCCGCGGCGGCTTGCTCGCCTGCCAGCTCCGTCTCATAGCAGCCCTTGAACGCTTCATAGGTTGCCGACGTCGGTATGCAGGTTTCCACAGGGCCGGCGTAGGCCGCCGGAGCGACGGCTACCCACCCCGCAGCCGTCAGAATGGCAGCGGCGAGCAAAACATTGATTCGAGCACGACCAATGCGCATGCGGTTTCCCATCCGTTGCAGGTGGACCAGCCAGGCTGGTTCACAGTATGTCCATGTATTCGGATCAGAAGGTGATTCCGGATGGGTGTGTCACACCGGGTCGGCTACTCGGGTTCAACGACCCCACCGAGGCACGAGTCAGCCACCCTGGCCACCGGTTCGGGCTGTTTCCCGGCATTCAGGGCCTCGGGCGGGGCATAGGTCGAGGATGAAGCAGATCGCGCCGAGCGGTACGCCGGGATTCTCGAAGTCGTCGCTGGCGATCATCACACGATCGAATTGTCTGAACACGATGCCCTCTCACTCTGGTGGCGACCTGATCGAGCTGGAGTCCAGGAATGGCGAAGTGCCGACGACCTTGTGACACGCGCTTCGGCAGAAACGGGCGTCGACTCGATCGGGGACGCGGGCCGGTCGGAAGGATTCGTGAGCGGCGGTAGCGGATATCAGGCCTACTGGCGGTATTCGGTGCCGGCGGGCAGAAGGAACCGATCGATGGCCGCCGCGAACTGGCGCAACTGCTCACCGGCTTCCAGATGCGTGACCGCCGTCGCGGTCCAGGAAAGGGATCCACTTGGCTTACGGCTCAGGTGCCAGTCGAGCCGAACATGTCCCCAGGTCGAGTGCCGCGCCTCGATCCGCAACTCATCGTCCATGCTGTCCCACGTCCGGATCCCTTGCCAGCCAATGAAATCCCGTTCCAAGGTGCTGAAAAAACTCGGTAACGAGCGACCGGCCACATAATCGAGCATCAGTCCACGCATCGACGCCACCATTCCATCGGCAGACAACTCCACACATACTGCTACGTGGTCGTCACTGGACGGCTCCGTGCGATGCCACAGTCGAACCCGAGTCCCGAGCGAATGATCCACGATCTCGACCGCTTCGCCCCGGTCGACCATCTCGCTGTGGAATTCGCAGGTCATCGGGCGAGAATAGCCTGCTCACCTGCGCCTGCCGCACAGCGGAGAGCGATATCCACGCGACCGCCATTGTGTACGCCATTTGCGTGCATTGGGAGGCAGTGCCCGTCCGGAAGGGGCATGGATCCAAAAAGATCCGCGAAAGGGTTTGTGGCGTGCGTCGCCGTGGCATCCGGGGTGGACACGCCCACATTGGTGCGGACGGTGCCTCAGGCGGGGAAGTCGGACTCTTCGGCGGGACGGCAGTCGAGACCGATGCGCCCGGTCAGGCCTTGCAGGTTGACGGGGACCAGTCCGCTGAGCAGGGTTCCGCTGTTATCCGACTCCGCGCTCTGAATAGAGTTGCACGCAACGAGTTTCGCGCCTCGTCGTTGTGCCTCCGCGACGGCGTCGCGGTAGCTCGTGCCCGGCGGCACCGGGTCGACGGCGAGTGTGACCGTGCCGTACTCGTCGCCGTTCGCGTAACCCAAAGCAGTCATGGTGCTCACCTATTCGTCCGATGGGCGTTGGAATCAGATCGATCAGCGTGCAGGGGTCAGCTGACGCACTAATTTCAGCACGACCAGACGTTGTGCCGCAGTCGATCTCGTCCGATTGATCACCCGACCATGGGGGCGGGCTCACCGGCATCGCGCCGGAACGTAGTGTCGACCAACGGGTTTGAACGGACGAGCGACGCCAGGCTCGCGGCTTGACCGGTTGCTCTCCGCGGTCTGGTCCACAGCGGGGATGGCGTGGATCTATTCCCGGTCGAGGTCGGCCAGGAAATCGGCAGCGCTCTGCCAGGTGAGCTCGGTGGCTCCGTGGTCGAAATCAGGCAGGGTGTCGTCGGTGTAGAAGTGTCCTGCGCCAGGGTATGTGTGAACCGTTGCCGTGGTTCCGCGGTGGTGGGCGGTGGCACGCCAGGCGGCCAGCTGTTCTGCCGATACGAACGTGTCGGGTGCGGCGATGTGTACCTGCACGCTTGCGCGGGTTTCGGCCGGAATGTCGGCGAGGGCGTGGATCAGCAGCACGCCCGCGGCGGCGGGCCGAACGGGCAGTAGGTCCTGAATCACGCCGCACCCCATGGAAAACCCCGCCAGCGCGGTGGCGTCGGGAAGCCCGGCCAGCGCTTCGTGTGCGCGCGCGACGATCGTGTCCCACCCGATGCGGTCTTTCAGTGCGAACCCCGCTGCCAGCGTCGAAGCGACCTGTCCCGCGTACAAATCCGGGACGTGCACCTCATGCCCGAGAGCCCGCAGTCGCTCCCCGGCCTGCGCCTCGACGCTTCGCAAACCGTAGACCGAATGGAACAGCACGATCGTCACCACTACTCCATCATCGCCGATGCCACTACCTGCCCAACCGACTAAAGTCGGCCCTGTGTCAGGCTGTCGCTCCATTCTCGGTGCTGGAATCGCATGAGGGCAGTCGTGTACGACCGCTACGGCGGTCCCGAGGTGCTCTCGATCGCCGAGGTCCCAACGCCTTCCCCAGGGCCGAAACAGGTGCTCGTCCAGGTGCACGCGACGTCGATCAACCTCTCCGACTGGGAAACCCTGCGGGGGACGCCGCTGTATTCACGCATCGGCGGGCTCCGGGCACCCAGGCGCCCGGTTCTCGGATCCGATATCGCCGGACGGGTCGAAGCCGTCGGCGCCGAGGTCACCCTGTTCGCGCCGGGTGACGAGGTCTATGGCGACAATCTGATGCGCAAAGGCGGGTTCGCGGAGTATGCGGTGGTTCCTGAATCGGCGTTGGCGCAGAAACCCGCGTCGCTGAGCTTCGCCGAGGCGTCGACGCTGCCGCAGGCGGGGGCGATCGCCCTCCAGGGCACGGCCGACGTCGCCGCCGGCATGTCGGTGCTGATCAACGGAGCGGGCGGCGGGTCCGGAGCGTTCGCGATCCAGTTGGCCAAGCGTGCCGGGGCTCATGTGACCGGGGTGGACAACGCCGCGAAACTGGCGTTCATGCGCACGCTCGGCGCTGACGAGGTCATCGACTATCGCGCCGAGGACTTCACCCGAACGGGACCGTACGACCGGGTGCTCGACCTCGTTGCCGATCGGTCGGTCTTCGCCTATCGCAGGTCGGTCACGCGTGGCGGCCGGTACCGCTGCGTCGGCGGCACCACGCGCGCGTTGCTCCGGGTGACGACCGTCGGAGCGGTCGCCGGAATGGTGACCGGCCGCAGGCTCGGGGTTCTCGCGGTGCAGGAAGGGCCTGCGCATTTCACACCGCTCGCGGAGTCGTGTGTCGCGGGACGGATCGATATCCACATCGACCGCACTTTCCCCCTGGACGAGACCGCGCACGCGCTGGCCCACGTCGGCGCGGGACGCGCGCTGGGCAAAGTCGTCGTCGAGATCCGCTGACCGGCGTACGCGGATTCCTTCGGGTTCACCACGTCACCGGGAGTTCGTGCACCCCGTACACGACCATGTCGTGCTTGAACTCGAGCTCGTCCAGCGCAACCGCGAGCCGTAGCGTCGGAATCCGCCGGTAGAGCGTGCGATAGACCACCTGCAGTTCGAGCCGCGCGAGCGCCTGGCCGAGGCACTGGTGGATGCCGTAGCCGAACGCGAGGTGGTGGCGCGCCTCGCGGGTCACGTCGAGCCGGTCGGCGTCGGGGAACCGCGCCGGATCGCGGTTGGCCACGTGGTCCGCGGTGATCAGCCCGTCGCCCTTGCGGATCCGCTGCCCGCCGACCTCCAGATCCGCCAGTGCCACGCGCCGCCGTCCGCTGTGCGAGATGGTGAGGTAGCGCAGCAGCTCCTCGACCGCGTTCGCCACCAGTGCGTCGTCACCGTCGCGGACGGCGGCGAGTTGATCCGGATGCTCCAGCAGCGCGGCGGTGCCCAGGGCGATCATGTTGGCCGTCGTCTCGTGCCCGGCTACCAGCAACAGCAGCCCCATAGACGCCGCCTGCACGACCGTCACCGCGCCGGCCGCGACCTGTTCTGTCGCGAGCCGACTCAGTAGGTCGTCGCCGGGGTCGGCGAGCTTGTCCCGGACCAGTCCGCCGAGGTAGTCGAGCAGTGTTTTCATCGCGGCGCGTGATTCGGCCGCGGGCGCATGACTCGCGGTCAGCACCTTGCCCATCCGGTGGAAGAAGGCCCGGTCGGCGTACGGCACGCCGAGCAGTTCACAGATCACCAGCGAGGGCACCGGAAGCGCGAACGCTTCCACCAGGTCGGCCGGTTTCGGGCCCGCGAGCAGATCATCGATCAGGTCGTCGACGATCTGCTGGATCCGCGGCCGCAACCGTTCTATCTTCCGCACGGTGAAGTCGGCGGTGAGCAGCCCGCGCTGCGCGGCATGTTCCGGGTTGTCCATGGTGATGAACAACCTCGCTTGGCCGGGACCGGCCTTGAGGCCCGGCGCCTGCGCCGGATACCCGTCCCGGGTCGAATCGGCGCTGACGCGCGGGTCGGCCAGCAGCGCGCGAACGTCCGCGTGCCTGGTGAACAGCCACGGTTCGCTGTCGTCCCAGATCCGCACCTTGGACACCGGCTCCTCCTGCTGCCTGCGGCCGAGCTCGGGTGGCGGGTCGAACGGGCAGCGCCCGCGGGGCATCGGGTATTGGCGTGCTCCGGACCGAACCTCCGACATCGCAGTCCTCCTACAGAAATTCACCGAACGATTGTTGTGGCACATACGAAACTGGAAACGGCATTCCCGATGACCTGCACGACGTGGTTCGTACTTCTATTCGGCGTATCGGGCGCTTTCGAGGTGGATGTCGTAGGTGGCCTTCACCACGGTCTGGACTCCGGTGAGGAACCGCAGGGCGCGGTCGATCTGGTCGAGGTCGGCGTCGAGTGCGCGCAATGCCGCCGGCAGGGTCTCGGTGGCGTCGACCAGGGCGAGGATATTGTGGTTCGCGATCTCGATCGCGCGGGCCGTCGCGTCTGCACGGGTGAGCCCGGTCGATCGTTCCAGGACGGCTACCGCATTCTCCGTATCGCCGCAGCGGAGTTCCTTGTCGTAGGAGAAGACGTCGTTGATCATGATGATGATGTCCAACGCCGCCCGGCGCAGGCGAAGCATCGCCGGGCTGGTGTGCACTACCGGCGACAGTTCGCAATCGTCGGTCAGTTCGATGAAATCCAGCAGCGGGTCGGACACTATGTCGAGTCGCCGATGGGCGAGGTAGTCCTCGATGCTGGTGGATCCGCCCGTCGCGCGAGCGGCGGAGTGATGGGCGAAACCGGTAAGGCCCGCGGCGAAGTGCTCGCTGAATCGATGGAACCAGATCGCCGACGCGCTGCTCCGGAATCGGCGCATCATGTCGGCGAGCGCCCGAGCCAACGGCGCCTCGGGTGTTTCTTCGAAAGCCGCTGGCGCGCAGATGATCTCGATCATGCCCTCGACCGAGGCCGCCACCGCCCCGGGCAACGCGCCCAGCTGGCCGTTGAATTCGTCGTCGTAGAGAAAGCCCCAGCAATTCCAGTCGGTGACCAGGGCCAGCTCGTCGACACCGGCGTGTGGATAGAGACGGCCGATGATGAGCGGGAGGTCGGCACCGATGTCCGCGGTCGCCGCAGGGGCGATTCCCATGGCGTCGATCCAGTCCCGATGCGGTTTACGGACCAGCTCTGTTCGCGGGTTGCGGGCGCTGGGGAAGGGAATGTGCAAACCGTCGACTGCTTGTCCTGCGTCCACCGACATTGTGGTTCTCCAATTCTATTCGGGCAGCTCGGATGGTTACAGGGATCGGCGCGCCGTAACACGGAGGCGAAGGTGGCGGGGGGTCAAGGTCGCTTTGACCGCAGGCGCGAGCGATTGACCCGGAAGCGGCGTCAGGCGCCACTGGCCGACAATAGCGATCAATGCCATCGTCGCCTGGGTGATGGCAACGCGGTCGCCGATGCACTTGCGGGCTCCGGCACTGAACGGAATGAAGGCGGTTCGATCAGGCTTGGTGCCTCGCCAGCGCAGCGGATCGAAACGATCGGGATCGTCGTACAAATCCGGTCTGCGGTGAATGATGTAGGGACTGTAGGCCAGCGTGGTCCCGGCCGGAATCCGGAAGCGGCCCAGCAAGGTCTCCTTCGTGGCTGTGCGGGTGAGCAGCCAGGCCGGCGGATAAAGCCGGAGAGTCTCGTTGACGACATGACTCGCCATTTCCATGTCGGCCAGACGCTCGAAAGTCATCGGTTCACCGGCCAGGACGTCCTGGATTTCCTGATGAAGCCGGTCCTGAATTTCGGGGTGCCGGGCAAGCAGGTGCAGAGCCCAGGCGACGGTGCTCGCGGTCGTCTCCGTCCCGGCGCCGAAGAAGGTGGTGATCTGGTCGACCAGTTCGATATCCGTCAGCCGATCGCCGCTGTCCGGGTGTTCCGTGGAATCGACGGCCTCCTGCAGGAAGGCCAGTAGGTCGCTGTGGTCGGTGTCGTCCGCACGACGTCGGCGGACGGCGTCGGTCACCGCACTGCGCAACCGTTTGTTCGCCTGGTCGAAGCGCCGGTTTCCCAGCAGGGCGAACTGGTTGAGGAACGGGGGCGTGATCATTCGCCGGAACGCTCCCTCCACCACCGTGACCAAATCGGCAATGATCTGTTCCGACGTCTCCGGCAGGGTGTTGGCGAACATTGTCAGCACGGCCGTGCCTGCTGTCATCGTCATCAATTCCCTGTCGACGTCGACGACTTGGTCGTCCTGCCAGGAACTCGCTGTTTCTGTCGCCGCGCGCGCGAACACCGCGCCGAATTCGGGGAGCCGGTCCGGATGAAAGGCCGCCTGGCACAGACGACGCTGACGTCGATGCTTGCTGTGCGGGCAGGTGATCAAACCGTCACCGATCACCTCGGCGGCTTTGTCCATCACCGGTCCGCCCTTGTCGTAGGTGCTGTCCTCCAACAGCACCTGCCGGGTGAGCAGCGGATCGCACACCACCACCATCGGAAGAGTCCCGATTCGTATCGTCGTCACATCGCCGTATGCGGGAAGTGCCGAGATGAACGCCAACGGGTCCCGCAGCAGCGCCAACGAATGTCCGACTATCGGCAGCGCTCCCGGAACAGTCGGAATCGCCTGATTTTCCACACCGCCGTTCAGCAGTTCTCGGTGCTGGCTGAATACTGCTCGCATCGTGCCTCGGACTCCTAACGAATTATCGGTTGCGGTCGACAGCCGACGAACCAAGAATTCGCAGCTCGTATGGGTTGATGAAACTGGGCAGTGCCGCCATGGCCGCGAGTCGATGCCGCTCGGCCAGTTGCCGTGCCGCGGTCACTCCGCCCGCTTGCTCGACCAACTCGGCAACGCGAGCCAAGTCGGCCTTGCTCAGCGCTCGGTCATCGAAATACAGAGCTGCCAGCTCGGCCGCCGCGGGATGGTCCGATTCGAGCGCCGCGATAATCGGAAGAGTTTGTTTTCGCCGCGTGAGATCGCTGCCAGGTGTTTTTCCGGTAGTCGCCGCATCGCCCCAGATGCCGAGCAGGTCGTCGATGATTTGGAATGCGATGCCCGTCTCCCGGCCATAAGTCGCCAAGGCCGCCACGGTGGCGTCGTCGGCCCCGGCGTACAACCCGCCCAGCGCACACGCGGCACCGAGCAACGCGCCGGTCTTGCCGGATGCCATCAGCAGGTAGTCGGCGACATCGACGCCGCCGCCATGCTCGCAGGCGCAGTCGAAATGCTGACCCGCGCACAGGTCCAGGGCCGTCGAGGCCAGCAGCGCGACCGCTTGGACCCCGACACGGTTCGGACCATCAATGAGGACGCGAGTCGCCAAGGCATGCAACGCATCACCCAGAAGCACGGCGTCACTGACACCCCACACGCGCCACACCGTCGCCCGGCCCCGACGCAGATGGTCGCCATCCATCACATCGTCGTGAATCAGCGTGAAATTGTGCAGCAGCTCCACCGCTGCCGCCGCCGGCGCCGCCACCGCGGCGTCGGCCCCCCACGCCCGCGCCGACGCGAAAGTCACCGCGGCACGCAACCCCTTCCCTAGCGTCGAGCCGGTAGGACGGCCCTCGACGTCCCACCACCCGAAGTGATATCCGGCCATTCGTCGCAGCGGGGGCGCGAGCCCGTCGACCGCCTCGCGCAACAGCGGCTCGACCTGTTGGCGTGCGGTGTCGAGGAGCGCACCGGCATCCAGTTCCGGTGCGTCATTCCGCGAGCGCTGCCCGCCCACCTGAAAGCGCATACGCGCCGGCACCGAGGTCATATTGATTTCCTATCGAGTTTTATCGTAGGCCAAATGACTTGACTGAGGATCAAGTCAATCGTTCTAGTCGCAGTGGAAGTTGTCAAGGTGAATGAGACCAACGCAACCGAGGCTCGGACCTGGGGGAGAGGCTCCGGGTGTTGGCGATGTCCGGAGCCTCTCGGCATGGTGTCGCCGCCGGAGACCGCCGGTAGTGGCGGCAGCTTCGACGTGGAAATGGTGGCTACCAGGTCGACGGGCGCGATGTCGACGCGATGGTGGTAGCGGTCGGTGGCTGCTCAGCGAGGTCGGCCGGTGGACCGTTGCCGGGTGACCTCGGCGACGCTCGCCCAGTCGAGATCCGCGCCGATCTGCTCGACCGCGGTCGCGAACACGTCCTGCAGGGCCGGTCCGGTCGGCAGGTCGACGCCGAGCTCGTCGGCGGTGGACAGTGCGAGGTTCAGGTCCTTCAAACCCAGGGTGGTGGTGAACCCTGGCGGCGTGTAAGTGCCCGTCGCGATCGCGTTGCCGTAGCCGTTGTACACCACGCCCGGGAAGATCGAATCGTTGATCATCTCGACGAACCGTCCCGTGTTCAGCTCGGCGTGCTGCAGCAGGGTGATCGACTCGGACAGTGCCTGCAATGCGTGCAGGATCAGATAGTTGACCGCGATCTTCGCCGTCGGGGCGGCGTCCACGGCGTCGCCGAAGTCCCACACCCGACGGCCGAGTGTGGCGAGCATCGGCGCTGCTGCGGCGCGCAGGTCCGGGTCACCCGAGACCAGCACGGCGAGCTTCCCGGCGACCACCGCCTCGGGTCGGCCGATCACCGGGGCGCTGAGGTAGCCCCCGCCGGCCGCGGCGAACTCGCGCGCCGCAGCCGGGCTGATGGTCGCGTGATTGATGTGCACGAAACCCGCTGGCGCGGAGCGGATCCGGTCCGCGGTGAAGACCTGACGCACCGCCGCCTCGGTGCTCAGCATCGAGAAGACCGTTCCGGTGGCGATCGCGTCCTCGGGCCGGTCGGCGCGCGTCGCGCCGCGCGCGAGCAGGTCGTCTGCCTTGGCCGCGTTCCGGCTCCACACGGTGACGTCGTAACCGGCATCGAGCAGTCGGCCCGCGAGGGCGCCGCCCATCTTCCCGACTCCGATGAAGCCCACCTGGCGAGTTGTCATGCTTGTTTCTCCGTTCTCCGCAGGGACTGCGGTCATGAGTTGGTGTCGAGTGCGCGCGACATTTCCGCGCCGAGCTTGCGCAGTAGTGCCCGGTTCGGGTCGAGCGTGGCGTCGAGGTCACGCAGCTGCCCGTTTTCGTCCACGTCCTGCTCGGCGATGACGGCTCCGACGCGGGTGTCGAGCGGTCGCATGTGCAGCCCGCGCAGGACGCCGATGAGCTGTTCGGCGCCCCGGTTGCCGCCGTGGGTGCCGTAGGTCAGCACGCCCGCGGGCCGGTCGCGCCATTCCCAGTAGAGGTAGTCCAGTGCGTTCTTCAGGACCCCCGGGTAGCCCCAGTTGTATTGCGGGAAGACGAAAAGGAAGCCGTGGTAGCTCTGTACGAGCCGGCTCCAGGCCCGGGTGTGTTCATGCTCGTACTGCTGCAGCGCGGCCCGGCGGGGTTCGTCCAGGAACGGCAGCCCGACCTCGGCGAGATCGAGCAGGTCATAGTCGAGATCGCCCTTCTCCCGCAGCGCGTCGCGTGCCCAGGTGGCTATACCGGCGCAGATACGGGCGGGGCGGGTGCTGCCGATGACGACCGCGACGCGTTGCTTGTCCGGCACAGGACCACCTATCCCCAATTGTTCGTCCCACATACTGTTCGTGACACGAACCAAAATAGTTGGTATCGCGAACCGAATCAAGCTAACCTGGCCCACTGTGACCACTGACGCACCCGACCCGCCGGACCTGGTCGACGGGCTGATCCAGCTGTCGTTCATCCTGCAGGCGGTTCTGGGCCGCCTCGCCGGCGAACAGGGGCTATCGGTCACCCAGTTGCGCATGCTCGCGGTGCTCGACGACCGCGAGATCGGAATGCAGCAGCTGGCCGGCATCCTGGAACTGGAGAAGTCCAGCGTCACCGGCCTGGTCGATCGGGCCGAGCGGCGCGGCCTGGTGCGCCGAATCGCTGTCCCCGGAAACCGGCGTGCTGTCCATGTCACCGTCACCGCCGCAGGCCGGGCCGTCGTGCATCTGGTGCGCGAGGCGGTCCGAACCGAGATCGGCGATCTGACAAGCACTTTGAGCGACCGGCAGCAGGGATCGTTCCGTCGATCGATCGAAACGCTGATCCTGCATTACGTCACCCAGCACGCCATTCCGGTCTGAGCGCCCGCCGCGGGGCGGTCCGGCGACCCAGCGGAGGAACAACTGCATCGCCGAAGATCCCGGTGTTGGCTACCTTCAGCCGGGTGATCTATCCGGGCGGTGATTCGGCGTCGCGAGTGGCGCAGTTGGCCGAAGGTGATCTGGCCTGCGCGCGGGACGCTGCGCCCGACCGGATCGGGTTGTTGGTCGAGACTCTGATCGCGGTGTGGGAGGCCACGCGGGCGCCAGGAATCGCGCAGCGATTCGTGTACTGGGCGTGCCCGGACGCTTCTGCTCCCGAGGAGATGTTCCGCGTCAGTCCGCTGGTACGGCAAGCGCTTCGACGGATCGGCCACGTCTAGTTGGTCTTCCGTGGCGATACGCCTCTACGGGGAGGCTATGGCGATACCCACGATTCCGGATAGGACGATTACCGCGCCGAGGAGGCGGCGCGCCGGGTTCGGTTCACCGAGTACTCGCCACGCGACCAGTCCGCTGATGACGATGCTCAGTTCGCGGACGGGGGCGACCACGCTGATCGGCGTTGTCCGCATCGCGAACAACACCAGGAGGTAGCCCAGCGGTGAGAGCACTGCGACGATCAGTATCTCGCGGCGATAGTCGGACCAGAGGCGCGCGACATCGTGTGTGCGGGCGAGCGCGTGCGGTGTGAGTATCGCGCTCTGCACCAGGCAACCGGCGGTGAAGTACAGGATCGGCGGCATTCCGATCGTGGTGACCGCGTGGGCGTCCCAAAGGGTGTATCCGGCAATCGCTGCACCCGTCAGCACGCCGTAGGCCACGCTGGCGGTGATGGGCTTGCCCTCGGCCGCCGGACCGGCGCTGATCACGACCACGCCGATAACGACTGCGGCAACTCCGATCAACCCGACGACCCCCGGACGCTCCCCGAACAGCAGCACGGCTACGACCACCGACACCAACGGCCCGGTGCCTCTGGCCAACGGATACACCACGGACATGTCGCCCACGGCATAGCCGCGTTGCAGAACGATGCCGTAGCCGACATGCAGTACGGCGGTCCCGACCGAGGCAACGGCCCACCACAACTGCGGCCGCACGTCTTCGACCAGCAGATCACCGATCGCGAATGGCACACACAGGGCAGCCGAAATCGTGTAGTACCACCAGACGAAGATCGCGCCGCCGGCGCCGACCCGCTTGGCGGCGAAGTTCCAGGCGGCGTGCAGGACAGCGGCGGACAACAGCATCGCAAGTGAGAGGGCTTGCACGACAGCCTTTCCCGTCACGGCTCCTGCGGTTCGACGCATGCGCAGACGACCACTCCCACCACCGTGGGAAACTCAGTTTCAAGATGAAGCTAGCATATGAAACATGGTTTCCGATGCTGGCGTCAGCCACCAAACCGCCAGGCGCACAGATGTTCCTGGCGGCTTGCGCGCCGCACTCGCTGCCCTGATGCCCGGGCTGCGTCCCAGCGACGCGAAGGTGTTGCGCTTGGTGCTCAGCGACGCGGCGTTCGTGCAATCAGCCACCACCAACGAAGTTGCCGAGCGAGCCGGAGTCTCGCCGGCCACCATCGTTCGCGCAGCGCGTGCCGCAGGCTTTCAGGGGTTCGGCGAGCTCAAACACGCGCTCGTGAAAGATCTTGCGCTGCGCCCTGATTCAGGCCCGCCGGAGAAACTGACCGACAGGTCCACGGTGGACGAGATCTGCGAGCTGGTGCTGACCAGCCACGCCGACAGCATCAGTGCCGCGCGTGCCACGCTCGATACGGAGGCGATCGGCCGCGCCGCCGCGCTATTGACTCCTGCCGACACGATTCTCGTCTTCGGCGTGGGGACTTCGGCCGCGTCCGCCGCCGACGCCGCTTACCGGTGGACGGCCATCGGATATCGCGTCAGCGCCCCTCGGGACGTCCGCACGGCACAGCTTCAAGCGCGATTGCTGAACCCGAACTCAACGCTGGTAGCGATCAGCCACAGTGGGCACAGCGCCGAGACCCTCTCTGTGGTCGATGCCGCCGCGAGTGCCGGGGCGAGCATCGTGGCGATCACCAGCTTCGCCTCCTCCCCGCTCGCCGACCGGGCCACCGCGCTACTCGTCGCGGGAGGACCCGACCTCGGTCTGCACATGGCCGCCGCGAGTAGCCGACTCGCTCACCTGGCGGTCGTCGACATCCTCCACGCCGCGATCAGCCTGGCGAATCTGCCCCGGGCCCGCCGCGCCCTCGATATCGCCGCTGAGATCACGGAAACCCGCAGCCTCTGATCGGCCGCTACCCGAAACCGTCACCTGCTCGCCGATCGCTCGATTCGCGCCGGATGATCGATGGCAAAGGGTGGCGAAGCGGTTGATCGAGTCTGGGCCGATGTAATACCGTGCGGGGGTATCGATCAGGCCGGTTGCCTGAACGGTTGCTGCAAACAGTGAGGAGATTTCGTGCGAGTACTACTGATCGGAGCGAGCGGGTATGTGGGTTCCGCTGTCGCCGAACACTTGTCGTCCCTGGGCGACGACATCGTGGCACTCGGGCGGCCCGGCGCCGACACCGGCGCGAGTGGGTATGCGACCCGCACGGGTGATCTCGCCGATCCCGCGTCGCTGACCGACGCGGTCACCTCCGATATCGACGCCGTCGTCAACCTGGCGACTCCCAGCGGCGACGCCGCGGTGGACGCGGCCGCGGTCGCCGCGCTCACCGATCCGCTGCGCGGTACCGGCAGGCCGTTCGTCTACACCAGCGGAGTCTGGGTGCTGGGCGCGACCGACGGTGCCGACGAAACCTCGCCCACCAACCCGATTCCCATCGTCGGGTACCGTCCCGAGATCGAACGCCAGGTCCTCGCGCTCGCCGAGGCGGGCGTCCGCGCGGCCGTCATCCGCCCCGGCATCGTCCACGGCCGCGGCGGCGGAATCCCGGCTCTGCTGGTCGATCTGGCCCGCAAGCACGAGGCGCCGGTGATCGTCGCCGACGACTCGGTCGTGTGGCCCATGGTGCATGTCGACGACCTGGCCGACCTGTTCGCGAAGGTCGTGCACGCGGCTGCGGCGGGTTCGATCTGGCACGGTGTCAGCCAGCCCGCGGTCCCGGTCGCCGACTTGGCCACGGCCGCGGCCCAGGTGGCCGGGGTCACCGGCGCCACGAAGGTCTGGCCACTCGAGGAAGCCCGGGCCGAGCTGGGCGCGCCCTTCGCCGACGCCCTTGCGCTGAGCCAGACCATCACCGGGCAGGCCGGAATCGAACAGCTGAACTGGAAACCCGAAGGCCCCGAAGTCATCTCGGATCTCACCAACGGGTCCTATCGCTGACCGACGGTTGCCGCGAAGGCAAGCCTGTTGCATTTCCGAACGGGCTTGCCTGGCAAGGGCTTTCGTTGAAGTCGACGCCTGCTGCCCGGGGTGGGCCGAGGCGCATCCGTCACTGTCGCCGGTGTCCACCGATGAGTTTCGCGTGCGGAGGAGGTCTGCCTGGTCATGAGGAAATTGATCTACGGGTTCACCGTGTCTTTGGACGGCTACATCAATGACCGTGACGGGAGCATCGACTGGTCCGACCCGGACGACGAACTGCACCAGTTCCATAATGATCGCTATCGCTCGCTCGAGCTCTCGCTGCACGGCCGTCGCCTGTACGAGCTGATGGCCGAGTACTGGCCGCACGTGCCCGCGGATGTGCCGCCGGTCCAGCGGGAGTTCGCCGGACTCTGGACGGCGAAGCCGAAGGTCGTGTTCTCCCGGACGCTCACCGAGGTCCACTGGAACAGCACCCTGGTCAGCGAGAACGCGGTCGAGGAGGTGCGCAGACTCAAGGCGGGCGGCGACGGTGTCATGGAGGTCGGCGGCGCGAGCCTCGCGGCCTCGTTGATGCCGCACGGTCTCATCGATGAGTATCAGATGTTCATCGCGCCGGTAGTGCTCGGCGGCGGCACCCCGTTCTTCCCCGCGCTGGACAAGCGCATCCACCTTCGGTTGGCCGAGACGAAGCAGTTCGACGCCGTGACGTGGCAGCGCTATCTCGTCGACTGACTACCCGAAGCTCATGATCGCGGCGGAGCGGGACTTGGCGGCGAACTCGAAGAAACGGATCAGTTCGGCGTAGTTGAGGCTGAGGTATCCCAGGCCGAGTTCGTCGCCGTCGCGGACCCAGATATTCGGGTAGACGCCGGAGTCGTCCATGTCTTCGGCGTCGAAATGTTCGGCCAGCGTGGCGAACGGGGTGACGCGTAGTTGCTCGGCGGTGGCGCCGACCAGGTCGGCGGACCAGGCATAGAGCATGCGGTCTTCGTCGATCAGCTCGCCGTCGGCGAACAGGTCGACGCCGATGTGGGCGTGCTCGAACAGGTACTCGAGGCCGCCCCATGCCTTGTCGATATAACCGCTGGGTTCGCCGCGGGTGTTCGGGCGGGCATCGATGATGGCGCTCGCGTCGTACGGGGCGGCCTTGATCCTTGCCAGCTCCGCACTCGTCACCCGAGTGAACGAGACCACCATGCCCATCTGCCAACCCCGATCGCCGTCTCGTGCAGTGCCTTTCGGAGCAGGGTAGCGGTGACGTCCGACAAGTCGCGCTCCTCCGTCGAGCGGGCCACCCGCACCGCTCCGTAGCATCGGGGGACACCGCACCACCCCACGTGGTGAATGAGCTTGCATGGTCGTGCATAATCATCACATGGTTGATTCGGTGCACGCGCCGGAGCCGGACGGGCCTGCGTTGCGGGTTGCGGTGGCCGGGGCGAGTGGGTACGCGGGCGGGGAAGTGTTGCGGCTGCTGCTGGGGCATCCGGCGTATCGCGCCGGGCGCCTCGAGCTCGGGGCGCTGACCGCGGGGGCGAACGCGGGCAGCCTGCTCGGGGAGTTGCAGCCGCATCTGCTGCCCCTCGCCGATCGGGTGCTCGCGCCGACGAGTGTCGAGGAATTGGCCGGGCACGATGTGGTGTTCCTCGGCCTGCCGCACGGCCAGTCCGCGGCGATCGCGCGGCAGCTGCCCGAGTCGACCGTGATCATCGATTGCGGCGCCGACTTCCGGCTGACCGACGCGGCGGCGTGGGCGAAGTACTACGGCAGCGAGCACGCGGGCAGCTGGCCGTACGGCCTGCCCGAGCTGCCCGGCGGCCGGGAGAAGCTGCGCGGCGCGAGCCGGATCGCGGTGCCCGGCTGTTATCCGACCGTGGCCAGCCTCGCGCTCGCCCCCGCCATCGCGGCCGGCATCGTCGAACCGCGGGTCAATGTCGTCGCGGTGAGCGGAACGTCGGGGGCCGGCCGCAAGCTCGATGTGGGGCTGCTCGGTTCCGAGGTGATGGGTTCGGCGCGGGCCTACGGCATCGCGGGCGCGCACCGGCACACCCCCGAGATCACCCAGAACCTTTCCGCGGCGGGCGGACTCGACGTCGCCGTCTCGTTCACCCCGGTGCTCGCGCCGATGCCGCGCGGCATCCTGGCGACCTGCACGGCGCCGACCACCGTCGACCCCGCGCAGGCACGCGCGGTCTACGAAAAGGCATACGCCGAAGAGCCTTTCGTGCACCTGCTGCCGGAAGGCGTACTGCCGCAGACCGGTTCGGTGCTCGGTTCCAACGCCGTCACCCTGCAGGTGGCGGTGGACGCCGACGCGGGCCTGCTCGTGGTAATCGGCGCGATCGACAACTTGACCAAGGGCACCGCGGGCGCCGCGGTGCAATCCATGAACCTGGCCGTCGGATTCGACGAGACCGCAGGACTTTCCACCGTAGGAGTGGCACCGTGACGACATCCGCCTCGATCGAAACCGGCAAGCTGGTGCGGAACCAGGGCGTGACCGGCCCGCTCGGTTTCCGTGCGGCCGGCATCGCCGCGGGCATCAAGGCGAGCGGAAAGCCCGACCTCGCCCTGGTTTTCAACGAGGGCCCGGACTACGCGGCCGCCGGCGTGTTCACCCGCAACAAGGTGAAGGCCGCCCCGGTGCTGTGGTCGCAGCAGGTGCTCTCCGGCGGCCGTCTGCGCGCGGTGATCCTCAACTCCGGCGGCGCCAACGCGTGTACCGGTCCTGCCGGTTTCCAGGACACGCACCAGACCGCCGAGGAACTCGCTGCCGCACTGAGCAACTGGGGCTCCGAGACCGGCGCCGGCGAGATCGCCGTCTGCTCGACCGGCCTGATCGGCGACCGCCTGCCGATGGACAAGCTGGTGCCCGCGATCACCGAGATCGTGCACGAGATGGGCGGCGGCCTCTCCGGCGGCCTCGACGCGGCCCACGCCATCATGACCACCGACACGGTGCCGAAGGAGGCCGCGTTCCACCACCGGGACAAGTGGAACGTCGGCGGTATGGCCAAGGGCGCCGGCATGCTGGCCCCCTCGCTGGCCACCATGCTCGTGGTACTGACCACCGACGCCGCCGTCACCGCCGACCAGCTGGATCGGGCGCTGCGCAACGCGACCGGCCGCACCTTCGACCGGCTCGATGTCGACGGTTCGTGCTCGACCAACGACACCGTGCTGCTGCTCGCCAACGGCGCGAGCGAGGTCACCCCGAGCCAGGCCGACCTCGACGCCGCCGTGCTCGCGGTCTGCGACGACCTTGCCGCGCAACTGATGTCGGACGCCGAGGGGGTCACCAAGCGGGTGCTGGTGACGGTCACCGGCGCGGTGAGCGAAGCGGAGGCGGTGGCCGCGGCCCGCACCGTCGCCCGCGACAGCCTGGTGAAGACGGCGCTGTTCGGCTCCGACCCGAACTGGGGCCGGGTGCTCGCCGCGGTCGGCATGGCCCCGGTGACCCTGGATCCGAATCGGATCTCGGTGTCGTTCAACGGAAGCCCGGTCTGCGTCGACGGCGTCGGCGCGCCCGGCGCCCGCGACGTCGACCTGTCCGGGATGGACATCGAGGTGCGCATCGACCTGAATGTCGGTGACGCGCAGGCCACTATCCGCACCACCGACCTCTCGCACGGCTACGTCGAAGAGAATTCGGCCTACAGCTCATGACCGGCCAACTCCGCCACGAACTCTCGGCGCTGGACAAGGCGCACGTCCTGGCCGACGCGCTGCCCTGGTTGCAGAAGTTCCGGGACAAGATCGTGGTGGTGAAGTTCGGCGGCAACGCCATGGTCGACCCGGAGCTCGAGCGCGCCTTCGCCGCCGACATGGCCTTCCTGCGCACGGTCGGCGTGCACCCGGTGGTGGTGCACGGCGGCGGCCCGCAGATCAGCGCGATGCTGAAGCGGCTCGGCCTGGAAGGCGAGTTCCGCGGCGGCTTCCGGGTGACCACCCCGGAGGTGATGGATGTCGTGCGGATGGTGTTGTTCGGCCAGGTCGGGCGGGAATTGGTCGGGCTGATCAACGCACACGGCCCGTACGCGGTCGGCATCTCCGGCGAGGACGCGAACCTGTTCACCGCCACCCGCCGCACCGTCGAGGTGGACGGCGTGCCGACCGACATCGGCCTGGTCGGCGACGTCACCTCGGTGAACCCGGACGCGGTGCTCGATCTGATCGGCGCGGGCCGCATCCCGGTGGTGTCCACCATCGCGCCGGACGCGGACGGCGTGGTGCACAACATCAACGCCGACACCGCGGCCGCGGCGCTCGCCCAGGGCATCGGCGCCGAGAAGCTGGTCGTGCTGACCGATGTCGAGGGTCTCTACACCGACTGGCCCGACCGCAGCTCGCTGATCACCCGCATCGATACGGCGGCGCTGGCCGAGTTGCTGCCCCGCCTGGACGCGGGCATGGTGCCCAAGATGGAGGCCTGCCTGCGCGCTGTGCAGGGCGGGGTGCCGACCGCGCACGTCATCGACGGTCGCGTGCCGCACGCCATGCTGCTGGAACTGTTCACCGGAGAAGGAATCGGAACGATGGTGACGCCCGCCCCGTCCTCGAATGGGGTTGGCTCGCTGGACGGAACGAAATAATGAGCACAGACCAAGACCTTCAGACGCGGTGGAGCGCCGCGATGATGAACAACTACGGCACCCCGAAGCTCGCGCTGGTGCGCGGCGCCGGCGCGGTGGTCTACGACGCGGATGGCAACCGCTACGTCGACTTCCTCGGCGGCATCGCGGTCAACAGCCTCGGCCACGCGCACCCGGCCATCCTGGCCGCGGTCACCGAGCAGCTCGGCACGCTCGGGCACACCTCGAACCTCTACATCAACCAGCCGACCGTCGAGCTGGCCGAGCGGCTGCTGGCGCACTTCGGCGACGGTTCCTCGGAGGCGGGCCACAGCGGCCGCGCGTTCTTCTGCAACTCGGGCACCGAGGCCAACGAGGCCGCGTTCAAGATCGCGCGGCTGACCGGGCGGCGCAAGATCGTCGCCTGCGAGGAGGCGTTCCACGGCCGGACCATGGGCGCGCTCGCGCTCACCGGGCAGGCGGCCAAGCGCACGCCGTTCGAGCCGATGCCGGCCGGCGTCGTGCACGTGCCCTACGGCGACGCCGCGGCGCTGGCAGCCGTGGTGGACGAGGACACCGCCGCGGTGTTCCTGGAACCGATGATGGGCGAGAGCGGCGTCGTCGTCCCGCCGATCGACTACCTGGCCAAGGCCCGCGAGATCACCAGCAGGCACGGCGCGCTGCTGATCCTCGACGAGGTGCAGACCGGCATCGGCCGGACCGGAAAGTTCTACGCGCACCAGGCCGTCGGCATCGTGCCCGACGTGATCACGCTGGCCAAGGGGCTCGGCGGCGGGCTGCCGATCGGCGCGGTGCTGGCCACCGGCCGCGCCGCCGAACTGCTCACCCCTGGCCTGCACGGCACCACCTTCGGTGGCAACCCGGTCTGCGCGGCGGCCGCGCTCGCGGTGCTGCGCACCATCGATGACGAGGGGCTGCTCGCGCATGTCGAGTCGGTCGGCAAGCGGCTCGCCGACGGCATCGAACTGCTGGAGCATCCGCTGATCGATCACGTGCGCGGAGCCGGGCTGCTGCTCGGCGTGGTGCTCACCGACGACGCGTCCGCGCACGTCGAGGCGCGCGCCAGGGCGGCGGGCTACCTGGTGAATCCGGCCAAGCCCAACGTGATCCGGCTCGCGCCGCCGCTGATCCTCACCGAAACCCAGGCCGACAACTTCGTCGCCGATCTGCCGGGAATTCTGGACGCGGCGACCCTAGATGCGAAGGAGGCTGCGGCGCAATGACTTCAGCACAGCACGCGGTACGGCACTTCCTCCGCGACGACGATGTGAGCCCGGCCGAGCAGGCCGAGATCCTCACCCTCGCGGCCGAACTCAAGCAGGCGCCGTTCTCCCGGCGCCCGCTGGAGGGGCCGCGCGGCGTCGGGGTGATCTTCGAGAAGAACTCCACCCGCACCCGGTTCTCCTTCGAGGTGGGCATCGCCCAGCTCGGCGGGCACGCGGTGGTGGTGGACGGGCGCGACACCCAACTCGGCCGCGAGGAGACCCTCGGCGACACCGGAACGGTGCTCTCGCGCTACGTGGACGCGATCGTGTGGCGCACCTTCGAGCAGTCTCGGCTCGACGAAATGTCCTTGACCGCAACGGTTCCGGTGGTGAACGCGCTGTCCAACGAGTTCCACCCGTGTCAGGTGCTCGCCGACTTGCAGACGCTGGTCGAGCGCAAGGGAAACCTGGCCGGGCGCAACCTCACCTACTTCGGTGACGGCGCGAACAACATGGCGCACTCGCTGCTGCTCGGCGGCGTGACGGCGGGCCTGAACGTAACCATCGCCGCGCCGGCGGGTTTCGAGCCGCTGCCGTGGATCCTGGAGGCCGCCCGCAAGCGGGCCGCCGACACCGGCGCCACCATCACGCTGACCGGTGATCCGATCGCCGCGGCCGACGGCGCGGACGCGCTGGTGACCGACACCTGGACCTCGATGGGGCAGGAGAACGACGGTCTCGACCGGGTCGGCCCGTTTCGTCCGTTCCAGGTGAACGCCGAACTGCTCGCGCACGCGCAACCGGACGCCGTCGTGCTGCACTGCCTGCCCGCGCATCGCGGCGAAGAGGTCACCGACGAGGTTCTCGACGGTCCGCACAGCGTCGTGTGGGACGAGGCGGAGAATCGGTTGCACGCGCAGAAGGCGCTGCTGGTGTGGTTGCTGGCCAAGCGAAATGGTGGTTTGTCGTGATGGAGTGCGACCGATGTGAGGTGCTGTCGTGAGCGTGGCGCATCCGGAACAGGGGAAAACCGGGCCGGAGATCGCGCGCACCCGCGCGGGCCGGCAGTCCCGCATCGTCGAACTGCTGACCGCCCACGCGGTCCGCAGCCAGACCGAGCTGGCCGCACTGCTGGCCGCCGAGGGCATCGAGACCACCCAGGCCACGCTCTCGCGTGATCTGGACGAGCTCGGCGCGGTGAAGCTGCGCGCCGCCGACGGCGGCGCGGGCGTCTACGTGGTCCCCGAGGACGGCAACCCCATCCGCGGCGTCATCGGCGGCACCGATCGGCTGGCCAAGCTGCTCGGCGATCTATTGGTATCCACCGACCACAGCGGCAACATCGCGGTGCTGCGCACCCCGCCCGGCGCCGCGCACTACCTGGCCAGCGCCCTGGACCGCGCCGCCCTGCCCTACATCGTCGGCACCATCGCGGGCGACGACACCATCGCCGTCATCGCCCGGGAACCGCTCACCGGCGCCGAGCTGGCGGCGAAGATCGAGGAGATCGCCTGACCCTGGTCAGGAGAACGGGTACTGGCCGGCGCCGCCACCTGGGCCTTTGCCCGGCGTGGCCACGTTGATGAGGTCTTGGACGAGGTCGACTACGGCCCGGCCGATGTTGAGGACATCGTTGCCGAGGGTGCTGAATTCTTGCGCGATGAGGTGCAGCATGGCGTCCGTCCTTCTACCCGCTCGAAGATTCCGCTCTTCAGGGTCGCACATGGGGGTGGGCGCGCCAAGGGGGTTATTCGCTTGATGGGCAGTGACTTTCGCGAGCGATCGGGGGTTGTGCCGGGCTGGACCGGACCCCCGTTGTGAATGGGCTTGCATCATCGTGCATAATCATTTGTAGGACGTGCGGGCCGCTGCGGCGGGAAGCCGGTCCGTACTCGGAGCACACAGGCATCGAAAACAAGGAGCACACAGACCATGTCCGAACGCGTCGTACTCGCCTACTCGGGTGGGCTGGACACCTCCGTGGCGATCAGCTGGATTGCCAAGGAGACCGGTTCCGAGGTGGTGGCCGTGGCCATCGACCTCGGCCAGGGCGGCGAGGACATGAACGTGGTGCGCCAGCGAGCCCTGGACTGCGGTGCGGTCGAGGCGATCGTGGTCGACGCGCGCGACGAGTTCGCCAACGACTACTGCCTGCCGACCATCCAGGCCAACGCCCTGTACATGGGCCGCTACCCGCTGGTGTCGGCGATCAGCCGCCCGCTCATCGTCAAGCACCTGGTCGAGGCGGCCAAGTTCCACGGCGCCAGCACCGTCGCGCACGGCTGCACCGGCAAGGGCAACGACCAGGTCCGCTTCGAGGTCGGCATCGGCGCGCTCGCGCCGGACCTGAACGTGATCGCCCCGGTCCGCGACTACGCGTGGACCAGGGAGAAGGCCATCGCCTTCGCCGAGGAGAACTCGCTGCCGATCAACGTGACCAAGAAGTCGCCGTTCTCCATCGACCAGAACGTGTGGGGGCGCGCGGTGGAAACCGGCTTCCTCGAGGATCTCTGGAACGCGCCGACCAAGGACGTCTACGACTACACCGCCGACGCGACGGTCAACTTCGAGGCGCCCGACGAACTGATCATCACCTTCGAGAAGGGCGTGCCGGTCGCCATCGACGGCCGCCCGGTCAGCGTGCTCGAGGCGATCGTCGAGCTGAACCACCGGGCCGGCCGCCAAGGCGTCGGCCGGCTCGACATGGTCGAGGACCGGCTCGTCGGCATCAAGAGCCGGGAGATCTACGAGGCGCCCGGCGCCATCGCGCTGATCACCGCGCACCAGGAGCTGGAGGCGGTCACCGTCGAGCGCGAGCTGGGCCGGTACAAGCGGCAGGTCGAGCAGCGCTGGGGCGAGCTGGTCTACGACGGCCTGTGGTTCTCCCCGCTCAAGCGCGCGCTGGACGCGTTCGTCGGCGAGACCCAGGAGCACGTCTCCGGCGAGATCCGGATGGTGCTGCACGGCGGCAACGCGGTGGTCAACGGCCGGCGCTCGGAGCAGTCGCTCTACGACTTCAACCTGGCCACCTACGACGAGGGCGACACCTTCGACCAGTCGCTGGCCAAGGGCTTCGTGCAGATCCACGGCCTGTCGTCCAAGGTCGCCGCGCGCCGGGACCTGAACCAGAAGTAAGGCGCGACGTCCAGCCTTCCGGGGTGGGCCGCCGGCGATCGGCGGCCCACTCAGGAAGCAGTCGTAGTCTCAGGGGCGGTCGAGGAATCGGCTCGACTCGAAGGGAGCGACGATGCGGACCGAAGACGACAGCTGGGACATCGTGAGCAGTGTGGGCGCGACCGCCCTCGGCGTCGCGGCGCTGCGCGCGGGCGAAAGCCGGCGGGCGGACGCGCTGTTCCACGATCCGTACGCCGAGCTGATGGTGAGCGCGGTCGGTTCGGCCGCGTGGACCCGGCTGAGCCGGAGCGATATCGGCGAGATCGACCAGTCGCTGGTGCGCTCCTACGGCGCGCTCGGCGATCTGCTGGTCGCCCGCACCTGCTACTTCGATGACTACCTCGACACGGCGGCCGCGGCGGGCCTGCGGCAGATCGTCATCGTGGCCGCCGGTCTGGACGCCAGGGCCTACCGCCTCGACTGGCCCTCCGGCACTACGATTTTCGAACTGGATCAGCCGAAGGTATTGCAGTTCAAGGCATCCGCGCTCGCCGCGCGCGAGCCCGCCGCCGACCGCCGCGAGGTGCCGGTGGACCTGCGCGAGGACTGGCCGACGGCCCTGCGCGACAAAGGTTTCGACCCCGAGATCCCGACCGCCTGGCTGGTCGAGGGGCTGCTGCGCTACCTCCCGGCGGACGCGCAGGATCGGCTCCTGACCGCCATCGGGGCGCTCAGCGCGCCGGGCAGTCGGGTGGCGCTCAACATGACCAAGGACGACCGCGCGCCGTCGCGATACGAGCAGGAAGACGGCCGCGACCGGCTGCTCGCCACCCTCGACATCGATCTGGACGTGAACGCGCTCTGGTACCCGATCGAGGGGCGCAGCGATCCCGTCGACTGGTTCACCGACCAGGGCTGGACCGCCGTGCGCACCGACCCGGTCGCCGTGCTCACCGAGCGCGGCCGCCGGGTGCCCGGCGAGGTCGCCGAGCAAATGCACTCCCACCTACTGATGACCGCAATCCGACCCGGAGGAGACAGCACACCATGACGCAGAGCGGCAGCACCAACACCGGGGCGCTCTGGGGCGGGCGCTTCGCGTCCGGACCGGCCGAGGCGATGGCGGCGCTGAGCAAGTCGACGCACTTCGACTGGGTGCTCGCGCCATACGATGTGCGCGCGTCCAAAGCGCACGCACGGGTGCTGCACAAGGCCGGTCTGCTGTCCGAGAGTGACCTGGCCGGCATGCTCGCCGGGCTGGATCGGCTTGCCGCGGACGTGGATTCGGGTGCGTTCGCGCCCGCCGACTCCGACGAGGACGTGCACGGCGCGCTGGAGCGCGGCCTGATCGACCGGGTCGGCGCCGAACTCGGCGGGCGGCTGCGCGCCGGACGATCCCGTAATGACCAGGTGGCCACGCTGTTCCGGATGTGGCTGCGCGACGGCGTGCGCCGGGTCGCCGCCGGCGTGCTCGACGTGGTCGACGCGCTGGTCGCGCAGGCGAGCGCGCATCCGGACGCGGTGATGCCGGGCAAGACGCACCTGCAGGCCGCGCAGCCCGTGCTGCTCGCACACCATCTGCTCGCGCACGCGCATCCGCTGCTGCGCGACATCGACCGGCTGCGCGACTTCGACAAGCGGGCGGCGGTGTCGCCGTACGGTTCCGGCGCGCTGGCCGGTTCCTCGCTCGGCCTCGATCCCGAGGCGATCGCCGCCGAGCTGGATTTCGATGCCGCCGCGGCGAATTCGATCGATGCCACCTCCGCGCGGGACTTCGCCGCCGAGGCCGCGTTCGTGCTCGCCATGATCGGCGTCGATCTGAGCCGTCTGGCCGAAGAGGTGATCCTCTGGAGCACACCGGAATTCGGATACATCACGCTCGCGGACGCCTGGTCCACCGGGTCCTCGATCATGCCGCAGAAGAAGAACCCGGACGTTTCCGAACTCACCCGCGGCAAGGCGGGCCGGCTCATCGGCAACCTCACCGGGCTGCTCGCCACGTTGAAGGCGCAGCCGCTGGCCTACAACCGGGACCTGCAGGAGGACAAGGAGCCGCTGTTCGACTCGGTCGCGCAGCTGGAGTTGTTGCTGCCCGCCATCGCCGGTCTGGTCGGCACGCTGACCTTCCACACCGATCGCATGGCCGAACTCGCGCCCGCCGGGTTCACCCTCGCGACCGATATCGCCGAATGGCTGGTCCGCCAGGGTGTTCCGTTCCGGGTGGCACACGAGGCCGCGGGCGCCTGTGTCCGCGCGGCCGAGGCGCGCGGCGTCGGCCTCGACGAGCTCACCGACGCGGAGTTCGCCGCCATCGATCCGGCGCTCACGCCCAAGGTGCGCGAGGTCCTCACCGTGCACGGCTCCATCGCCTCCCGCAACGCCCGCGGCGGCACCGCAGGCACCCAGGTCGCCGTCCAGCTCACCGAAATCGGCACCACCACAGCCCAACTTCGCGCCTGGCTCGCCTGAGCCACCGCGGCCGCCGCCGACTCAGCGGGGGAGTAGGTCCGCTATGCGGAGCAGGGGGGCGGCCAGGGCCGGGATCGCGGCGGGGGACGGCAGGGCGCCTGCGCGGTAGGTGAGTAGTTCGTGGTTGCCGAGGCTCCAGTGCGGGACCTCGCCGGACAGGTGGGCGTCGATCAGTGGCTTGCCGATGAGCCAACGGGCGTAGTCGGGTTCGCTGGTGCGGACGCGGTAGCGGGAATCGAACTCGTGGTTGCCGGTGGCGGTGGGTTTGTCGCCGAATACCGCGCGCGAGAGCTGTGCGAGCGGGCCGCGGGGGACGACCGCGATCGGCGGATACGGCCGGTCCAGGTGCACGACGACGACGCTGTAGTGGTGCGTCGTGACCTTTTTCGATCGATTGTTGTCCGAGTCGTAGGTAACGCGCGTCGTCTGATAGTTGTAGTCCGCCACGGTTACCCACCGGCCGCCCAGTCGACCGGTCATCGCCAGCCCGAGTCTGCCCTTGTCGCCGCCGGGCAGCCGGGCCGTCCAGTCGGCGTGGGCGTTCTGCGTGCAGGTCCAGTTGTTGGCTGTGGTCCACTCCCACAGCGCATTCCGGCGTCGACGATCGTCGCGCACCGGCACCAGGACAAGCGCGGCCGGCGCGACGATCGCCAGTCCCACACATGCGTAGACACCGAACTCCACCGCGTCCATGACCGATCCCCCCACTCGTTGTCGTCGGTCGTCGAAGCAACGGCTCGATCCCCGTGTTCCCCCACGCCGCTTCCGGTCCGACAGCGCGCCTGTCTCCTATTCTGCGCCACTCGATACGCTGCCGCCATGACCTTGCTTCTGCTGGCCATTGCCATCGCGTCCGAGGTGACCGCCACCGTCTCGCTGAAGATCTCCGACGGATTCACCAAGGTCATTCCGTCGATCCTGGTCGTGCTCGGCTACGGCAGCGCCTTCTGGTTCCTCTCCCAGGCGTTGAAGCGCGGCATGCAAATCGGTGTCGCCTACGGCATCTGGTCCGCGGTCGGCGTCGCGGCCATCGCGATCATCGGCGCGCTGTTCCTCGACGAACGCCTGACGCTGATCCAGGTGGGCGGCGTCGCCCTGGTCATCATCGGCGTGCTCGCCCTCGAACTCGGCGGCCAGCATTGATCGAACGGCGCGCTTCGCCTACGGTGACGTAACGTCATGCATTACCGTTTGATGCGAACTGCCCATCAATGGTTTCGCGGAATCTCGACGACTTTCAGCGATGACACCGAGCGATTGCCGATGCCCTACCGGATGGGACGCCCGTTCGGGTATTGAGTGCATTGTTTTCTCGGCGCGCAAACCGGGATTGCATTGCGTCGTCCGCATTTTGCCGAATATGTCCCACGGGACGATGGGGCGAACGTAGCATCGCGGGATGGACTGGACGTTTGCTCAGCTGTGCGCGCACGGATGTGGCCGATGACCTCGGACGATGCCGTGAAACCGGCCGAACCCGCGGGTGTTTCCGCCGCGGTGCTGCGGGCCGAGGGGTTGGTGAAGCGCTATGGCGGGGTCGAGGCGTTACGTGGCGCCAACTTCGAGGTGAGCGCCGGTGAAGTCGTCGCGTTGATCGGCGACAACGGCGCGGGTAAATCGACTCTGGTGAAATGCCTTTCCGGCGCCGAGCAGCCGGATTCCGGGCGGATTTTGCTGGACGGCAAGCAGGTGGTGCTGAATACGCCGACAGCCGCGCGCAAACTCGGCGTGGAGACGGTGTATCAGGACCTCGCCGTGGCCCCCGATCTGGACCCGGCCGCGAACCTGTTCCTCGGCCGGGAGCTGGTGCGCAAGGGTTTGCCGGGCAAGCTCGGCATGCTGGATCGCACCGCGATGAGAGCCCAAGCGGTGGAACACTTCCGGCGCCTCGGCGTCACCTTGCAGAGCGCGGACGTGCCGATCGGCTCGCTGTCCGGCGGACAGCGGCAGAGCGTCGCGGTGGCCAGGGCGGTGATGTGGGCGAGCAAGGTCGTGTTCATGGACGAGCCGACCGCCGCGCTCGGCGTGGTGCAGCGCGAGCGGGTGCTCGACGTGATCCGCCGGGTCGCCGATCAGGGCATCGCGGTGGTACTGATCAGCCACAATATGCCCGAGGTCCTGGCGGTCGCGGACCGCATCGAGGTGCTTCGGCTCGGCCGGCGGGTGGCCCGGTTCACCGCCGCCGAGGCCACGCTCGAGCAGTTGGTGGGCGCCATGACCGGCGCGTTGTCACAGGAGGGGGCGGCGTGAGACATCCGTGCCCCGCGACGTCGAAATTCGTTGAGGTGCAGGCATGAGTGAGGTCAAGTCCGTCGGTGTCGACGGGAACGGCATCGACGGCGGTTCGGAGTTACCCGAACGCACCGTCCTGCAACGGCTTCTCGGCGCGAGCACGGTGTGGATCGGCGTCGTGCTGGTCGCCCTGTGCATCGTGTTCAGCGTGCTGCGCCCGGATGCGTTCCCGACCCGCTTCACCTTTCAGACGCTGCTGATCGAAACCTCGGTGCTGCTGGTGCTTTCGGTGGGGATGACGTTCGTGATCATCACCTCCGGCATCGATCTCTCGGTCGGCATGGTGCTGATCTTCTCCGGCGTGATCGGCGCGAAGTCGATGGAGTGGCTCAGCCCGGATCAGGACGCGACCAACGCGGGCTGGGGCATCATCGCGGTCGGCTTCCTGCTTTCCATTGCGGGCGGCGGCGTTTGGGGCCTGATCAACGGATTGCTGGTGGCCAAGGCCAAGATTCCGCCGCTGATCGTCACGCTCGGCTCGTTCGGCGCCGCCCTCGGCGCGGCCCAGCTGATCACCGGCGGCGTGGACACCCGGACGGTGCCCGAAAACCTGCGCGACACCCTCGGTTTCGGCACCACACTGGGCGGCGTTCCGAATCTGGTGCTGGTCGCCACGGTGGTGACCGTGCTGGCCGCCTGGGTGCTGCACACCACCCGCTTCGGCCGCTACACCTACGCCATCGGCTCCAACGAGGAGGCCGCCCGCCGCTCCGGCATCGCGGTCACCCGGCATCTGGTGACGGTCTATCTGCTCACCGGCGTGCTGGCCGGCCTGGCCGGCTTCATGAACCTGGCCTACTTCGGCACCACCACGATCGGCGGGCACACCACCGACAACCTGGACGCCATCGCCGGCGTGGTGATCGGCGGCACCAGCCTGTTCGGCGGGGTCGGGTCGATCGTCGGCACGGTGATCGGCGTGTTCATTCCGTCGGTGCTGAAGAAGGGGTTCGTCATCGCGCAGGTGCCGGTGTTCTGGCAGCCGATCGCGGTGAGCGTGGTGCTGGTCGCGGCGGTCTGGTTCGACCAGCTCCGCCGCCGGGCCCGCGATCGGAAATAGGAATTCGACAGTGGAACAACACAATACGGCGGAGGTAGCCAAATGAGGGTGGCGAAGCGGACAGCGGTGGTGATCGGCGCGATGGTGTCGGTCGGCGCGCTGCTGGTGTCCTGTAGCGGGCAGGTGAGCAACTCGGGTAGCGGCGACAGCAAGAAGCTGGTGCTGATTCCGGGTGTCGCCGACGAGCCGTTCTACATCTCGATGCAGTGCGGCGCGCAGGACGAGGCGACGAAGCTCGGCTACAAGCTGGACACGCAGGCGCCGACCAAGTTCGACGCCGGGTCGCAGACCCCGGTGCTGACCGGCGTGGTCGCGAACAAGCCGGGCGGCATCCTGATCGCGCCGACCCACGCCACCGCCATGGCGAACCCGATCAAGCAGGCCAAGGACGCGGGCATCAAGATCGTCGAGGTGGATACCGCGCTCGACGATACGTCCGTTGCGCTGTCGTCCATTTCGTCGGACAACAAGAAGGGCGGCGCGCTCGCGGCGCAGACCCTGGCGAAGCTGGTCGGGGACAAGGGCCCGGTGCTGGTGATCAACACCAAGGCGGGCACGTCCACCACCGACGCGCGGGCGCAGGGCTTCGAGGACGCGGTGAAGAGCTTCCCCGGCATCACCTCGCTGGGCGTGCAATACAACAACAACGAGGCGGCACAGGCGGCCTCGATCGTCACCGCGACGCTGGCCGCGCATCCGGACCTGGCCGGCATCTTCGCGACCAACCTCAGCTCGGCCGAGGGTGCGGCCACCGGCCTGCGCAACGCGAACAAGCTCGGCCAGGTCAAGCTGGTCGGCTTCGACGCGAGCCCCAAGCAGGTCGAGGACCTGAAAGCCGGTACGGTGCAAGCGCTTATCGCCCAGGACCCGGCGGGCATCGGCGCCAAGGGAGTCGATCAGGCGGCCGCGGCGATCGAGGGCAAGCCGGTCACCCGCAACATCCAGACCGACATGATCGCCATCACGCAGGCCGACATGGACGCCAACTCGAAGTACTTCTACAAGCGGAAGTGCTGACGGTTACCCGATGAGGGGCCGACCGGGCGCACCACGCGCCCGGTCGGCACGGGTGTGAGCCCCGCGCAGAAGCGGGTCTTCAGCAAATATCCGGAAACACCCAAAGCGGACCATCCATGACTTATCATGATTCGCGGCGCCCCTCTGCTGGGCGGCCGTGCACCTCGTCCTTGATCAGGTGAGGTGGCCTCTACCCGGTTCTCTGCTTTATGGCACTTCGAGCCTTCATGCGGCTCGACAGCTACCGGAAGTAACGAACAGAAGGAGAAGAGGAATGATCGGATCGATCGTAGGCAACACTCTGGCAATGTTCATGGCCGCCGTCCTGGCTGTCGCTTTTCCGATCGGCGGGTCCGTCATGGACGCCGTGCTGCTGCCGATGGCCGCCATCGTGAGCCCCATGTTGTTCCTGGGTAGCTGACCGGCCCGCGTCCGCGCGGGTGATCCAGTGTGCGTTCGGATGTTCGGCGGGACCTCGCCGTGTGCGGATCGAGTCGGGTGCGATCCGCGCCCGGCGAGGTCGCCGTCAGTCCTCCACCCGGACGGAGTACTCCGCGTTGGCGAGCGCGTTCAGGACGTCGTCGCGGTGGTTCGGGCCGCGCGTCTCCAAGGTGAGCGAGACCTCCACCTCGCCGAGGGCCAGGCGGGTGCCGGTGCGGGCGTGCGCCACGTCGACCACGCTGGCGCCGGTCTTGCCGACCACCCCGAGCAGCGCGCTCAGCCCGCCCGGCCGATCCGAAATCGTCACCCGCACATCGAGATAACGTCCCGCCGCGCTGAGCCCGTGGCCGATCAGCCGGGTGAGCAGCAGCGGATCGATATTGCCGCCGGACAGCACCGCGCACACCGGACCCGTCAGGTCCAGTTCCGTTGCGGTACAACTCATCAACGCCGCGACCGCCGCCGCGCCCGCCGGCTCGACGATCAGCTTGGCCCGCTCCAGGCACAGCAGCAACGCCTTGGACAGCGAGTCCTCGTCCACGGTCAGCATCGCCGAAACATGCTCGGCCACATGCACGAACGGCACCTGACCCGGCAGCCCGACCGCGATACCGTCGGCCATCGTCGACATCCGCCCGACCCGCACCGGCTTGCCCGCCGCCAGCGAATCCGGCCAGGCCGCCGCCTCCTTCGCCTGTACCCCGATCACCCGCACCCGCGGGGCCAGCTGATGCAGCGCCACCGCGATGCCGGCCAGCAGCCCGCCGCCGCCGGTCGGCACCAGCACCGTGCCGACGTCGGGGATCTGCTCCAGAATCTCCAGCGCCACCGTCGCCTGCCCGGCCACGACGTCCGGGTGGTCGAACGGATGGATCAGCGTCGCCCCCGTACGCTCGGCGAGGTCCTTGGCCGCGTCCAGCGCGTCCTCGATGGTCTCGCCGACCTGCCGCACCTCGGCGCCGTAGGCCTTGGTCGCCGCCAGCTTGGGCAGCGAGGCGCCCACCGGCATGAAAACCGTCGAGCTGATGCCGAGCGAGGTGGCCGCCCAGGCCACCCCCTGCGCGTGGTTGCCCGCGCTGGCCGCGACCACTCCGCGGGCGCGGTCCGCGGCGGGCAGATTGGCGATCCGGTTATAGGCGCCGCGCGGTTTGAACGACCCGGTTCGCTGTAAGTTCTCGCACTTCAGCCACACCTCGGTGCCCGCGCGCTCGGACAGCACGCGCGACGCCACGATGGGCGTCTTCCGGATCACCGGCGCGAGCAAGTCCGCGGCAGCGGCAATTCGTTCCATCCCGACCAACTCCATGCCGCACATGCTGCCACTCTCGGCCCGAAACGTCCGACGATTCTCGACCGGGTGTCTCGCCCCCAAGACGCTCGGCGACCCGAGCCGGCCCTCGGTCAGGTGGCTTTCGCGAGGTTGTGGGCGAGGGTGCCGAGGCGGGCCAGGCGGGCATCGCCGAGGGGAGTGAGGCGCCCGCCGAGCCGGTTGGTGACGAAGCCGAGGGACATGCCGGTGGCGGGATCGGCGAAGGCGCCGGAGCCGCCGAGGCCGAAGTGGCCGAAGGCGGAGATCGGGTCCGATCTGGAGGGTTTCATCGGGACGGCGTGGTAGCCGAGCGCCCACGGGACGCGCAGGGCGAGAACGTAATCCGGGGTGAAGATCTGGCGCTGGGTTACCGATGCGATGGTTTCCGGGCGGAGCAGCCGGTAGCCGTCGAGTTCGCCGCCGTTGGCGAGCGCGCCGTAGAGGCGGGCCAGCGCTCGGGCGGAGAATACGCCGTTGAGGCCGGGCATCACCGAATCATGCAGGCGGGGATCGGAAACCAGGTCGGCGAAGCCCTCGGGGGTGGTGTCCATGGCGGCGGCGAGCCTGGTCCTGCCGAGCAGCCGGGAGCTGTTCTCCCAGCTCATTCCCGCGACGGTCAGGCGGGGGAAGTTGGTCGCGATGCGGTCGCGTTCGGCGTCCGGGACGCGGAACCAGAGTTCTTCGGCGGCAAGCGGTTCGGCGATCTCGGTGCGCAGCACCTCGGTGAACTCGGTGCCGGTGATCCGGCGCACCAGCTCGGCGACCAAGTGCCCGAAGGTGATTCCGTGATACCCGCTGGTTACCAGGCGACGCGGGTCCGGTTCGGCCGCGGCCAGCGCCGCGGTCACCGCCGCGTCGTCGAAGAATCGGTCGTACGGGCCGGGCAACAGGCCGCGCAGGCGATGCAAACCCGCTCGGTGACTGAGCAATTCGCGCACGGTGATGCGGTCCTTGCCCGCGGCGGCGAAGGCGGGCCAGTACGTCGCGACGGGCTCGTCGTACGCGACCGCGTCGCGCTCGGCCAGCCGGTGCAGCAGCGTGCTGGCCACGCCCTTGCCGGTCGAGTACGCCATGGCGACGGTGTCACGCGCCCACGGGACCCCGGGGCGCGCGTAGCCGGCCCAGACGTCCACCACCGGCTCGCCGTGCAGGTAGACCGCGAGTGCCCCGCCGCCGTCGCCTGGTCGCCGGAAGAGCCGGTCGAACTCGGCGACCAGGGTCGCGAACCGGCGGTCTACGAACTGTGCTGCCGAAACGGTCATCGGGAACTCTCTGTAGTACGGGTCCGGTCCAGAATTACACGGATGTGCCGAAACACCGCACCGGACCGCTCGTGCGACCGGTTGGTTCTGTCCGAATACGTTTCCTGAGCGTCACATGCCTGACCGTAACCGCAACACGCCTGGCCTAGCGTGTTGCGCATGCCCCCGAGACGACGTTCGGCGCTGCTCGCGAGGTTGGTTGTCGACGCACCCGGCCGACCGCAGGTGATTCTCGGCGAATTGCGCCGGGTGATCCTGGACGGCGCCGTGCCGCCGTGCACCGTCATCCCGCTGCGCGAGGTGGCCGAGCTGTTCGGGGTGAGTCACATCCCGGTCCGGGAGGCGCTGAAGACGCTGATCGGGGAGGGTCTGGTCACCCACGAACCGCACGGCGGCTACGCGGTGGCCCAGCTGACCGCCGCCGAACTGCGCGAGATGTACATCGTGCGCGAGACCCTGGAGAACGCCTCGCTGGCCGCGGCCGCGCTCCACGCGAACGCCGCCGACCGAGCCGCGCTGATCGAGGTGAACGCGCTGCTCGAGCAGGCGATCCGGGACGACGATCCGGCCGCCTACCATCGCCAATCGCGCAACTTCCACGTCGCGCTGACCAAGCCGTCGCGCATGTTCCGGCTGCTGCACATGCTGGAATCGGCATGGAACGTCACCGAGCCGGTGCAGTCGATGGTGCACATCAGCCGCGGCGACCGAGTGCGGCTGCACACCGACCACGCGCTCATGATGGACGCGTTCCTGGCCCGCGACGTCGATCGCCTGCTGCTCATCGCCGAACGCCATCACCGCAGGTTGGAGACGGTCATCGCGACCCTGCCGACGGACACCGGCCTGCTCGCGCCGGAAGATATATCTGCCGCGCAATAGCCGGGCAATAACGGCGCAACGGGCGGGCAATGGCGCATCCCTACCGTCGGTTCGATCACAGTTTCACCTCCCGGATGGGAAACACCATGACCGAAACCATCGCGGCACCGAGCGTCGCAGCACCCCCGCCTGTCGCCATCCCCGACACCGTGCCGTCGAATTACGATCCACGGCTCACCAATGCCGACCTCGCACCCCTGCGCAAGCAGACCTGGGGTTCGTACAACATCTTCGCCTTCTGGATGTCGGACGTGCACAGCGTCGGCGGCTACGTCACCGCGGGCAGCCTGTTCGCGCTCGGCCTGGCCAGCTGGCAGGTGCTGGCGGCCCTGCTGATCGGCATCACCATCGTCTACTTCTTCTGCAATCTGGTGGCGAAGCCGAGCCAGGTGACCGGTGTGCCGTATCCGGTCATGTGCCGCAGTGCCTTCGGGGTGATCGGCGCCAATATCCCGGCCATCATTCGCGGGTTGATCGCGGTGGCCTGGTACGGGATTCAGACGTTCCTGGCTTCGGCGGCGCTGGATGTCGTTCTGGTGAAGCTGTTTCCGGGCCTGGCCCCCTATGCGGTGGTCGACGACTACGGCTTCCTCGGTCTTTCACTGCTCGGCTGGGGGAGTTATCTGGCGCTGTGGGTGGTGCAGGCGTGCGTGTTCTGGCGCGGTATGGAATCCATCCGCAAGTTCATCGACTTCTGCGGGCCCGCGGTCTACGTGGTGATGTTCCTGCTCTGCGGATACCTGATCGCGAAAGCCGGTTGGAGTGCCATCGATCTGAAGCTCGGCGACGTGAAGTACACCGGCTGGGACTCGCTGCCGGTGATGCTCGGCGCCATCGCGCTGGTGGTGTCCTACTTCTCCGGCCCGATGCTGAACTTCGGCGACTTCTCCCGCTACGGAAAGACTTTCGCCGCCGTGCGGCGCGGGAACCTGCTCGGCCTGCCGGTCAACTTCCTGCTGTTCTCGCTGCTCGTGGTGATCACCGCCTCGCTGACCGTTCCGGTGTACGGCGAGCTGATCACCGACCCGGTCGCGACGGTCGCGCGCATCGACAGCACGTTCGCGATCGTGTTGGGCGCGTTGACCTTCACCGTCGCCACCATTGGCATCAATATCGTGGCGAACTTCATCTCGCCGGCCTTCGACTTCTCGCACGTGAACCCGCAGCGGATCAGCTGGCGGGCCGGCGGCATGATCGCGGCGGTCGGTTCGGTGCTGATCACCCCGTGGAACCTCTACAACAACCCCGAGGTCATCCACTACACGCTCGAGGTGCTCGGCGCGTTCATCGGTCCGCTGTTCGGCGTGCTCATCGCCGACTACTACCTGGTGCGCAAGCAGCACGTGGTGGTAGACGACCTGTTCACCCTGTCGAAGACCGGAAGTTATTGGTATAGCAAGGGATACAACCCGGCGGCGGTGCTCGCCACCGCGATCGGCGCCGTGGTCGCGGTGATCCCGGTGCTGGCCAAGGACGTCGCCGGCATGTACACCGCGGCGCAGTACAGCTGGTTCATCGGCTGCGCCCTCGGCTTCGCCGTCTACTACGTGCTGGCCACCCGAACGAGGTTGGCGGTGCAGGGAGTACCCGCCTGATGCGTATCCGTGTGGTCAACCCGAACACGACCCGGGCGATGACCGACACGATCGAGGAGTGTGCCAGGGCCGTCGCCGGTCCCGGCACACTGCTCGACGCGGTGACCGCCGAGATGGGACCCGCGTCGATCGAGAGCCACTACGACGAAGCCCTCAGCGTCCCAGGGATTCTCGCCGCCATCCGGCGCGGGGAGGAGGCGGGTGTGGACGGGTACGTGATCGCCTGCTTCGGCGATCCGGGACTGGACGCCGCGCGAGAACTGGCCGGGGGACCGGTCATCGGGATCGCCGAGGCGGCGATGGCGACGGCCAGTCATCTCGGTCGTGGGTTCAGCGTCGTCACGACCCTGAGCCGGACCATCGGACGCGCCGGTGATCTAGTGGAACGATATGGACGGCAACGGTTTTGCCTCGGCATCCACGCCTGCGAGCTGCCCGTCCTCGCCCTGGACTCGGACCCGGATGCCCGCAAGATCGTCACCGAGGCCTGTCGGCAGGCGGTCGACACCGACGGCTCGGACGCGATCGTGCTCGGCTGCGCGGGCATGGCGGACCTGTGCGCGCACATCCGCGAGGAAATCGGAGTCCCGGTCATCGACGGCGTAGCCGCCGCCACCCTGACCGTCCAATCCCTGATCACCCTCGCCCTGCGCAAATCCGGCCGAGGCGAATTCGCCACCCCACCCCCCAAGCCCTACACCGGCCTGCTGCGCGGCTTCGGTGGATTCCCGCACCATGCCTGATTTCCCGCACCGAGAATCGCATGCGAAATTCGGTGCGGGAACCAGCAGGCGTGCGGCGGTGGTGGGTCAGGCGGCGACGGCGGTGCGGAGGGTGTGCAGGGTGAGGTCGAGGTCGTCGACGTCGACGACCAACCGGGTGAAGGGGGCGCCGTCCAGTTCGATGCGGACGGCGCGGCCGTCGAATCTGGTGTCCCAGAACTCTTTCCGGCCCTTGCCGCGGAAGGTGCCTGCCGCGATGACGCCGGGGAAGAAGGTGCCCGGCGCGCGTACCCACGGCGGGCGCAGGTCCACTTCGGCCCGCACCACCTGGGTGATGTCGGAGAGATCGAAGGTGATGTGCTCACGCAGGGCGAGGACCTGATGCCCACCGACCACCTTGATCGTCACGGTCGTCCCCGTGACCTCGATTTCGACCATCGCGCACCTCGCTTCGCCGACAACTCCTACGCACCTCACAATGCCGGGCGGACCTGGTCATAGCCTGTGCCGTTCCTATGATTTCTCTCAGGGTTTCAAACATGACTTTACGTAGATATGCGCATCTATCGATGTGATTGCCCTATGGCTCACGACTCGATTCCGAGTGTGTCGGAATCAAAACAGCATAGACGGTATGGGATTCTTCCCCTGCTCGTGCTCCACCCGTTCCTGCAGGTACACCGCCCGCGAGAAGAGGTGCCGGAGTGTTGATGCTCGGGAAGATCGCCACCGCTACCGCCGTAGCCGCGGCATTGCTCGTCCCGTTCGATATCCCCGTCGCGTCCGCGCTGCCGCCCGCGGGCACCTGCGCGAACGGCGACTTCCGCTGGACCGCCGTGGACGGCGCGATCGACATGACCCCGCACGTGCTCACCTTCACCTCGGTCGGCACGCTGCGCGACTGTTCCGGCGGACCCGCGGGCATCACCGGCGGCACCTTCACCGGCACGCACATCGCGACCTCGGACTGCATGCGCCCGGCGGACGGCCCGATCACCGTGGACGTGCTCTGGTCGAACGGCGAGACGAGCAGGCTGTGGGGACCGTGGCCGGTCACCATGCAGCAGCCGACGACCGGCACCCTGGAGGTGGTGGACGGGCTCGGTCAGGGCAGCCGGGTCCGGATCACCGCCGACTACGAGATGATGACGCCGGCCATGGTCGGCGGCTGCCTCGGTCCCGGCGTGCGCACCGGCGTCGGCAGGCTCAGCGCCGCCACGTTTCAGTGAGCGCCCGCTCGGCCAGCTCGAGCACACCGGCCAGCCACGGCGTGTAGGCGTCCGGCTCGGCGGCCATCGCCGCGCGTAGCGCGTCGGGCGCCATCCAGGCATAGTCGGCGACCTCGTCCGGGTTCGGGCGCGGGGCGCCTGTGGTGAGCCGGCCGACGAGCACGTGGTCCCATTCGGATTCGACCCGGCCGGTCGACGGGTCCTCGGCGCGATAGCGGTACACGCCGACCTCGGTGAAGGTGGTGGCCAGGCCCATCTCCTCGGCGAGGCGCACCGCGGCCGCCGCCGCGACCGGCTCGCCCGGCGCGGGATGGCCGCAGCAGGTGTTGGCCCAGCGCGACGGGAAGCGGGTCTTCACCGCGGCCCGCTGCTGCAACAACACCCGCCCGGTGTCGTCGAACAGCAGCACCGAGAACGCGCGGTGCAGCTGGCCGGGCGCCTGATGGGCCTGCGCCACCGGGCAGGTGCCGATCGCGTGCCCCGCGTCATCGACCAGTTCGACGGGCAGGGCTTCGCGATCGGTGAAGGCCGGGAGAGCGGTGTCGGTCACCTGCCCACCTTATCGGCGGCGATCAGCAGGTACTGGAAGCTGCCCTCCCGGTACGCGGTCAGGAACGGCTGCTCGACACCCGTCGCGAGCTCGGATTTCGTGCGCAGCTCCCAGTACGGGATGGTGGCCGCGGTGAGGTCGGTCACGTCGACCGGGACCAGGTTGTTCTCCGCCATCGCGCGGAAGTATTCGCTGCGCGGATGGATCATGCAGCCGTAGTGCGCGTCGATCCAGCTGACCGAGGACGAGCGGCCGCCGGTCACGTCGTTGGAGCAGCCGGTGATGCAGACATAGCGCCCGCCCGGCTCGAGCAGCCGGGAGAACTCGTGGAACAGGTCGAACAGATCGACGTACATGGTGGTCTCGTTGGTCCAGATGCCGCGCATCGACCACGGCTCGAAACCGGTCTCCAGCATGTTCCGGAAGTGGAAGCGCACCTTGTGGTCCACCCCGCGCTCGGTGGCCTGCTCGTTGGCGAACCGGACCTGGTACTCGGAGATGGTGACGCCGTCGACCTGGCAGCCGAAGCGCTGGTTCGCCATGAAACTCGTGCCGCCCCGGCCGGATCCGCCGTCCATCAGGCGCTGGTCCGGGTAAACGGTGCCGAGCTGATCGAGCAGCAGCTGCGCCTGCGCGGTCTCCAGCCGGTGCAACTCCTTGACGATGCGCTCCTGCCTGGTCTCCTCCGGGCCGGTCAGCACCGAGAGGTCGGGGGCGCCGATGCCGTAGTGGTGGTGGTAAAGCCCGTCCACCTCACCGAGTTTCGTGTTGACCCGGTCATCGTTCGGGTTGTTGTTCCAGTACGCGGCAACGGCCTTCTGGTAGCTGGTCTGAAGCACGGCATCGGTGTCCGGATTGAGAATGGTCATGCCAATTCACCCTCTCTCGTTGCAGCACTGGATATTTCGTCGGCGGTGGTCACCGCCGTCGAGGAATCGCGACTTCGGCGAGCTACCGGTCGGAGTACCGTTTGCTCTCCGCGTGCCAGGCGCGGCTGCCGCCGAGCCAGGCCCACACGCCGGTGAGGAACCGGCGTAGTTCGGCGGAGCCGGTGGCGGCCAACGGGGCCGCTTCGAGCTCGAAGCGATGCATCAGTTCGTCGTGCAACTCGGCGGTGCGCAGCACCGCCTCGCGCCGGGTGCAGCCTTCCTCCGCGACCAGGACCGTCGGCAGGTTGAATTCCGCTCCGTCCGAACGGTCTTCGCGGGCCATCGAGTAGAGGTCGTTGACCAGCTGACTGGCCAGCGCGGCGGTGGGGATGACCCGGCGTACCCGGGGATCGGTGTACTCGGCGGCCTGGAGTTCGTAGCCGCCGGCGATATCGATCAGTGCCATGCACGGCAAGAAGCTGTGCGGCTGCCGGTTGGTGAGGTACTCCCAGGCCTGCGGTGTGCGCCCGGCTTGCCGCCAGCCCGCCTCGGCGCCGAGCGCGATGAACCAGCCCGCGATCTCGCTGCGCAGCCGAGCTAATTGCGCCGGCGTGGAGAACCGGCTCAGGTGCGCGAGGCCGCTGCGGAACGCCCGCACGACCGGGTCCGCCTGCAACGCCCGCTCGATCCGGGCGGCATAGCGAGCGGGCAGGTGCACGGGATCGATTGCGGCGGCAGCGAGTTCGAGTCGCGGTCCGAGCTCGGCCGCGGCACTCGACGGCGTGCCGTCGGAGGCGACATCGCTGGCCCCGGCGTCACAGTAGTAGTCGTCCACCGCCCATTCGGCGACCGCGCATTTCGCCGCGGCGGTGAGCCGATCCGGGTCGTCGCAGTCGGGGTGGGCGAGCATGATCAACCGCCCGAATCCGGCGTCACGGAGATCGTCCAGCCGTCCTTCGTACAGGCCGATCGAAGTGGCCCAAGCGAGGATTCGCTCGTTCACGATGGCGGCCAACGCGGGGTCGTCGCGCATCGGCGGGGGACAGTAGAGCGAGGGGATCGCCGACTCCTCGGTGCTGCACCGCGTCGACGCCGTACCCAAACCGGTTGGGCCAGTTGGTATGCGGCCTTCGGCGGTCGGGGATGCCTGGTTGGTCGCGGGGGTGGCGAGCAGACCCGACGAGCTCGTCGAGCCGGTCGTCACCGGCGGTGGCGCCGATGCGGTCGACGAGATGTACTGCGGGACAGTGGATCCGGACGGATCGATGGGCGGGTCGATCGGTAGTGTCGCAGTCCCAAGCCCGCGCGGGCCGAGGATGCGGGGCCGGGCGGGTGTGCTCGGGGGTGCGGAGCCGGGTACCGCCGGCGTCGGGGAATCGTTGTGCGCCAACCGTCGTGGGGCGCTACCGCTCAGGTCGGACAGGAGGGCGGCGACGGCGGTGGCGACCTCGTGGGTCGCGGGCAGGGCCAGGGTACGGGACAGCATCGACACGGCTCATCACCTCGTCAGTCGGTTTGCCGGGCGACCAGGACGTTGTCGAGCGCGCCGAGTGCGTCCGGTACCAGTACGGCGGCGGAGTAGTAGCAGCTGACCAGGTAGGAGATGATCGACTGGTCGTCGATGCCCTTGAAGCGGACGTTGAGGCTCGGCTCGTATTCGTCGGGCAGGCCGGTCTGGTGCAGGCCGATCACGCCCTGGTCCTTCTCGCCGAGGCGCATGGCGAGGATCGACGTGGTCTGTGTGCCGCTGACCGGAATCTTGCCGCAGGGGAAGATCGGTACGCCGCGCCAGGCGGGTACGCGGTGTCCGTCGACGTCGACCGGGTCCGGGTACAGGCCACGCCTGCTGCATTCGCGGCCGAACGCGGCGATCGCTTTCGGGTGTGCCAGAAAGAGTTTCGTGCTGCGCCGCATGCTGAGCAGCTCGTCCATGTCGTCCGGGGTGGGCGGGCCGGACTCGGTGTAGATGCGCTGCTTGAGGTCGCAGTTGTGCAGCAGTCCGAAGTCGGGATTGTTGACCAGGTCGTGCTCGCGGCGTTCGTAGAGCGCCTCGATGGTCAGCCGCAGCTGCTGTTCGACCTGATCCATCGGGTCGTTGAACAGATCGGCGACGCGGGTGTGCACCCGCAGCACGCTCTGCGCGAGGCTCAGCTCGTATTCGCGCGGCGCGGCGTCGTAGTCGACGAACGTTCCGGCGAGCAGCGGCTCGCCCACATGGCCGGAGGTGATCTCGATCGCGGCCTCGCCCTTGGCGTTCTGCGGCCGGGCCGGCGCCCCGGCCACTCTGGACAGTTGCTCGCGTAGCCGTGGTGCGTTGCCGAGCAGGTCGTGCAGGGCCTGGCGGGGGAGCACCAGAAGGGTTGTCCTGGTGACGGTTTTGACGGTGACCGGCCAGACCGCGTGCGGGTCGGTGAGGATTCGATCGCCGAAGTAGTTACCGCCAGCCAGAATGCCGAGCATGGTGCGTTCGTTGTATTCGCCGGTGCCGTTCTGAGTCAGCTTGCCGTGCACGACCAAAACGACCTGATGCATCGGAGTGCCGAATTCCGCGACGATGCTGCCCGGCACCAGATCGTGTTGCTGGAATCGTTGCGCGAGGGCGTGCAGCACCTCCTCGTCGTCGAAATCCCGCAGGGCGGGCAGCTCCCGCAATTCCGCCGGAATGACGCGGGCCTGCGGACCGTCCACGTCGAATTCGACCTCGCCGTTGCCGAGGGTGTGGGTGAGCCGCCGGTTGACCCGGTAGACGCCGCCTTTGACCTGCGTCCACGGCAGCATGCGGGTGAGCCAGCGGGAGCTGATGCCCTGCATCTGGGGTTCGGATTTGGTGGTGTGCGCCAGCTTGGCCGCGGCCGAGGTGCTGAGGCTCTTGCGGTGGTTGTTTTCCGTTTGGACCGGCATTTCGATAGTCATGCGTTGTCCTCACCTCGAGAGGGTCACCCCGTAATGCGGCGACGGCTATTCTGCACAGCAAAACAAACGGGCGATACGGCCCGTTGAACCAGTCACTCGAGCGAAATGGCTTACGCGACAGTGCGTTCCAGACGGCATCGATCTTAGGTCGGACAGCGGGCCGCACGCAGCGAAACGGCGGATGCCGCCGCGGATGGTAACGACACGCTGCCGATCGAATCGCCGGGACATAACGTCCGGGCGGGAATCGCCGGAAACCCGGACGGATCGCCGCCCGGTAGCTACCGTGCGCGGCGGATCCGTCGATATTCGGTCACTGACCCTGCATTACGTGCATGGATCGGGTCACAGCGGACACATAATGGACACACGATGTGGGAAGCTCATCTGAAACATCGCCGCGTACTTCTTGGGGACCGAAGGGTATCCCTCCGGTGGAGTACGCGGAGGCGGATGAGGGTTACGTTCTAGGGTAGGGCCAGGAGCGATCTTGAAGTTCAGTGCGAAGGATTTGGTCGGATCGGTGCAGCGGTTGATGGCGACCGCGCAGAACGGCCTCGAGGTCATCCGCTTCGGCGGGCTGACCCACGATGTCGAGTCGTCCCCGTTCGAGGTGGTCGAGCGGAGGCGGATGTACCGGCTGCGGCATTACTTCCCCGACGACACCACGCCGGGGCGTCCCGTCGCGCTGCTGGTGCCGCCGCTGATGGTGAATGCCGACATCTGGGACGTGAACGTCGAGGACGGCGCCGTCGGCATCCTGCAGCGCGGCGGAATCGACTGCTGGGTGGTCGATTTCGGCTCACCGGCGAGCGAAGAGGGCGGCTGGGAGCGTGACCTGGCCGACCACGTCCTCGCGGTCAGCAGCGCGATCGACGCGGTGACCGAGGCGACCGGCAGCGCCGTGCACCTGATGGGCTACTCCCAGGGCGGCATGTTCGCCTACCAGGTCGCCGCCTACCGGTACGGCAAGGGCGTGCAGAGCATCGTGACCTTCGGCAGCCCGGTCGACGTGGTCGCGGGCATGCCGTTCGGGCTGCCCTACGGGATGGTCTCCGACGTCGCCGACTTCCTGGCCGACCACGTGGTCACCCGGCTGCCGATCACCGACTCCATGGTGCGCATCGGCTTCCAGCTGCTCGACCCGATGAAGACGGCCAAGGCTCGGATCGACTTCCTGCGCCAGCTGCACGACCGGGAGGCGTTGCTGCCGAAGGAGCGCCAGCGCCGGTTCCTGAACAACGACGGCTGGGTCGGCTACGCCGGACCGGCCGCCGCCGATCTGCTCAAGCAGTTCGTCGCGCACAACCGGTTGATGCTGGGCGGCTTCGTGATTCGCGATCAGCCGGTCTCGCTCGCCGAGTTGAAGTGCCCGATCCTGGCGTTCGTCGGCGAGGTCGACGACATCGGCCAGCCCGCCGCGGTGCGCGGCATCGTGCGGGCCGCGCCGAACGCGGAGGTGTACGAGGCGAACCTGGTCGCCGGGCACTTCGGCCTGGTGGCGGGCAGCACGGCGACCAATCACACCTGGCCGCTGGTGCGGCAGTGGATCGACTGGCTCGACCGGGACGCGGTGCTGCCGCCGGAGATCCACCCGATGGCCGAGCATGTGGACAGCAACCGGCCGCGCTCGGCGGCCACCCGGATGGTGCACACGGCCGCGACGCTGGCCGAGGCCGGTGCGGGCGTCGGCAAGGCGCTGGAAGGCATCGCGAGCAATACCGTGCGCGGCTCGGTCGAACTGGCCGGCGAGGCGGCGCGGGCGCTGCCGCGGCTGACCCGGCTCGGCATGATTCAGCCGCACACCCGGATCTCGCTGGGGCGGTTGATCGCCGAGCAGGGCCGGCAGGCGCCGTTGAAGGATCTGTTCCTGTTCGAGGATCGGGTGCACACCAACGCCGCGGTGAACGTGCGCATCGACAATGTGGTGCGCGGGCTCATCTCGGTCGGCATCCGCCCGGCGATGCGGGTCGGCGTGATCATGGAGACCCGGCCCAGCGCGCTGGCGACGGTGGCCGCGCTGTCCCGGCTCGGCGCGGTGGCGGTGCTGCTCGCGCCGGGCAGCGAGTTGGCCCGTGCGCTCGAGCTCACCGGCGTGGACACGGTGGTCGCGGATCCGGAGAACCTGCGGCAAGCGGCCTCGACCGGCGCGCGGGTGCTGGTGCTCGGCGGCGGCGATTCCCGTCAGCTCGGTATTCCGTTGAGCGACCGGGTGATCGACCTCGAGCAGATCGATCCGGCGCAGGTGCGGCTGCCCGGCTGGTACCGGCCCGATCCCGGTTTGGCGCGCGAGCTGGCGTTCGTGCTGGTCACCGGCACCGGTGACCGGCTGGAGACCAAGTTCATCAGCAATCATCGCTGGGCGCTGTCCGCGTTCGGCACCGCGACCACCGCCGACCTGAACCGCAGGGACACGGTGTATTGCCTTGCGCCGCTGCATCATTCGTCCGGACTACTAGTGAGCCTCGGTGGCGCGATCGCGGGCGGCAGCCGGATCGCGCTGGCGCGTTCGCTGGATCCGGCGCAGTTCGCCGAGGAGGTGCACCGCTACGGCGTCACCGTGGTCACCTACACCTGGACGATGTTGCGCGACATCCTCGACGCGGAGGTGTTCCCGGCCGGGCATCGGCATCCGATCCGGTTGTTCATCGGCTCCGGCATGCCCGCGGGGCTGTGGCGGCGCACGACCGAGCAGTTCGATCCGGCTCGGGTGCTGGAGTTCTACGCCTCCATCGAGGGCGACGTGGTGCTGGCCAATGTGAAGGGCGTGAAGCGCGGCTGCAAGGGCAGGCCGGTGCCGGGCACCGCCAGGGTCGAGCTGGTCGCCTACGACCCGATCGCCGGGGAGATCCTGGTCGACGGTTCGGGGTATGCCCGGCGCTGTGCGGACAACGAGGTCGGCTTGCTGATCGGCAAGGCCTCGGAGGGGGTGGACATCTCCGCGGGCGGGTTGCGCGGGGTGTTCGCGCCGGGTGACTCGTGGATGCCGACGGAGAATCTGTTCCGGCGCGACAGCGACGGGGATTACTGGCTGGTCGATCGCAAGGACACGGTGATTCACACGCCGCGCGGGCCGGTGTACGGGCAGCCGATCGTCGACGTGCTCAACGACATCACCGCGATCGACATGGAGGTGGCCTACGGCCTCCAGGTCGGGGAGCACGCGGAGCCTGCGGGTGAGCACTGCATCGCCGTTGCCGCGGTGAGCGTGCGCAAGGGTTTCCGGCTGGAGCCGAAGGACGTGACCGAGGCGCTGCGGGCGCTCGAACCCAGCAAGCGGCCCGATCTGGTCTACGTGGTGGACGAGATCCCGCGCAGTTCGTCCTATCGCCCGTCCACGCGGGCGGTGCAGGCGGCGGGACGTCCGGCGCCCGGCCCGGACACCTGGTGGTTCAACCGGGCCTCCGACGCGTACGAGATCCTCACCGAGGACGACGCGGTGCGGATCCTCGGCGACCGCTGACGCAGTGAATCGAGTTGTCGAGCGGCCGGATTCACCGGTTCGGCCGCTCGACCCGGTCGTGCGTGCGGGTGTCCCGCGCCGTACCATCCGACGCTGACGTTGCTGCCCGATTTGTCAGGAGTACTTGGTGTGAGTACGAGCCTCATCTATCGCAACGCCACCCTCTACGAGCTGCTGATCCGCGCGCTCTACGGCCGGTACTACACGGCTCGCTATCGAGCCGTCGCGGCCCTCGTGCCCGAGGGGGCCAGCGTGGTCGACCTGTGCTGCGGGCCCGCGACGCTCTACACCCGCTACCTGCGGCAGAAGTCGGTCGACTACACCGGCCTCGATCGCAACGACCGGTTCGTCGCGCGGCTGACCGAGGCGGGCGCGCGCGGCGAGGTCTGGAACCTGGCCGCCGCCGACCCGCTCCCCGAGGCCGACTACGTCCTGATGCAGGCCAGCCTCTACCACTTTCTCCCCGAAGCCACCCCCGTGCTCGACCGCATGCTCGCCGCCGCCCGCAAACAGGTGATCATCGCCGAACCGGTCCGCAACATGGCCAGCAGCGACAACCGCGTCCTCGCCGCCATCGGGCAGCGTTTCACCAACGCCGGCGACGGCGTCCAAGCCCACCGCTTCACCGAAACCACCCTCGACGAGTTCTTCCGCCCCTACCGATCTCAGGTGGCTCACCGAGAACTGATCGCCGGCGGCCGCGAAAAGCTCTACGTCCTCGACGCCAACTCCCGCTAGCCGTACACCCTGGTCTTCCCCGAACGGTCACGCCGAAGGGATCGCGGCCGTCGCTTCCGGAGCGGCCGCGAGGAACCGGCCGCCGCGTTCGAGGGCTTCGGCGGCTTCGGGGAGGAAGCTCCAGAAGAGGTGGAAAGTGTGCGTCGGGGATCGGTACAGGTCGAGGTTCGCGGTGACACCGGCGGCGCGGGCGTGTTCGACCAGGAGCCGGGCCTCGGGGAGGACGCTGTCGCCGGTGGCGGCCTGGACGAGGATCTCGGGTAGGCCGGACAGGTCGGTCCGCAGGGGCGTGAGCAGTGGGTCGTCGGCGGGGTGTCCGGCCAGATAGAAGTCGGCGAATCGAGCGGCGTCCTGGGGTGTGAAGACCAGGGGAGCGTCCTCGGCCCGGGTCTGGGCCGCACCGGTGAGGTCGATCCATGGGCACATCAACAACATTCGGCCCGGCATCGGCAGCCGGCGTTCGCGCAGGGCGAGCGTCATCGACAACGCCAGTCCCGCACCGGACGAATCGCCCGCGACGCTCACCGTTTCCGGCGCTGCTCCGGCGTCCAAGACGGACAGGTAAGCGCGCAACGCATCTTCCAGCGCCGCGGGAAACGGGTGCTCGGGCGCGAGACGGTATTCGGGGACGAGGACAGGACGTCGAGTTACGGCCGCCAGCGCACCGGCGAGATGCCGATACCCGAACGAGGATCCGGCGACGTGACCGCCGCCGTGCAGGAACAGCACGGGTGCGCTCGCCGGATCCACTCCGGCGGGCACGGACAGCAGCGACGGGACACCGCCGGCATTGACCGCCCGCAGGTGCACGTCGGTCGGCGGCGCGAACTGCGCGTGCAGTTGCTCGACGGCGGCGCGGATCTCGGCCAGCTCTGCGCCGGTTCGGTTGAGATCGACGAACAGTTCCCACAGCCGAGTCAGCCGCTCGGCGTGCTCGCCACCGACCGAGCGGGTCAGGGCGACCGCGTCGTCGAGTTCGCCGAGTACCCGCCGTGCGCGGGCGAGGAAGGCGCTGCCCGCGACGGTGAGCTCGACGCGATGGGTCGAGCGCCGCAGCAGATCACAGCCGATCAGGCGTTCCAGGCTGCGGATCTGCCTGCTCAATGCCGGTTGGGTGATGTAGAGCCGGTCCGCGGCGCGACTGAAGTTCAGCTCGTCGGCCACCGCGACGAACGCCCGCAGGTGACGTAATTCGATCGCGTCGGGCGCCGCCGTCATCTTCAGTACCGCCGCATCGGTCGGGTTGCCGAGCCGCGCACTGTCCATGTCGAACAGTCTTGCCCATCGATAGCCCGCGGGTTATGCCATTACGGGTAGTCGCTTATGCCGATTCGGCCATTCCTTCCGCCGTTCCCGCTCAGCACGATCGGAGGGACAGAACCGAACCGAAAGGCACTCCGATGCGCAACGTCGTCCTCTACGAACTGATGTCCCTCGACGGGTTCGCCGACGACCCCGGGCGAAGTGACTGGATGGGCGGCGCCGACGAACGGCTCGTCGACAACCTCGGCCGCATCATCGCCGGCCAGGACACTGTCCTGCTCGGCCGGCGCACCTTCGACGCGTGGTCGGTCGACTGGCCGGAATCGACGATGCAACCATTCGCCGATTTCATCAACCACACGCCGAAACTCGTCTTCGCCGGCGAACCCCTCACCCGGGAATGGACGGCGACCACCCGCGTCACCGAACCTGCCGAATCCGTTGTGGCCGAACTGAAACGGGAATCCGGCGGCGATATCGGCGTGCACGGCAGTCTGGATCTGGCCCGATCCCTGCTCGCCGCTCATCTTGTCGACGAGCTGCGTCTGGTCGTAGCGCCCAATCTCGCCGGTCGAGGGCGGCGATTGTTCGCCGACGACGGCACACTCCAGCGATTCGAGCTGCGTGCGAGCGATCGATCCGGCCAGTGCCTCCTGCTCCACTACAGCAAACGGGACTGATGGATTCCCGTCTGTCGTTCGACCCGGCCACGTCAGGTGCGTCACGGGTGGCTGGTCCGACACTCCCGGCCGATCAAACCCGCACGCACCGACCGAACCGATCGCCTTTCCCCGGCTCGCTCACGCCGGTAAGTGGTTGGGGGAGTTGGGGACTGGGATTTCAAAATGCCAGGGGGCGGGATGGGTGGGGTGGGCGGCGGCCTGGGTGTGTAGGTGCAGGTAGTCCGGGCGGGGGAGGTCGATGGCGCCGAGCGAGGTGAGGTGGGGGGAGGAGACCTGGCAGTCGATGAGGGGGAAATCCCAGGCGGTCAGTTGGGCGCAGAGCCAGTACAGGGCGATTTTGGAGGTGTCGCGGGCGCGGGAGAACATGGACTCGCCGGCGAAGGAGCGGCCGCGGGCGACGCCGTAGAGTCCGCCGACCAGGTCGCCGGCGCGCCACACCTCGACCGAGTGCGCATGCCCGAGATGGTGCAGCCGCAGGTAGGCCGCCATCATGTCGGATCCGATCCAGGTCCCGGACTCCCGGTCCCGCGGTCCGGCGCAATGCGCCATCACCTCGGCGAAGGCGCGATCCATGGTCACCGCGTAGTCGGCATTGGCGACAGCCCGGCGATAAGACCTGCTCACCCGCAGCTCGGCCGGCACCAGAATGCTGCGCGGGTCCGGGCAGTACCAGTGGATGATCTCCCCCGGGTTGTACCAGGGAAAGATGCCCGCCGAATACGCGTCCAGCAGCCGCTGCGGCGACAGATCCCCGCCCAGAGCGACCAGTCCGGACGGATCCGCGAGCTCGACCGCCGGGAAAGGCTGATCGGGATCGCCCAGATACATCCGCATCAGGTCACTGGCGTCGGTCACCCACCAGACCTTACCGACCCCGAACGAACCCCTCGGTGGCTAGCCGAGTGAGGGTTCAGACGGTGAAGTCGGTTACCGCCTCGATGACCCGCCCGATCTGCTCGTCGGTGAGGTCCGGCCAAAGCGGTAGGCGGACAACGGTTCCGGAGAACTTCGCGCTGCGCACGCAGGGATGCGGGGTGCGGCCCAATTTGAGGCCGGCCGGGCTCGAGTCCAGCGGGACGTAGTGGAACGGGGCGACGATGCCGCGGGCGCGCAGGTGCGCGATCAGGTCGTCGCGGCGTTCCTCGGTGGGGGTGCGCAAGTAGTACAGGTGGGCGGTGTGTTCCCGGTCGGCGGGCACCGTCATCAGCTGAACGTCGTTGCGCGCGGCCCACTCCGGGAGCTCGGCGGCGTAGGCGTCCCACACGCGATGCCGGCCGGCCTGGATGGTGTCGAATTCGTCGAGCTGCGCGTCGAGCACCGCGGCGTTCAACTCGCTGGGCAGGTAGCTGGAGCCGATGTCCTGCCAGGAGTACTTGTCCACCGCGCCGCGCAGGAACCGGGCCCGGTCGGTGCCCTTCTCCCGGATGATCTCCGCGCGCGCCATCAGGATCTCGTCGGTGAGCAGCAGCGCGCCGCCCTCGCCGCAGTGCACGTTCTTGGTGTCGTGGAAGCTGAGCGTGCCCAGGCTGCCGAGGGTGCCCAGCGGGCGGCCCCGCCAGCGGCCGCCGAGCCCGTGCGCGTTGTCCTCGACGATGGCGAAGCCGTGCGTATTGGCCAGGGCGAGCAGCTGATCCATCTCCGCCGCGACGCCGCCGTAGTGGATGACCACCACGGCCTTGGTGCGCTCGGTGATCGCGGCCGCCACCGACTCCGGGTCCAGGTTGCCGGTGGCCAGGTCGATATCGGCGAACACGCAGGTGGCCCCGCGCAACGCCATGGCGGTCGCGGTGGAGGTGAACGCGAAGCTCGGCACGATCACTTCGTCATCGTGGCCCAGCTCCAGCAGCAGGCCGGCCATCTCCAGCGCGGAGGTGCACGAGGTGGTCAGCAGCGCATGCGGCGCCCCGGTGATGACCTTCAGCTTCTCGGTCGCCGTCGCGGTGAACGGCCCGTCGCCGTGGCTCTGGTCGGAGCCGAGCACCGCCTCGAGATTGGCCAGTTCGCGGCGGGCCCGGAACGGGCGGCTGAAAATGATGCGGTCAGTGCTCAACCCGGTCGTTCCCCTTGTTCGCGGTGGTCGTGGTCAGTTCCCGGGCATCGTCCGGGTGGTCGATCGGCGCGTCCGGCCGCGGCGTCGGTGAATCGACGGTCAGATAGAGCGGCTTACCGACGAGGATATGCAACGCCACCCCGAGGTATTCGGCGATGAGACCGAGCGAGAACAGGATCGCCCCGGAGACCAGCAGCAGCACGACGATCATCGAGGCCCAACCCTCGGGCGCCCAGTTGTCGGTGGTGAGCGCCTCGTAGACGATGACGCCGGCCAGCACGCCGCCGCCGAGGCCGAGCGTCACGCCGAGCAGGCTGACCAGGCGCAGGCCGCGAGTTCCGCTGCACAGCACCATCTTCCAGAACAGCGAGAACAGCCTGCGGTAGTTGTAACCGGACTCCTCCCGGCCCTCGGCGCGCAGCACCACCGGCACCTGCGCGACGGTGCCGACCACCCAGGTCAGCGCGACATCGAGATACACGCCGTTGGACGCGACCTCGGCCAGCTGCCGTCCGATCGCGCCGCGGATCAGCCGGTAGCTTTCGAAGCGGGTCGAATCCGGGAACGCGAACAGCGTCGCCAGCACCAGCTTCGCGCCGCGCGAGGTGAGGTTGCGCAGGAAGCCGTGCGGACGGGTGTTGCTCGGCTTCGAATAGACCAGCTCGGCGCGCTCGGTGAGCGCGGCGTCGAGGAAGGTGCCGATGAATCGAGGATCGTGCTGGCCGTCCTCGTCCATGGTGACGATCCAGTCGCCGCCGGCCGCGGACATGCCCGCGATCGTCGCGGCGTCCTGGCCGAAGTTGCGGCTCAACCAGATGGTGCGCACCTCGGGATAGGTCTGCTCGAGTTCTTGCAGCACCACGTCGGATCGGTCCGGGCCGCGGTCGTGCACCAGGATGATCTCGCTGACCTGGAAGGTGGTGCCGCCGGGCGTCCGGGTGGGCCGGGTCAGCTCGTGCAGTTCGGCGACCAGACCGCCGATGGTGTCCTCGCCACGATAGATCGGCACCACCACGGAAATGGCGTGTGACCGAGACGGTCCGCCGTTCGAGGCGACCGCGGCGGGGCGGGGCGTGCGGGAAGGAATCGGCATCAGCTGGATCGACTTTCGATGACGGTGCGTGCCGGTGTCCCCCGCAGGACAGCAGGGCCCGAGCCGCCCAGAACTCTAGCATGGTGCGGGTTTCGGAATCGGGGGCTGGATCTCACCGTGGTTACGCGAGCTGCCGCCTCCGGGCCTTCCGCTGCCGCCATGTGCATCCCCCCATCATCATCGCGTCGGCAGCCGGATGCCAAGCGCCACACTGCTGTGTAGGGTTTGGAACTCGTGACGGATAGTGCAGTGTCGAGGGTGACGCGCCCGGGGTCCGCCGAGGTCAACGGGGGTGACCCGGCCGAGGCGGAAGTTCCGGCCGGAACCGTCGCTGCCGACGCCGCCGGCCCGGTCGATTCCGCTTCGCGCCGCGACGTCTACCGCTGGGGCCTGATCACCGCCGTCGGCGTGGTCCTCGGCTACGCCGCGGTGCTGCTGGCCAACGCCAGGCACTTCTACACCGACGACACCGAATCCCAGTACACCGGCCTGTGGGTCGGCCTCGGCCGCGCGCTGCGCGACGGTACGTTCCCGGTGCTGGTGCCCGAGCGCTGGATGTCGGGCAACAACACGATGGACGACGCGGGCCTGTTCAACCCGCCGCAGCTGCTGATCGATCTGATCGCGCCGTCGGTCGACAACATGGCGCTCTACGCCACCGTGGTCAAACTGATCTTCGCGATCATCGCCGCGCTCGGCGTCTACCGGATCTGCCTCGTCTACGGCGGCAAGCCCGCCTGGTCCGCGGTGGCGGGTGTGGCGTTCCCGCTGTCCGGCTTCTTCCTGTTCTTCGACGAGGCCAGCTGGATGACCGCGCTGACCGGCACCGCGTGGCTGGTGCACGCGTGGGCGTCGTCGGTGCGCTACACGCGCGGGCCCGGCGGGAGCGGTCAACCCGGAGGCGGCAGCCTGCGTAACCACGTAGCGCAGAGCGGACACGGCGGGCCGATCCCGGTCTTCATCTATCTCTATCTGACCATCTCGACGCAGTACATCTTCCCGGCGGTCGAGGCGGCGCTGATGCTGCTCGCGGTCGCGGTGGGGGAGGTCATCTATCGACGCCAGTGGTGGCCGGTGGTGCGGCTGGCGGTCGTCGGCGGGTGCGCCGGGCTCGCGGGCCTGCTGACGTTCCTGCCGAGCATGCTCTCGGCGAAGGTGACCTGGCGCGGCACCATGGAGATCATCAACGATCAGTTCCTGACCGTGCCGTGGTCGGAGTCGTTGAATGCCAGCCTGCCGAGCACTCATCCGGCGTTCACCTCCTGGTGGGGGTACGTGCAGCCGATGCCGGTGGTCTATATCGCCTGGTTCCTGATTCCGGCGCTCGCGTTCATCGACTGGCGCCGGGCGAGGCAGAGCTGGCGGGAACTGTCCGGGGTCGCGTTCTTCGCGGTCGTGATGCTGATGTGGGCGGCCGGGCCGGGGTCCATCGGTCCGCTGCGCTGGCCGGTCCGGGTGCTGCCGATGCTGGCCATCGGGCTGCTGGTGCTGGTGTGCGTGCTGCTCGCGCGCTACGGCACGACCAAGGATCTGCGCAGTCGCGTTATCGCCGCGGGCGTGCTGATCCTGCTGCTGTGGGTGCGGTCGTTCTCCGCCGATCCGCACGACGTGATCTGGCATGTGCTCGCCGCCCTCGCGGTCGCCGCGCTCGGCGCCGCGGTGCTGTGGCTGGATCGGGTCAAGGGGATCGCCGCGGCGTGCGTGCTGGTGATCGTCGCGATGTTCCCGATCGCGTTCTTCCAGGTGCAGGCCGCGCAGCCGACGCCGATGACCTGGAACCTGCCGACCAACCGCTCCGACGCGAAGGCCGCGTTCCCGGACTTCCCCGGCACCACACTGCAACTCGCCGAGCGCGGACTGGTCCAGCCGCAGGACAAGAGCCTCGACGGCGCGTACGGCTCCCTGGTTTTCGGCAACTACGCCAAGTCGCTGGAGTTGACCTACGTCAACGGCTACACCCCCACCGGGCACTTCTACTTCGGTGAACTGCTCTGCATGCGCTGGGACAGCAGCGTCTGCCCGGACGCGTTCCGGCGGATGTTCACCCCGGAGCCGACCACCGGCCGCAACCTGGCCGATCTGATGCTGCTGGACCGGATCGTGTTGCAGCGCGCCCTGTTCCCGGACGCGCGCAACCAGCCCGCGCCCGACGGCTGGAAGTGGGTCGACTACCCCGGCCACGAGCGGTTCATCTCGGTGCTCGAACGCGTCGACGGGCCGATCTCGACGGTGAACGGCCGGATCGCCGCGGCCAAGAACGTGACCGCGAAGTCGATCGCGGAGACCGACACCACCAGCCGGGTGCGGGTCAGCTCGCCGGACGGCGGCCGGGTGGTGTTCGCCCGGCTCGGCTGGCCCGGCTATCGGGTGACTATCGACGGCAAGCAGATTCCGATCACCACCGTGGCCAAATCGTTTGTCGCCGTGGATATCCCCGCCGGCACGCAGAACGCCGAACTGGTCCTGACCTGGCGTCCTCCTGGTTGGAAGGTCGGCATCGCCGCGCTGGCCGCCGGTGTGGTCGGCACCGGTGTGCTGCAATGGCTGTACGTGCGGTCGCGGCGGCGTGCCAAGGTGCCGTCCGCCGCCATGTAGGGTCTGGAACTCGTGGTGGAAAGCAGCGCCCTCGCCCGGCGGGACGTGTACAAGTGGGGCCTCATAACCGCGCTCGGCGTGGTGGCCGGATACGGTGCCGTCCTGCTGGCCAACGTCCGGCATTTCTACACCGACGACACCGAGTCGCAGTACGCCCCGCTGTGGGTGATGCTCGGGAATCGCCTGCGGGACGGGCAATTCCCGGCGATGGTCCCCGAACATTGGATGGCCGGTAACTACGCCATCGAAGAGGCGGGCCTGCTCAATCCGCCGCAGCTGCTGATCGATCTGATCGCGCCCTCGGTGGACAACGTCGCGCTCTACGCGACCATCGTCAAGCTGATCTTCGCGATCGTGCTCGGGCTCGGCGTGTATCGGGTCTGCCTGGAGTACGGGGCCAGTGCGCCCTGGTCGGCGGTGGCCGGCGTGGCGATTCCGTTCACCGGGTGGCTGCTGTTCTTCGACGAGGCCAGTTGGTACACCGCGTTTGTCGGGACGGCGTGGTTGGTGCACGCGTGGGCCTCGGGTGTCCGCTATGCGCGGGGGCGCAGCGGGCCGATTCCGACCTTCGTGTTCCTGTATCTGGCGATCTCGGTGCAATACATCTTCCCCGCGGTGGAGGCCGGTCTGATGATCGGTGCGGTGGCCGTCGGCGAGGTTGTCTACCAACGCAAGTGGATGCCGTCGTTGCGGTTGCTCGCGGTGTCGGCGTGCGCCGCGCTGGCCGGACTGGCGACCTATCTGCCGAGCATTCTGTCCGCGAAGGTGACCTGGCGCGGGACCGCGCAGATCAACAACGATCAGTTCCTGACCGTGCCGTGGTCGGAGTCGTTGAACGCCAGTCTGCCGAGCACGTTGCCGGCGTACAGCTCCTGGTGGGGCTACGTGCAGCCGATGCCGGTGGTGTACATCGCCTGGTTCCTGATTCCGGCGCTGGCGTTCATCGACTGGCACAAGGCGCGGGAGAACTGGCGCGAGTTCACCGCGATCGCGCTCGTCGCGATCATGGGGTTGATGTGGACCGCAGGGCCGGGCACCATCGGTCCGCTGCGCTGGCCCGCGCGGGTGTTGCCGATGGTGGCGCTCGGGCTGCTGGTGCTGGTGTGCGTGCTGCTCGGGCGATACGCGAGCTTCGGCAGTTGGCGGCGGCGCGGTGTCGCGGCGGGTGTGCTGATCGGGTTGCTGTTCGTGCGGTCGTTCTCGGCGGCGCCGCGGGAACTGGGTTGGCATGTGCTGGCCGCGGTTTCGGTGGCCGCGCTCGGTGCGGCGGTGGTGTGGCTCGCGCGGACCAGGGGGATGGTGGCGGCCTGTGCGCTGACGATCGTCGCGGTGTTCCCGATCGCCTACGTGCAGGTGTGGGCCGCGCAGCCGACGCCGATGAGCTGGAACCTGCCGGAGAATCGGTCGGAGATGAAGGCGGCGTTCCCCGACTTTCCGGGCACCACACTGCAACTCGCCGATCGCGGCCCGATTCCGCCGGCCGAGAAGAACCTGAAGGGGGCCTACGGGTCCTTGGTGTTCGGCAACTACGCCAAGGATCTGGAGCTGACCTACGTCAGTGGGTACACGCCCAACGGGCACTTCTGGTTCGGCGAGATGCTCTGCATGCGGTGGGACACCAGTGTGTGCCCCGACGCGTTCCGGCGGGCGTTCGAGGTCGAGCCGACCACCGGACGGACGATCGTCGACCTGATGAAGGTCGATCGGGTGGTGTTGCAGCGGTCGATGTATCCCGACGCGCGCAACCAGCCCGCGCCGGACGGCTGGAAGTGGGTCGACTACCCAGGGCACGAGCAGCAGATCTCGGTGCTGGAGCGGGCGAACGGGCTGATCTCGACGCGCAACGGGCGGGTCGCGGCCACGTCCGGAGTCGTGGCGACGTCCGTTTCGGAATCGGATATGGACAGTCGGGTCCGGGTGAACTCGGACAACGGCGGTCAGGTCGTCTTCGCCCGCCTCGGCTGGCCCGGCTATCGGGCAACCCTCGACGGCCGCGATATTCCGATCAGGGTTGTCGCGAAAACCTTTGTCGCGCTGGATATCCCCGCCGGAACCAAGAACGGCGACCTGCAACTGAGCTGGCGCCCACCCGGCTGGAAGATCGGCGCAGCCTCGATCCTCCTCGCCCTCCTCGGCCTCGGCGCCCTGCAATGGGCATTCCTGCGAACCCGCCGCGAGAACGACGACCCGACCTCCCCGACCCCCATCGACACCGCCAAACCCACCACCCCACACCCGGACTTGGTCGACGCGAAGAGCTGAGGTCGCGGAGGGCCACGCCTGGGTCTGCACGGGAGCCAGCTGCGATCGCGTCCACCGTCGCCGGCCGAACCATCCGTTGGTTATGCAGTCCCGCCTCGCAGAGCCGCACTACTTCTGACTTCTGGCACCGGGAATCGCATGCGAATCTCGGTGCGGGGAATCAAGAGCCGTGCGGCTGTGGGTGGCGGTGCGTGTGTTCCGGGGGACGCTGTTGCGTTGGAGCTTCCTGGACCGCAGGCAGCACCGGGCGAACTTTGCTGTCGAAGGACATCGAGCGGGTCGCAGCGGTGCTGCCCGTGCTCGAGAGTGTGGTGGTGCGACTATCAACTCCATTCCGGGCGCGCAGAGCCGCCGCGCGTAACTGCACTACTTCTGACTTCCCGCACCGGGAATCGCATGCGAATCTCGGTGCGGGAAATCAAGAACCGTGCGTCTTTGGGCAGCAGTCCGCGTGGACCGGGACGGCGCTGCTGCGCTGAAGCTCGCGTCAGGGCATAACCGTTGTCGGCTGGGCGTCCGTCCTGATAGATGCGGGGCATGGCTTGCACAGCCGCACTACTCCTGATTTCTGGCACCGGGATTTGCATGCGAATCCTGGTGCGGGGAATCAGAAGTAGTGCGGGTGGATAGTGGTGCGGGCGGATGGGGCGGACGTTGCTGCACGGGCACGTTCTTCGAGGGCGTGAACTGTGGTCGCTGGGCGGTCCATCCTGATGGATGCGGAAGGCTGGCCGTTGGTGGCGGTGCGTATGGTCCCGTGCGACGCTGCAGCGCTGGAGCTTCCTGTGATCGCGTCAACCGCAGGCAAACCTTCTTGTCGAAGGGGGTCGAGCGCGGCCGTAGCGGTGCCGCTGTCGATCGAGAGCGTGGCGGCGTTGCGAGCATCGACCCCGGTCCGGGTGTACAGAGCGGCCTCGTGTTGCCGCACTACTTCTGATTTCTGGCACCGGGATTTGCATGCGAATCCCGGTGCGGGGAATCAGAAGTAGTGCGGCTGTGGGTAGCGGGTGCGCGCGGATGGCGGATGCTGAACGGGGGCCTGCTTCGATGGCGTGAACTTTGGTCGGTGGGCGGTCCATGCTGATCGGTGGGTGGCAGGGTTCGTGGAGCCGCACATCTACTGATTTCTCGCACAGGGAATTGCATGCGAGAACCGGTGCGGGGAGGTCAGAAGGTGTGCGGCGGGTGGGCTGGTTCGTCGGGGGAGGTGGGGGATCTGGTGGGTGTTGGGTGCGCCCGTCGATCGGGTGGGGCGGTGGGGCGATAGAGTGCCTGCGCGACTGGAGGTGGGCGGCTGATGGGTTTCAACGGTGAGCGAAGTGGGGCGTCCGCGGGTGGCGATGGGGTGGCGCCGACGGTGACGCGAGATGTGCGGTCGTTGGCCGGTGGCGATGGGGCGGGCGTGCGTGGCGCGGGTCTTGATGGTTCGGGCTCGGTGACAGAGTCGTTTGGGTCAGCGAATGACCATGAGGTTCGGCATTCGTCGGCGGAAGCGGTGGTTCGCGAGCGTGATGCCGATGCGTCGCGCTCGGATGCGGTTGGTCCGGCTCGTGATCTCGATGCGCCGCGTTCGGGAGCGGATGTGGCGGGTCCGGCCCGTGACCTCGATATGTCGCGTTCAGGGGTGGATGCGGTTGGTTCGGCCCGTGAATTCGATATGTCGCGTTCAGCCGCGGGGTCGGTTGATTTGGCGCACGAACTCGATGCGACCGAACCGGCGAAACCCGGACCGTTGTTGCGGCTTGTACAGCGGCAGGAAGTTGCGTTCGCCGCGGTCGGCGGGTTCAACACCGCGCTCGGGATCGGGCTGACGATTGTCTGGCTGGCGGTGCTCGGCGACAACGTGCCGCCGTCGGTCGCGGTGGCCGCCGCCTATGCGGTCAGCATCGTCATCGCGTTCGTACTGCATCGCACGTTGGTGTTCCGGGTGCGCGGGCACCTGGTGCGCGACTTCGTCCGGTTCGTCGCGGTCAATTCCGGTGGGCTGCTGCTGAATATGGCGCTGCTCGAGCTGGCCGTCTCGGTCTGGCACTTCCCGGACAAGCCGGCCGCGGTCGTGGTGATGGCCCTGGTCGCCGTCGCCAGCTACTTCGGCCACCGGCACATCTCCTTCCGGCGCCGACCACCGGTCGAACCGGACCACGTCGTCGGGTAGGTTTTGCTCATGCCGGAGCACACCTTGGACGCCACGCTGTTGAGCCTGCTGGCCTGCCCCCAGGACAAGGGCCCGCTACTGCTGGTCCGCGCCACCGAGGGCCCCGTCCTCTACAACCCCCGCCTGCGCCGCGCCTACCCCATCGACAACGGCATCCCCGTGCTGCTCATCGACGAGGCCCGCGACGTCTCCGACGAAGAACACAACGACTTCATCGAGCAGCCGGTAGAAGCCTGACCCGCTAGCCCGCGCATGTCGCTATGCCCCCTGCGGCATGGTCCGCTCGAAGTATGTCCAAGCGTCGCCCGCCTGACGATTCGCGCGGCCGCCCTGCAGCGAGTTGGTCTGCGTGAAATGGGCTGGCCCGCGTCAATCGCCCGCGCCAGCGAGGACGTGCAAAGTCTCGACCAGACAAGCAACAGTGGTCGGACTGTGCAAGCGCCCAAGCAGTTCCCTCTAGCCGCACCCACATCCCCCGAACAGCCGACCGCCTTGTCCCGCTGTCGAACGGGACACCACCGCGGCATCACTCGACCTTCGCCGCATCCACGCCCCGCTCGGCGCAACGGAAGGGTCTCGGCGTTGTCCAGCGGGACGTGGCTGTGGCTCCACTCGAACTTCGCAGCTTCCACGCCCCGCTCGGCGAAACGGGCGGGTCTCGGCGTTGTCCAGCGGGACGTGGCTGTGGCTCCACTCGGCTTTTGCCGCGCCCATGTCCCATCCGGCATAGCGATTCCGGCCGGTGGCTCACAAGCGGCCAGGTCGGCGATTTCATTCGCGGCGGTGCATTAGCGGTTCCCCTGTCCGGTTGCCGCAATGTCCCGATCGGCGCAGCGATTCGGGCTCGGTGTTGTCGAGCGGGACGTGAGCGTGACTCCACTCGGCGTGTGCCGCGAACAGGTTCCGTTCGTTGTTGTCTGGCGGTGGAGCTGTCGAAGGGGATGTGGCTGTGAGTCCACTCGGCCTTCACCGTTGAGCAGAGGACCGTCCGGCAAAGCGGTCCTAGCGGGGCTTCGCGAGCATCTATGGCAACGGTTCATTAGAACAGGACCCAACAACAGTTCCGCCACTCGTCCTTCACAATGTCCCGCTCGGCGCAACGATTCGGACTCTGCGTTGTCGAACGGGACGTGGCTGCGGCAGCACTCGGCATTGCCGCGGCCATGTCCCGTTCGGCGCCACGGGCTGGGCTGGGGGTTGTCGGGGGGAAGGTAATTGTGAGCCTTGTCTGCGTTTGTCGGGCGTATGTCTCGCTTGGGGCGTGGATCGGCGGTGGTGTTGTCGAGGGGATGTGATGGTGAGTCGGTCGACTTTTGTTGCGGCCGTGTCCGGTTGGCGCAGCGGTTCAATTGCGGGTTTGCGAAACATCTCGCTCGGTGTGGAGCGATTGTTGAGCGGGACATGTGGGGCTACTCGGTCTTCGGCCGCGGCAGGATGGCGTTCGGCGCAGCGATCCTGGCGCGGCCTCGGGAGCGGAAGCCGACGGCAGGTTCATTCGAGCAGGACGACACAGCAGGCCCGCTGGTCGTTCGCCTCAATGTCCCGCTCGGCGTAGCGATTCGGACTCTGCGTTGCTGTACGGGACATGGCTGCGGGTCTACTCGAACTTTGTCGCCGCTATGTCCCGTTCGTGTGCGCGGGCCGCTTGTATGGGTGCTGGGCGGGAACTGGCTGTGGTTTTTGTCGGCTGGTGGCGCGAACATGTCCCGTTCGGTGTCACCTGACGGGGTGGGGTGTCGTCGAGTGGGACGTGATTGTGGAGCTACTCGGCATTTGTCGCGTCCATGTACCGTTCGGCGCACCGGAACTGTCGTGGTGTCGGCGGGTGGGACGTGGGGGTGCGGCTTATGCGCTGTTCGGCTTCAGTCGGGTTTTGCCGGGGGAGTGGTTATTTCGCCGGTTAGGTAGCGTTGGAGGGTGGGGGCTATTGCGGTGATCAGGGTTTCGGCTTCGGTGGAGGCCATGGGTTCTATGCCGATTACCTTGCGGGCCATCAGGAGGCCGATCATTTGGGAGCCCAGGAGGGATACGCGGAGGCGGCCGTCGTCTTCGGGGGTGGCGATGCGCTGGCGGACTCGTTCCATGACGACCTCCAGGATGAAGGCGCGGGCTAGGGAGTTGTCGCCGCCGCCGATGATGCTGCGGACCATGGCGACTATGCCTGGGCCGGCGGGGGAGTCCCAGACCCCGAGCACCCCGCGCAGGATGGTTTCGCCGAGTTGGTCGAGGGGGGCGGCGTCGACGGCCGCCAGGGTGATCTCGGGGTTCACCGGAAGCTGGACGACCGCGCCGAACAATTGCTGTTTGGTGCCGAAGTAGTGGTGCACCAACGCGGGATCGACGCCGGCGTCCGAGGCGACGGCGCGGATGGAGGTCTTGTCGAAGCCCACCTCGGAGAACCGCGCCCGGGCCGCGGCGAGGATCGCCTCGCGCGCGCCGGACTGGCCCGGTCTGCGCCCGGAGCGGGCGGGGCGATCCTCGGCCGGAGATCCGTTCGCCGTCACGGGGTGCGCCGCCGTAACGTCGCCGCGCCGAGGCACAGGGCGACCACCGCGAAGCCGGCGACCACCGCCAGGTCGCGCCACATTGCGCCGGTGGCGTTCGTGTGCGTCGAAACCTGTTGCAGCGCATCGACGGCGTAACTCAGCGGCAGCACATTGCTGATCGCCTCCAGCCAGCCGGGCAGTTCCCCGCGCGGAACGAGCAAGCCGCACAGGAAGATCTGCGGCGCCACCACCACCGGCATGAACTGAACCGCCTGAAACTCGGTGCGCGCGAACGCACTTGCCAGCAGACCGAGCGCGACACCGCAGACCGCGTCGACCACCGCGATCAGCACCACCCAGCCGGGATTTCCCGCCGAGTCGAGGCCGAGCAGACCGAACGACACCAGACACGCCACCACCGCCTGCGCCGCCGCGGCCAGCGAGAACGCCGTGCCGTAGCCACCGAGCAGGTCGAGTTTGCCCAACGGCGTGGTGAGCAGCCGCTCCAGCGTGCCTGAGGTGCGTTCGCGCTGCATGGCGATGGCGGTGATCAGGAACATCACGATGAACGGCAGGATGCCGAGCATGCTGATGCCCACTCGGTCGAACAGCGACACCGGGTTGAACGGGTTGGCCGGGGTGTCCTTGTAGATGAAGTACAGCAACGTCATCAGCAGCGCGGGGACCACCACGATCATCGCGACGGTGCGGTGATCGTTGCGGAGCTGGCGCAGGATGCGGGTGGTGGTCGCGATATACGGACGAAGGGACGGAGTCCGCCGGACGGGCGGCTCGAGGATGGTGGTCATGGTTCCTGCCTGAGTTCTATGTCGTTGCGGCGGTTCGGATCTCGGTGCGTGGTCAGGCGGCATGCGCCTTCGTGATCAGCGAGAGGAACGCGCGTTCGAGATTCTGCTCGCCCGTCTCGGCGCGCAGTTCGCCCGGGCTCAGCTGAGCCAGCAGGTGCCCGTCGCGCATCAACAGCAGCCGATCGCAGTGTTCGGCCTCGTCCATCACGTGGCTGGACACCAGCAAAGTGGTTCCGTTGCCCGCCAATTCCCGGAACTGCTGCCAAAGGTCCACGCGCAGTACCGGATCCAGCCCGACCGTCGGCTCGTCGAGAATCAACAGCTCCGGCTGAGCGACCAGCGCACACGCCAACGAGGCGCGGGTCTGCTGCCCGCCGGACAGCTGATCGCCGCGCTGGAAGGCGTGTTCGGTCAGGCCGACCGCGTTGATCGCGTCGTCGGTGGCGACACGCTCGCGACCGTAGAGCGCGGCGAAGTACGCGACGTTCTCGTGCACGCTGATATCGGCGTAGATGCTCGGCGCCTGCGTGACGTAACCGATCCGCCGCCGCAGTTCCGCCGACCCCGCGGGCCGGCCCAGCGCCGAGATGTCCCCGGACTCGACGATCTGCGTCCCGACGATGCTGCGCATCAGCGTGGTCTTGCCGCAGCCCGACGGCCCGAGCAGGCCGGTGATCGAACCGCGCGGAATCGTCAGCGAGACGTCGTGCAGGACCTCGCGTCCGCCGCGCCGCACCGTCAGGTTCTGCACCTCGACAGCAGGTGATGAGGTGTTTTGCGACATGGTCGCCTCAATTCATCGAGTGTTGAATTCACTGTGCGATGAATTTAGCGCGAGTATGCCGTAACGGCAAGAGGTGAATGCTGAACTACGGCGTGTCGAATCGGCCTGCGCCTCGACCCGGGTCGGCTCGGCGGGATCGACCGCTCGCGTCACTGCGTCCGCCCGGTCAATGCCCGTGATGCGTGGGCATGGTCCCGGCCGATCCGCCCGGCTCGACGACCACGAATTGGCCCATCATTCCCTGGTCCTCATGCCACAGCAGATGGCAGTGATACATGTACGGCGTGTTCGGATCGGCGGGTCCGTCGAAGCGCATGGCCAGTTTCACCGTGGCGTTCGGCGGAAGAAAGACGGTGTCCTTCGGGCCGGCGAGCTCGGCGGGCGGCGGTCCGTCGTTGCGCGCGAGCACGCGGAACTGCACGTCGTGGATGTGGAAGTTGTGCGGCATGCCGTCGTTGTTGTGCACGGTCCAGGTCTCGGCGGTACCGCGAGTGACGGTGAGATCGATCCGGTCCATCGCCATCGGCTTGCCGTTGATGCCGGCGAGATTGAGGTCGAAGCGGCGTTCCAGCACCGAGTCCGAACCGTCGGGAGTCGACGGATGGGCGAGTGCCGCAGGCAATTCCGGCGACGGACGCAGGGTATCGGCGGCGCGGAGTTCGAGGATGTCGAAGGTGTCGTCGCCGCCGGCGAACCGCTGTCCCCAGAAATCGAGACCGGCGTCGAGTTTGTTGCCGCGCAACACCGTTCGCTCGCCGGGGTGTACCCGCACGACGATCTCGGCGCGCTCACCGGGCGACAACTGCACCCGATCCAGGGCGAGCGGACGTTCCATCAGCCCGCCGTCGGTCGCGATGAGCGAGAACTGGCGCTCGTCGGCGAAGCCGAACGTGTAGATCCGCGCCGTCGAGGCATTGAGCAGGCGCAGCCGCACCAACTCGTCACCGACGTCGCGATACGGCGTCAGCGTGCCGTTGACCATCGTCCGATCGCCGAGAAAGCCGATATCGCGGAAGATCGCGTGCGCCGAATCGAACTTGCTCCCTGTGAATTTCACGTCCTGGACGATGACCGGCAGATCGTCGACGCCGTAGTTCTTCGGCAGCGGCAGCGCGTCGGACACCTCGTCGTCGAGCAGGAACATCCCGGCGAGCCCGCGCCGCACATGCTGCTCGGTCGCCCCGTGCGGATGCGGGTGGTACCAGAGCGTCGCGGCGGGTTGGTCCACGGTCCACTGCGGATTCCAGGTGCCGCCCGCCGGAACCATCTGGTGCGGACCGCCATCCATCGCCGCGGGCACATGCATGCCGTGCCAGTGCACCGTCGACGCCTCGGGCAGTTGATTGCGCACCGCCACCGCGACCTTCTCGCCGCGCCTGGCCCGCAAGGTCGGACCGAGGTAGCTGCCGTTGAACCCCCAGGTATCCGTCGCCTGGCCCGGCGTGAATTCCGTTCGCCCCGAACGCATATCGAGCTGGAACTCGCGCGTCCCATCCGGCCGCACCAGTGCTTGCGCGAGTGGCGGAATGGCGAGCTCGTTGCTGAATTCCGCACTGCCGACCGTGGATACGGCCGCGTTCACATACACCAGGGTGACGCCACCCCCGATCGCGACCGCGAACAGCGCCACGAACACGCCAAGACCGAGAAACAACCGCCGCCATCTGCGCGACCGGGAAACCGAAACCATCCGCTGACGGTAGGAATCGGCACCCCCGCAGCACATCCGGGAGCGTCCCCATTTCCTCCCCGGTCCAACCCTTGCTTCCGGTGCAGGCAGGCCAGGGTGTCCGCCGGAAAAGTCCTGTTCACGCTACGTGATTCAGCTCACAGCGGCGCAATGTCACGTCTGCCCGGGGTCGTTTGTCCCATGGTCGTCACCAACCCCGGTGACCGGACCAACGGAGCAGCACCATGAACACCGAACAGCGCATCGTCATCCTCGGCGCCGGCTACACCGGCCTGCTCACCGCGGCGCGCCTTGCTCGCCGCACCCGCAAACTGAACGCCAGGATCACGCTGGTCAACCCGTCGCCACGGTTCATCGAACGCCTGCGCATGCACCAGATCGCCGCCGGCCAGGAACTCGCCGACCATCGCATCGCCGACATCCTGACCGGCACCGGCGTCGAATTCGTCCAGGGCTGGGCCACTTCCATCGATCCGGAGGCCCAGCAGGTGGTGATCGATGACGCGCGGACCCTGCCCTACGACGAACTGGTCTACGCCCTCGGCAGCAGCACCGACACCACCCTCGTCCCCGGCGTCGCCGACCACGCCTGGACCCTCAACGACCCACGTACCGCGCACCAGTTCGCCGGAAAGCTGAATGCCCTTGCGGCCCAGCGCGGTACGGTCGCGGTCTGCGGTGGCGGCCTGACCGGCATCGAGGCCGCGGCCGAGATCGCCGACGAGCACCCGGGTTTGCGGGTCACCCTGATCAGCACCGGCGAGCCCGGCGCGATGATGGGCGACAAAGCCCGCGCCTACCTGCACCGCACACTCGACCGCCTCGGCGTCACCCGCGAGACCGGCCGGGCCGTCACCAAGGTGCTACCCGACGCGGTCGAGTTGGCCGACGGCACAATGGTTCCCGCCGACCTGACCCTCTGGACCGCCGGCGTCCGCGTCTCGCCACTGGCCGCGCGGTCGGGCATCGAAACCGACGCCCGCGGGCTGATCGTGGTCGACGAGACCCTGCGCTCGCTCTCCCACCCGAACATCTACGCGATCGGCGACGCGGCCGCGATCCGCATGCCGTGGGGCCAGATCCACGGCACCTGCCAGAGCGGCCTGCCGACCGCCGCGTACACCGCCGACACCATCGCCCGGCGGCTGCGCGGAAAGTCGGTGCGCCCCTTCCGCTTCGGCTACTTCCACCAGCCGGTGAGCCTCGGTCGCCGCGACGGCGTCATCCAGTTCACCAAGTCGGACGACACCCCCGCCCGCTGCTACCTGACCGGTCGCATGGCGGTCGCGTACAAGGAATCGGTCAGCTCCAGCCCGGTCCCGGTCGCCCGGTTCAGCCGCCGGATGAACGTCCCGGTCAAGCTGAGGGCCGGTCGCCCGGCCCTGACCTGCGCGGTTCAGCCGGAGCCCGGTTTGGGAGCATGATCCGATGGTCGACGTAACTGCCCAGCAAGATCCCTTTCTCGAACACCGGCGGCTGCTGTTCGCCACCGCGTACCGGATGCTGGGCACCGTCACCGACGCCGAGGACATCCTCCAGGACACCTGGCTCAAATGGCATGACACCGATCAGTCGACGGTGCGGCACCCGAAGTCCTATCTGGTCCGCACCGTCACCAACCTCTCCCTGAACCGGCTCACCTCCGCCCAGGCCATCCGCGAGAACTACGTCGGCCCTTGGCTTCCCGAACCGCTGCGCACCACCCCCAACATCGCCGAGGAGACCGAATTGGCCGACATCGTCTCCACCGCGATGCTGGTCGTGCTGGAAACCCTGAGCCCCGTCGAACGCGCCGTCTTCCTCTTGCGCGAGGTGTTCGGCTACACGCACGCCGAGATCGCCGACACCCTCGACCGCCCCGAACCGACCATCCGGCAGATCGCCCACCGCGCCCGCACCCACGTGCAGGCCCGCCGCCCGCGGTTCGACACCGACAAGGCCGAACGCGACCACATCACCGCCCGGTTCATGGCCGCCTGCGCCGGCGGCGACCTCAACGCGCTGATGGATCTGCTCGCCCCCGACGTCACCCTGTGGAACGACGGCGGCGGCGTGGTCACGGCCGCGCGCCGCCCGCTGCACGGCCCGGACCACGTGGCCCGCTGGTTGCTCGGCGTGTTCGCCAAGCCGGTGTCCGCGGGTGTCGAACTCGAATCCGCCTACATCAACGGCGAACTCGGCACGCTGGCCTGCCAGGGCGGGAATCCGGGGGGCGCGTTCACCTACGACATCGTCGACGGCCGCATCCAGAACCTGCGGTTCCAGGTGAACCCGGGCAAGCTCAAAGGGCTCTATACCGAACCGCTCGGCTGACGCGACGCGCCCACCCTCCGGCGGGCGTGGACGGCGTGTCCGATTTAGGCTCCTGCGGTGACCAACGAGAACGCGACCCCGTCCGCCGACGGGGGACAGCTGCGGGCGTCAACGCTGGAACTCTTCTTCGATCTAGTGTTCGTCTTCACCATCACCCAGCTCACCCATGTCTTCACCCATCACCCCGGCTGGCCTGCGCTGGGGCAGGTGGCCTTGCTGTTCGGCGTGATCTGGTGGATGTACAGCGGATTCGTCTTCCTCACCAACGAGGTGGCGCCGAGCAGTTCGGCCCGGCGCACCTGGCTGCTGGTCGGCATGTTCGGCTTCTTCGTGGTGTCACTGGCCATTCCGGACGCCTTCCACGGCACCGGCGTGGCCTTCGGTGTCGGCTACTTCGTGATCACCGCGGTGCACACGGCGCTGTTCTACAGCAACGGCGGCGAGTCCGCCGTGCTCGCGATCAAGCGGATCGCGCCGCTCAATACCCTCGCCGCCGGGTTGGTGCTGGCCGGTGGATTCGTGCACGGCTGGCATCAGTACGCGTTCTGGGGTGCGGCGCTCGCGGTGCAGGTGGTGAGCCCGTATCTGGTCGACACCGGCGACTTCCGGATCCGGGCCAGCCATTTCTGTGAGCGGCACGGGCTGGTGGTCATCGTCGCGATCGGCGAGTCGATCGTCGCCATCGGCGTGGGCCTGGCGGGGGAGAAGATCACGGTGCCGCTCATCGCGACCGTGGCGCTGGGATTGTGCCTCGCCTACGTGCTGTGGTGGGCGTACTTCGGCATCGATGACGAGCGCGGCGAACACGCGCTCGCGGCGGTGCCGGAGCGGGAGCGTTCCCGGCCCGCGGTGCTCGCATACGGATACTCGCTGTACGTCCTGCTCGTCGGCATCATCGTGACCGCGGCGGGCATTCAGTTGAGCATCGCGCACGGCAACGAACCCGCGTCCGTCGCGACCGCCGCCGCGTTGTCCGGCGGGGTCGCGCTGTATTTCCTCGGCCAGTTCTGCTTCCGCCGGGCGCTGCGGTTGCCGCGGGCGTGGAGCCGGCTGGTCGCCGCCGCCGCGGTCGCCGCGACCACGCCGATCGGGGTGGTGTGGGTGTCGTGGGGGCAGCTGGCGGCGCTGGTCGCGGTGGGTTATGCCGCCGTCATCATCGATGATCTGATCACCTTGCGCAGTGGTCAGCACAGCTCCTACGTGTAGGTCATCCGACCGATACCGGCGCACCGCGCGCCCGCGCTAGGTTCATTGCGAATATCATTCTGTCGCAAGGAATTTCGCAATGAGAACGAAACCTCTGCTCGGGCTGTTCGCGGCCGTCGTCGGCATCGGCGCCCTGGTGTCCGCGCCCGCGGCGGCGACGCCGGTGCTGCACACGGCGTGTCCGGCGAGTCAGTACGAGAACATCGACAAGAAGTGTGTGCCGCGCCCGCAGCAGGCCTCGACCCCGCCGGACGGGGCGACCGCGAAGTGCAAGGACGGCACCTACAGTTCCAGCCTGACTCGCAAAGGCACTTGCTCCGGGCACAAGGGAGTCGAGCAGTGGCTGGTCGATCTACCGTAGCCGCCGTCTTGGACAATGGCGGCTGTGTGTGCCGATGAACTAGCCGTCGAACCGCCCGTCGCCGCCCGCCGACTGCTGGGGGCAACCCTCTGGTCGGGCGCGGTCGGCGTGCGGATCGTCGAGGTCGAGGCCTACGGGGGTGATCCCGCCGGGCCGTGGCCGGATCCCGCGTCGCACTCCGGGCGCGGGCGGACCAAGCGGAACACGGTGATGTTCGGGCCCGCGGGGGTGCTGTACGTGTATCTCAGCTACGGGATGCATACCTGCGTCAACGTGACGAGCGGGCCGGACGGGATCGCCAGCGCCGCGCTGATCCGGTCGGGCGAGGTGATCGCGGGGTTGGACGAGGCGCGGGCGCGGCGGACGGCCGCGCGGTCCGATGCCGACTTGGCCAGGGGGCCGGGCAATCTCGGCAGTGCGCTGGGAATCACGTTGAGCGACTACGGAACCCCGCTGTTCGATGCGAAATCGGCGATCCGGCTGGAACTCGGCAAGGCCGTTCCCGCGAGGCAGATTGCCAGCGGTCCGCGGGTGGGGGTGAGCACCGCGGCGGATCTGGCGTGGCGGTTCTGGTTGCCGTCCTCGCCGGCGGTGTCGACGTACCGGCGCAGTCCGCGGGCGCCGCGCGCCGAGGCGTCCTGAGCGATTCCGCTATCTCGCCGGGGTAGTCGAGCCTTCCGGCGGCGTCGGCCTGCTGGTGCGCGGCTGAGCGGGCCGGTCGCGGTCGATCGCCGTGTGCCGGCCGACGCGACCCAGGCGTGCGGGGTCAGTCCGTAATCGGTTGGGCGAGGTCGTCTTCCGCGACCACCTGGTACACGGCGTTCAAGGTCGGTTCGCCCACCAGGTCTTTGATGCGTTCGTATCGGCGTTCCTCGATCGGTGCGATGCGCTCCATCCACACCGGGATGTCGGCCGGCTCGGCGTGCTCGATCAGGGCGAGGGTGAACAGTTCGCGGGGGTCGTCGAGGTTCAGCGCGCTGAGTACGCGGGTGCGTGGGTCGCCGGGCACGGTCTCGTCGGGGATCCATGCCTTGCGGAAAGTGGCGTAGTCGACGCCGTCGTTGAGGCGGCGAGACATGGCGGCGATCAGCATCTTCGGGGGCCTTTCAGATTTATCTTGCAGTGCAAGATAAACCTAGCCACAGTTTTCTTGCAGTGCAAGAAAAATCTGCGAGGATGGTCGCGTGGTTGATCGAAGGTCCCGCCCGCGTGCCGGGCTCACCAGGGAGAAGATCCTGGACGCGGCGATCGCTTTCGTCGGCGAACACGGGCTCACCGCCCTGTCGACTCGCAAGCTCGGTGCGGCGATGGGCGTCGACGGGATGAGTCTGTACCACTACGTGCCGAGCAAGGCCGCGTTGCTGGACGGGATGGTCGAGCGGCTGCTCGAGCGGTCGATGGCGGGGTTGCTGCCCGCGGACGATCGGCCGTGGCCCGATGCCGTGACCGCGATGGCGCACGGGCTCCGGGCGACGCTGCTCGCCCACCCGGCGGCCGTGAGCATCCTCGCGACCAGGCCGGTCAATTCGCCCGGCGCCTATCGGATCCTGGAATCCGGCCTGGCGGTGATGTGTGATCAGGGTGTGCCGCTCGGGCGGGCGATGGATGTGATCAACGCGGTGATGACCTTCGTCATCGGACACACCCTCGCCGAAGCCGGGACCACACCCGGCCACGAACGGGCGGATGCCGCGCAGGCGGCGGCGGACCCGCAGGCGTACCCATTGCTGGCCGAATCCCTGGCCACGGGTGCGGGTCTCGACTTCGAATCCCGGTTCGCCGCGACCGTGCGGATTCTCGTTCGCGGCTTCGCCGCCGACGGGTAAACCGTTCGACGCGGGGCGGCTGACCTCGACACACTGAGGTGCAGTCCAACCACCTACTACCCGTGCGGAAAGATGGGACACCGTGAGCGGCGACATCATCGACGAATTGACCTGGCGCGGACTGATCGCGCAATCCACCGACCTGGACGCCCTGCGTGCGGCCCTGGACGCGGGACGGTTGACCGTCTATGCCGGTTTCGATCCCACCGGGCCCAGCCTGCACGCCGGCCACCTGGTTCCCCTGCTCGCGCTGAAGCGGTTCCAGCGCGCGGGCAATCGGCCGATCGTGCTGGCCGGCGGCGCCACCGGACTCATCGGCGATCCGCGCGACGTCGGCGAGCGCACCATGAACTCGACCGATACCGTGCAGGAATGGGCCGGGCGCATCCGTTCGCAGCTGCAACGGTTCGTCGACCTGGACGACCCGACGACCGGTGCGGTGATCGCGAACAACATGGACTGGACCGGGCAGTTGTCCGCCGTCGACTTCCTGCGGGACATCGGCAAGCACTTCTCGGTGAACGTCATGCTGGCTCGCGACACCATCAAGCGGCGGCTCGACGGGGAGGGCATCTCCTACACCGAGTTCAGCTACATGCTGTTGCAGGCGAACGACTACTTGCAGCTGCGGCGTCAGTACGACTGCACGTTGCAGGTCGGCGGCTCCGATCAGTGGGGCAACATCATCGCCGGCGTCGAACTCAACCGGCGGGTCGACGGCGCGTCCGTGCACGCGCTCACCGTTCCGCTGGTGACCTCGGCCGACGGCAAGAAGTTCGGCAAGTCGACCGGCGGCGGCAGCCTGTGGCTCGATCCGGAAATGACCAGCCCGTACGCCTGGTACCAGTACTTCGTGAACACGGCCGACGCCGATGTCATGCGGTACCTGCGCTGGTTCACCTTCCTGTCGAAGGACGAACTGGCCGAGCTCGAGCAGGCCACCGCCGAGCGGGCGCACGCGCGGGAAGCGCAGCGCAAGCTGGCGGCGGAGATGACCACGCTGGTGCACGGCGAGGCGAATACGAGCGCGGTGCAGTTGGCGAGTCAGGCGTTGTTCGGGCGCGGCGAGCTCCGCGACTTGGACGAGCCGACGCTGGGGGCCGCGCTGCGTGAGGCCGCGGTGGCCGAGCTGGGTGCGGGGGAGCCGAGCACGATCGTCGATCTGCTCGTCGCCACCGGACTGAGCGAAAGTCGCGGTGCGGCCCGGCGCGCGGTGAACGAGGGCGGCGCCTCGGTGAACAACGAGCGGGTCTCGGATCTGGAATGGACGCCTGCCGACAGTGACTACCTGCACGGACGCTGGCTGGTGCTGCGGCGCGGGAAGAAGAACCTCGCCGGGGTACTGCGGGCAGGTGCATGAAGATCGCGGTGGCTTGAATCACATCCTTGTGATTCAAGCTTCCGTTCGGGTCGGGCGCACGGCTCTGACCTGGGGAAACACCGGCTCGAACAGCGGATTTGACTCTGCGTTATCCGCCGCGTAACTTAGTTCGAGTCAGAGCGACACGGACACCGACCCGGAGCCGAGAAGCCCAGCGGAAACGCTGAGCGGATGGACTGGGAAACGAGGTAGTACGAGAGCGCCTGGCCGTCAGATAGAAACCTAAGGTGATCACACGGACTTGACTCTGTGGGAGATGCCGTTTAGGCTGGAACAGTTGCCTCACGGACGAACCGGTTAGCGCCGGGGATGAAGTGTGTGCGTGTGTTCTTTGAGAACTCAATAGTGTGTCGATGAATGTCAGTGCCAATATGTTTATTGGTTCCGGCTTCTCATACCCCCCGGTTGA
>NZ_JBHTUR010000017.1:0-230117 GCF_042793755.1 Nocardia sp. NPDC056564
CCTTTGGCTCGGTCGCCGGCGCGCTGGACGGCGAGTTGCACGGCGTCCACTCGGTTGACCTGGCCCATGCCGACGCCGACCGAGGCGCCGTCGTGCGCGAGCAGGATCGCGTTGGACTTCACCGCGCGGCAGGCGCGCCAAGCGAATTCGAGATCGGCGAGGGTCTCGGCGTCGGCCGCGGTGCCGGTGGCCAGCGTCCAGTTGGCCGGGTCGTCGCCCGCGGCGTCGAGGATGTCGCGCTGTTGCAGCAGCGCGCCGCCGCTGATCGGACGCAGCTCGGCGCCGGCGCGCTGCGGCGGCTCGGCGATCAGGATGCGCACATTCTTCTTGCGCTGCAACACTTCCACCGCACCGTCGGCGAACGCCGGGGCCACGATCACCTCGGTGAAGATCTCCGCGACCTGCTCGGCCAGCTCCACGGTGACCTCGCGGTTGGCCGCGATCACGCCGCCGAACGCGCTCACCGGATCGCAGGCGTGCGCCTTGCGGTGCGCCTCGGCGATGTCGGCGCCGATCGCGATGCCACAGGGGTTGGCGTGCTTGATGATCGCGACGGTCGGCGCGCTGTGGTCATAGGCGGCTCGCCAGGCGGCGTCGGCATCGGTGTAGTTGTTGTACGACATCTCCTTGCCGTGCAACTGCCGGGCCTGCGCGAGGCCGAGACTGCCGTCGTTGTTGGTGTACAGCGCGGCCGCCTGATGCGGGTTCTCGCCGTAGCGCAGCACCGCGGAACGCTCCCAGGTGCCACCGAGCCAGGCCGGGAACTGCACGCCGCTGCCCTCGGGCTGCGCCGCGACACCGGGCGCGAGCACCGACGTCATCCAGCTCGCGACCGCCACGTCATAACTCGCGGTGTGCTGGAAAGCCTTGGCCGCCAACGCCGTCCGTTCGGCCAGGGTGAAGCCGCCGGACTTCACCGCGCCGAGCACCTCGTCGTAGTCGCCGCTGTCGACCACCACGGCGACCGACGGGTGATTCTTCGCCGCGGCCCGCACCATGGACGGCCCGCCGATGTCGATCTGCTCGACGCACTCGTCCGGGCTCGCGCCGCTGGCCACGGTCTCGGTGAACGGGTAGAGGTTCACCACGACCAGCTGGAACGCCTCGACACCCAGCTCGACCAGCTGGTCGAGATGCTGCTGCTTGCGTGTGTCGGCGAGGATGCCCGCGTGCACCCGCGGGTGCAGCGTCTTCACCCGTCCCTCGAGGGTCTCCGGGAAGCCGGTGAGGTCTTCGACCTTGGTCACCGGGATGCCCGCGTCGGCGATCTTGCCCGCGGTCGAACCGGTCGAGACCAGCTCGATGCCCGCGGCGTGCAGACCGGTCGCGAGCTCGATGAGCCCCGTCTTGTCGTACACGCTCACCAGCGCGCGCTTGATTTCCTTGCGGTCACTCACCGGATAACTCGCTCATCTGGGATTACTGCCTTTCGTCCGTCGGAAACAATGCCCCGCGTGGCGACGGCGGCGACCACCTGCGCGAGCAGCCGCCGTTCCACCACCTTGATGCGTTCATGCAGGCTGGCTTCGTCGTCATCGGGCAGCACCGGCACCGCCTCCTGCGCGAGGATCGGCCCGGTGTCGACGCCCGCGTCGACCAGGTGCACGGTCGAGCCGGTGACCCGCACTCCGTAGGCCAGCGCGTCGCGCACCCCGTGCGCGCCGGGAAAGGCGGGCAGCAGCGCGGGGTGGGTGTTGATGATCCGGCCGCCGAACCGGTCGAGGAAGGCGGGGCCGAGGATCTTCATGAACCCGGCGGAGACCACGAGATCGGGTGCGTAGCCGGCGACCGCGTCGGTCAGCGCGGCATCCCAGGCGGCCCGATCGGGAAAGTCGTTCAGCGCCACCTTGAAGTGCGCGACGCCCGCGGCGTCCGCGTGCTCGGTGGCCGCGCAGTTCCGGTCGACGCCGACGGCGACGATCTTCGCCGGGAAGCCGGCGCCGGCCGCCGCGTCGAGCAGCGCGCGCAACAGCGATCCGGTACCCGAGGCGAGCACGACCACGGTCGCCGGGGCCGCGGCGGGGGACCACGAAGGCGACTGGGGGTCGGCAGACGGCGAGGTAGGCAAGCTCAGGGCTCTACTCCTGCGAGTCGATCGGATGGCGGACGGAAGAGCTCCGCCGGGTTAGAGCCTAACGACCGTCGACCCGGTCACTTTCCGGCAGGTCCGCCTCGACCACCTCGGCGTCGACGATGTCGGGTGTGGTATTCGGGTGCGCCGCGCGCACGGTGACGATCGAGGTCTGTTCCTCCACGAGTTCGCCGTCCAGCGCCACTTCCAGGTCCGGGCCGTCGTAGTCGGCGTAGTCGTTGTCGAAGTAGTCGCGGTTGTCCGCGTAGTCGTCCTCGGCGTAGTAGTCGTCCGCGTAATCGTCGTCGTAGTAGTCGTCTTCGTCGTACGGATCGGCGTAGTCGCCCGGCGGCGCGCCGACCGGGACCAGGAACCAGCGCGCGAACGCGAGTCCGGCATAGCCGGGGACGGCCAGCCACGCGAACGTGAGCAGCAGGAAGATCGGCAGGTCGATTCCGATCCGCCCGAACGTGCCCAGATCACCGCCCGCGATCACGCCGAGCAGCGACAGCCCGACGGCCGCCAGACCGGCCGAGCACAGCGTCGCCCAGGGCGCGCCGATCCGGTCGGTCGAGCCGCGCGCCAGGTCGAGTCCGCCGAGCACGCCGATCGCGGCCGGGATCAGCAGCAGCACCGGCCACCAGCCCGCGGCCGGGCCGGTCGGCACCGCGGCGAGCAGCGGCACGGCCGGAATCGGCCCGCCCACAACGGAAAACACACCGAACGACGCGACCCCGATCTGCGCGCTGGCACCGACCAGCACGCCCACCGCCTGCACCACGAGATTCGGCAGGTAGGCCAGCGAGAGCAGGGTCAGCCCGATCACCCCGGCGGCGTTGCCCGCGCTGTGGTACGTGTCGCCGATCCGCGGGATGTGGAACAGGAACGAGACCACGATGAGCGCGGTGGCGCAGCCGAGCAGGCGCAGCATCGCCCGGCCCGCGGCGTACATGCCGGAGATCGCCCACTCGGGCAGGCGCAGCAGCACGAACAGCTCGCGCCGGGTCCGGGTCGCGATACCACCGAGGGCAGCGACCAGATACAGCGCGGCCACCCAGGCGAACGCGGCGAGCGTGTTCGGCGGTTGCAGCGCGACGACGCCGGACGCGTCCTCGGCGACCGCCAGGCAGATGGCCGTGATCAGCAGCGGGCCGGCCACCGCGGCGCCGACGATCCAGCCGAGATCCGCGCGCGTGCAACCGGGTTCGACGGCGCGGGCGCATTCCCGGCCGGCCAGCCAGACCAGCAGCGCGGTGGGCAGCAGCGGGAGCAGGCCGAGCGAGGTCTTGCCGATCACCAGCGGAACCTGGTGCGCGCCGAGCCATCCCGCGGCGATCGCGCCGGAGGTGCCGGCCAGATCGCTGCCCGAGGTGAGCAGCGTCGCGAGCACCAGCACGATGATCGCGGTCAATGCGTAGGTGGTCGGACGCCCGGCGACCAGGACGAGAACCCTGGCGCGTTCCGGCGTCAGCGAGAGAAACCCGGCCGCTTCGGGCTCGGGGTGCGGCTCGGGCACAGTGCGAGATCCATCTGTCCGGCGCGCGAGTGAGGTTCGAGCGGAGTTCACGTCCGCGCCTCGCTGACGCTCGGCGCCATCGTGCGCTCAGGCGCGCGGCATCCCTGACTCACTCGCTGACGCTCACTCATGACGTTTCAGCGTGGCAGCTCCCCCGGCGCGAGCGGGTCAGGCGCGCCGCATGAAACCGCGCCGGGGGGAAGGACCGTTACTTCTTGTCGTCGGACGGACGGAACGCCTGGGTCGCGTCGTTGGCCGGGTCGCCGCCCTGCTCGCCGCCGAACGGCTGGCCCGGCTGCGCGGCCTGCTGGCCCGGCTGGGCGTAGTTCGACGAACCGTACGGCGACTGCTGGGCCGGCTGCTGCGCGGAACCGAAGTGCTGGGTGGCGCCCTCGTCCGGGCGCGGCTGCGCGGCGCTCGGCGAGCCGTACGGCGAAGCCTGCTGTGCCCCGCCGAACGCGGTGGTCGGCGGCTGCTGACCGTAGCCGGGCTGTGCGTAGGCCTGGCCCTGCTGGCCGTACGCGGGCTGGCTCGGCTGGCTCTGGCCGTACGGCGAAGCCTGCTGTGCCGCACCGTAACCGGGCTGCTGACCGTACGGCGACTGCTGGCCGTAGGGCTGCTGCCCCGGCTGAGCCTGGCCGTAGCCCGGCTGCTGGCCGTAGCCCGGCTGGCTCTGACCGAACGCCCCCGGCTGCTGCTGGCCATAGCCGCCGCCCTGCCCGAACGCGGCCGGCGCGCCGGCCGGTCGCGGTGCCGGCGCCTTGATCAGGCCTGCCTCGAATAACACCGCGCCCACCGCGACCACGGCCTGCGCGAAGGACAGCACCAGCAGGACGTACGCGCCCCACTTCAGCTCGATGCCGTCGGACAGCGTGAAGGAGTGCAGCAGCAGCGCGAGGAAACCCGCGAGCGAGGCCGCGGCGGCCGCGCCCGTCCAGCTCTGCTTGGGCAGCACGGACAGGCCGGCGAGCAGCCCGGCGAGCAACAGGATGCCGAGCAGCGCCGCGCCGCCGGCCTCGAACAGGCTCGCGGTCTCGCTACTGGCCACCCTGGCGCCGCCGAAGTCGACCGCCTTGGTGCCGACGTAGGGCAGGAAACCGAGCAGGAAGTTGATCACGCCGAGCGCCGCGACACCGACCACCAGGAAGAACGGCAGCCCCTTGGCCTCGGCACCGGTCGCGCTCGCACCGGAACTGGCGCCACCCGCCGTCGAAGGTTGGCTGGACGGGGTGGAGGGCGCGGGTGTGTTGTACCCGGAGCCCCCGGACGGGTATGACATGTCGTCGTCTCCTAGGTCGAGTCATACGTGGTCTTCAACTGCTGGATCTGCACCTGACGCTACTGCACGCATCGGCCCAGGTCACCCTCAACCGGAGCCTCTCAGCGCCTTATCAGCCCCTACGCACCAGGTCGCAGGTGGTTTGCCGGCTGCTAGCACCACCATTCGGAAGGGCTTTCCCCGGAATGCATTCGGCCCGGAGCCACGCGGTTGCGGGGGACTCCGGGCCGGGACCGAGGCGATCAGTACTGCGGCACGATGCGCCACGATCCCGGGGCGCCCTCGCAGTTGTAGTCGGCCCATTCGCCGTTCTCCATGCCGATATTGCCCTCTCGCTCGCAGGTGTAGAGCGCGTCGTACGGGCCGAGGCGGCCGGGTGCCGGGTCGGCCGAGGCGACCCCGTCGGCGAGTCCGGCGCCGAGGAAGCCGAGGAAGGTGATCGCGGCGACGGCGGCGATGCGGGTGCTGGTCATGATGATTCGTCCTTCGGTGGTGAGCGGGTCAGTATCGGGGGATGAGCTGCCAGGCGCCGTAGCTGCCCACGCAGTCGTAATCGGGCCATTCGCCGTGCTCGACGCCTGCGTTCCCGCGGGCCAGGCACTGGTACTCGTACTCGAACGGGCCGCGATCACCGGGCACGGACGGGATCGCGGAGCCGCTGTCGAACGGGCCTGCGAACGCGGGGATGCCGGTGCCGAACAGGCCCGCGACGATCAGGGCGGCGGCCGTAGCGCCGCGAACGGCAGCGATGCGGGTGGAGGTCATGGTCTTCGCTTTCTGCTCTGGTGTGGTGCGTTGCGAAGACCAGACTCCAGGCCGGCCGTCTCAGCGTGGTTTCATCCGCATCTCACGCCGGAAGACCGGAATCGACCAGCCGATCCGTGTAGCGCTGCCAGCCGAATCCGGCCACCGCGACCTCGGCGCGGACCTGTTCGAGCAGCGCTCGCGCGCCCGCCTCGTCGCCCTCCGCGCGCAGCAGCGACACGGAGATCGCGCGGGCGGCCAGCAGCGGCACACCGCCCGGTTCGGCGGCGAAGAACTCGTCCAGCAGTTGCCTGGCCGCGGCGGCGTCGCCCTGGGCGAGCAGCACGTCGGCGAGGTCGATGCGGGCCAGGCCGGTCGCGTCCTCCTCGTGCGCGAGGGCGGCGCGGCAGTACGACTCGGCAGCGTCGAGGCTGCCCGCGGTCAGCGCGGCGGCCGCGCGGGTGAGGTCGTTGAGCGGCAGGATCTGCCGGTCGTCCAGGCGGCGGGCGTAGCGGTCGGATTCCTCGGCGGCGGCCAGGGCCTCGTCGACGCGGCCGAGGGCGAGCAGCGCCTTGGCCTGATTGCTCAAGCCGCGGGACAGGCCGTGCTCGTCCGCGTACGCGGCGTCGACCTTGCTGGATCGGGTGTAGGCGGCGAGGGCCTCGGCCGGGTCGCCCGAATACAGCAGGGCGGTGCCGAGTGCGTCGGCGAAGGACGCGCCCTGGGTCTCGCGCACAGCCAGCCGCTCGCCCTCGCGCAGCCGGGCGACGGCCTCCGGCAGCCTGCACCGTTCGATGTCGACGATGCCCTGGTAGTAGCGGACCGTTTGACCGAGTTCCGGATCGTCGAGCGGAGCGGCCAGCTCGCCCGCCTTGGCCAGTTGAACTGCCGCGGAGTCGAGATCACCGGTCATCAGGGTGTGAAAACCGTAGTGGCTCAGGGCCTGTGCGAGTTCATGCGCGGCCACGCCGGCCGCGTCGGTGAGTGCCGCGTAGTGACGCTGCGCCTCCCGGAACCAGGCCCTGGCCAGCCAGGGCACGTGCATCTCCACCGCGAGCCGCAAACCGTCCGTGGCCCTTGATGTTCCGGGGGCGCGCTCCAGGGCGGCCAGGATGTTCGGCCATTCCGCGAACACCGCCGCCACCGATTCGGCCGCGGCGAAATCGTCCGGCGCGCCGATCGTGCGCACCAGGTCCAGACACCACAGCAGGTGCCGAGCGCGCAGCTCCTCGATCTCGTTCGCCTCCGCCAGCTGGGCCAGCGCGTAGTCCCGGACCGTCTCCAGCAACGTGAAACGTCTTGTCGCACCGTCGGTCTGCACCGTGACGAGGTTGCGGTTCACCAGATCCGCCATGGCCGGTGCGATATCGCCGCGCTCCAGCTCGCCGTCCGGCACCACCGCCTCGGCCGCCTCCAGGGTGCATCCGCCGGCGAACACGCCGAGCCTGCGCAGGACCGCCCGCTCCCGCTCGGCGAGCAGTTCGTGACTCCAGTCCAGCGCGACCCGCAGACTCGTGTGCCGCCCGCCCGCCGCACCGCGCGCGCCGCCGACCAACAGCCGGACCCGGTCGTCGATCCGTTGGGCGAGTTGGGAAATCGTCAAGGTTCTGGTGAGACCGGCGGCCAGCTCGATGCCCAGCGGCAGCCAGTCCACGGCCGCGCAGATCGCCACCAGCTCGTCGCGCTCGGCCGCCGTCACCAGCCCGTGCAGCCCGGCCCGTTCGATGAACAACGCGACGCCGACGCTGCGATCCAGCGGGCCGAGCGGATACACCGACTCCCCCGGCACGCCGAGCGGCTGCTGCGAGGTGACGAGCACGCTGAATCCCGTTACTGCCGTGACCAATTCGGCGACCGATGCGAGCACGTGCTCGGCGTTGTCGAGCACCAGCAGCGTGCGCTCGCGATCGGCGCCGCCATCGAGCGCGGCGACGATCCCGGGCAGCGGAGCATTCGGATCGATCGCGCCGTCCACGGCCAGGCCGTTCGCCTCGAGCGCGGCGGCCACCGCGGGCAAGACGTCCTCGGTGCGACCGAGCGGCGCCAGCTCGACCAGCACGACCGGGCGGCCGGACTGCCCGATCGATCGCGCGAGTTCGGCGGCGAGCCGCGACTTTCCGCTGCCCGCGACGCCGACCACCGTGGTCAGGCCGGGCTCGGCGAGCCGCGTGGTCAGCGTGGCGAATTCCCGGCCGCGGCCGACGAAGCTGGTCATCGGGGCCGACACCACCGGGGCGGGGCGAGACTGCGGTTCCGGTTCGACCGGATCGCCGCCGACCGGCGCCGCCGGCTTGGCTACCTCGGCGACGACCGGCGGGACCGACGCCCGCAACGCCGGATCATGGTCCAGGATGCGCAGTTCCAACGCGCTGGTATCCGGCGCGGGATCGACCCCGAGCTCCTCGGACAACGCCCGCCGCAGCCGGGCCAGCCGCTCCAGCGCGTCGGCCTGTCGTCCGGTCCGATACAACGCCAACGCCAGCAGACACGACAACGGCTCGTGCAGCGGATGCCGCGCGACCAGCCCGGTCAGCTCGGTCACCACCTCACCGGCCGCGCCGAGCTCGAGATTCGCCTCCAGCCCCGCCACGGTCAGCGACAGCCGCCAATCATCGAGCCGCTCGCCCTCGGCCGCCGCGAACGGGATCGACCGCAGGTCGGCCAGCGCGTGCCCGCGCCACAGCGCGAGCGCCTCCTTGGCCGCCGCCGCGACGGCGGCGTGGTCCCCGCCGCGCCGGGCGGTATGCAACCGCTGCGCCGCCGCCTCCGCGGCCAGCAGATCCGCCGCCGACACGGTCGCCTGATACCCCGCCGGCGTTCGTCCGATGACGTCCGCCAACGGCCCGAGCGCCGCCCGCAGGCGCGACACCACCACGCGCAACCGCTGCACCGGCCGCTCGACCTCGGCCCCCCACAAATCCTCGGCCAGTCGTCCATCCGGCACCGGTACCCGGTTGGCCAAGGCCAACCGCACCAACACTGCCCGTTCCAGCGGCCGATCGACGGTCACCGCGACACCGTCGGCCCACGCCTGCACTGGACCCAACACCAGCACATCCACGCGCTAAGCATGCCCTGTCCGGTACGTCCGCGTCTCCTCGAATACCGATGCGGGCCGCGGTGAACCAGACGGCGAGCCGGCCCGTATCCATAGCGGGAGACGAAATGGAGGTGTCGACCATGAGTCCGATGGCACAGTTCTGCGAGTGGTTGGTCAGGACGCTCGGCTTCTGCCCTGGCTGAGCGCGCCGCCACGCATGACGAAGGCCGCCTCCGCGCGAACCAGGAGGCGGCCTTCGTTTCGGCCTTTCCGGCATGACGAAGGCCGCCTCCCGACTCGGAAAGCGGCCTCGGTCAATATCGCGGAATCAGGCGGTGACGCTTGCCTTCTCCAGGATCTCGCGAGCCAGCGCGGCGGTCTCGGACGGCGTCTTGCCGACCTTCACGCCCGCCGCCTCCAGCGCGTCCTTCTTCGCCTGTGCGGTGCCCGCCGAGCCGGAGACGATGGCGCCGGCGTGGCCCATGGTCTTGCCCTCGGGCGCGGTGAAGCCCGCGACGTAGCCGACGACCGGCTTGGTGACGTTGGCCTTGATGTAGGCCGCGGCCCGCTCCTCGGCGTCGCCGCCGATCTCGCCGATCATCACGATCAGCTTGGTCTCCGGGTCCTTCTCGAACGCCTCGATGGCGTCGATGTGGGTGGTGCCGATGACCGGGTCGCCGCCGATGCCGATGGCGGTGGAGAAGCCGAAGTCACGCAGTTCGTACATCATCTGGTAGGTCAGGGTGCCGGACTTGGAGACCAGGCCGACCGGGCCCTTGCCGGTGATGTTGGCCGGGGTGATGCCGACCAGCGCCTCGCCGGGGGTGATGATGCCGGGGCAGTTCGGGCCGATGATCCGGGTCTTGTTGCCCTTCTCCACGTTGTAGGCCCACGCGTACGCGGTGTCCTGCACCGGGATGCCCTCGGTGATGACCACGAGCAGCGGGATCTCCGCGTCGATGGCCTCGATGATGGCGTCCTTGGCGAACTTCGGCGGCACGAACGCGATGGAGACGTCGGCGCCGGTCTCCTTGATCGCCTCGGCGACGGTGCCGTACACCGGCAGCTCGACCGCGTTGCCGTCCTTGTCGGTGTGCGCGACGGTGGTGCCCGCCTTGCGCGCGTTGACGCCGCCGACGACCTGGGTGCCTGCCTTCAGCATCAGCGCGGTGTGCTTGGTGCCCTCGCCGCCGGTGATGCCCTGAACGATGACCTTCGAGTCCTTGTTGAGGAAGATAGACATTTCCGGATTCCTTACTTGGCCGCTGCCAGTTCGGCGGCCTTGTCGGCGCCTTCGTCCATTGTCTGCGCAAGCGTGATCAGCGGGTGCGCGGCGTCGACCAAAATCTGGCGACCCTCGTCCACCTTGTTGCCGTCGAGACGGACGACCAGCGGCTTGTTCGCCTCGGCGCCGAGGATCTCCAGCGCCTTGACGATGCCGTTGGCGACCGCGTCACAGGCGGTGATGCCACCGAAGACGTTCACGAACACGCTCTTGACCTGCGAGTCACCCAGGATGACGTCGAGGCCGGCGGCCATCACCTCGGCCGAGGCGCCGCCGCCGATGTCGAGGAAGTTGGCCGGCTTGACGCCGTTGTGGTTCTCGCCCGCGTAGGCGACCACGTCCAGGGTCGACATGACCAGACCGGCGCCGTTGCCGATGATGCCGACCTCACCGTCGAGCTTGACGTAGTTGAGGTCGTTCTCCTTGGCCTTGAGCTCCAGGGGATCGGTCGCGTCCTTGTCCGCGAAGGCCTCGTGATCCGGGTGCCGGAACTCGGCGTTCTCGTCCAGGGTGACCTTGCCGTCGAGGGCGAGGATCTCGTCCTGCGGGGTGCGCACCAGCGGGTTGACCTCCACCAGGGTGGCGTCCTCCTTGACGAACACCTCCCACAGCTTCTGGATGGTCACGGCCGCGGCGTCGAGCACCTCGGCGGGGAGGTGGCCCTGCTCGGCGATCGAGCGGGCGAACGCGAGATCGACACCCTTGACGGCGTCGACGGCGACCTTGGCCAGGCGCTCCGGCTTGGTCGCGGCGACCTCTTCGATCTCCATGCCGCCCTCGACCGAGCACATGGCCAGGTAGGTGCGGTTGGACCGGTCGAGCAGGAAGGAGATGTAGTACTCCTCCGCGATGTCCTTGGCTTCGGCGACAAGGATCTTCTTGGTGATGTGGCCCTTGATATCCAGGCCGAGGATGTTCTGCGCGTGCGTGAACGCGTCGTCCGGGGTGGCGGCGTACTTGACGCCACCGGCCTTGCCGCGGCCACCGGCCTTGACCTGAGCCTTGACCATCACCGGCTTGCCGATTTCCTCCGCGATGGCGCGGGCGTCCTCGGCCGTGTCCGTGACGCGGCCCTCGGACGAAGGCACTCCGTGCTTAACGAAGAGCTCCTTCGCCTGATATTCGAAGAGATCCATGTACTCACCGTCTCGTCTGCGTTGTGATGACAACGTCTTTGTTGGCGGCCCGACGTCGGAAGCGGGTCGGGTCGGACTCTAATCAGTCACATGGACGGCCAATCGGCCACGTTCATCCTAAGTGGCGCAGGTCACGGGCCGATACGCGCGGCGGGAAAACCGCTGGCCAACGCTACTCATCAGTAGGTTGCTGACACCTCACCAGGTAGAGCGTCAGAACCCATGGACACGGCCGGATCTACTACAAAACGTCGTGGATCGGGCCGCCTCGCTTGCCCAATGCACAGATAGTTATTCCGTGGTGTTACCGTGATCAATCTCACATGTTCGGACAGATGGGCCGCAGCGCTTGCGGACCCTGCAATCGTTTCGTTACCGTCATTGCGGTCGATGTCACAGCACGGTCACGACTAGGAGGACGGCAAGCTTGACGCAGCACAGCACTCCGCAGATGGAGAGCCGTTCCGCAGACGACTCGTCGACGCCGCTGATCAGCTGGCCGTTCGGCCTCGCGAACATCTCCCGCTTCACGATGTGGCACAGCCGATGAACTATCGCTCCGCCCTTATTCCTGAACATCGCGCTCAGTCCGGACACCGTTATCGCAACGATGACGACGCCTTCGGCGCGCAGGCTTCGCACGGCAGGCCTGCCGGTCCCTCGGTGGATCGGCAACGGAACTCGCTGTACAACGCCGCGCCCGCCCGGCCGCAGGACGACTACAGCGCCGCGCCGCACGCCGATTACGGCACCGCCGCGCCGCAGGACGACTACAACTTCCACGCCGGCTCCGGCTATGGCGACTCCTGGTCGCAGCAGGATTCGTGGGCCGCCCCGCAGGACTCCTGGTCCGACGGCGGCGCCTGGAACGCCGGCGAAGCCTGGAATGCCGGTGAGGCCTGGGGCGAGCACGACTATCAGGCACCGGACACCGGCTGCTGGGCACCGGAAGAATCCTGGGCGTCCGACACCGAGCCGGACCGCCCGGCCACCCCCACCGTCATACCCGGCCGACGCGCCGCCAAGCGCGGTGGCGCACACCGGCTTCCCGCACCGCCGGCCGCCCTCAAGGGCCGCGCCGCGGTCGCCGCGGTCGCCGCCGGTGCGGTGGTCGCCGCCGGACAGGCCGCGTTCGCCTCGCCCGAGCAGCCGTCGCAGGCCGTCGACTACGAGGCCGCCGGGCAGATCCACGAGATCGCCGCGCAGTCCGTCAGCCTGGCCGACCCGAGCGCCTCGACGGAATCGCCACAGGTGCTCAACGTTTCGGGCGCGCTCAATCCCGGTGCCTTCAACGACATCCTGCAAAAGGGCCAGAAGTACGCCGAAGACCTGGCCGCCCAGGAAGCCGCGAAGCTGCGCCCGCTGTTCACCAAGTTCGCCGCGGGCACCTTCACCTCCGGCTACGGCGCCCGCTGGGGCGTGCAGCACCTCGGCGTCGACATCGCGGGCCCCATCGGCACCCCGATCGTCGCGGTCGCCGACGGCACCGTGATCGAGGCAGGCCCCGCCGCCGGCTTCGGCATGTGGGTCCGGCTGCTGCACGACGACGGCACCGTCACCATCTACGGCCACATCGACACGGCCACGGTGTCGCAGGGCCAGCGAGTGATGGCCGGCGACCAGATCGCCACGATCGGCAACCGCGGCTTCTCCACCGGCCCGCACTGCCACTTCGAGGTGTGGTTGAACGGTACGGACAAGATCGACCCCCTGCCCTGGCTCGCCACCCGCGGCATCAGCCTCGGCTCCCAGCGCGACTGAGCCGTTCCGGGCTCCGTCCCGGACGGGTTGCAGGCGTGAGAGCCGTGGTCGGCTCCTCGTGCGGTCCGTCCGCAGACGCGGTCGAGGGCTTTGCCCAGGAGCCACGGGGCTGTCGGGTAGTCGACCCGTAGCCTTTGCTCGCCACGCGTGGCATCAGGCCTCGGTTCCCAACGCGATTGCGTTGTTCCGCGCTCCTCCGGGAGGTTTCGGCGGACCATCCGAAGCTTTGACGGGAATGCCCACACCCTTGCGGGCGTCAGGTTCGTCTCCGGCTCCCCGCGCGTTCTGTTCGCAGACGCGGTCGAGGCTCTTTTGCACCGGGCCACGGCGCCGTCGGCTAAGCGACCCGTAGCCCTTGCCCGCCAACGCGTGGCATCAGCCTGGGTTCTCAACGCGATTGCGTTGTTCCGCGCTCCTCCGGGAGGTTTCGCGGACCCTCCGAGCGGGTTGGCGGGAATGCTCACGCCCTGCGGGGTCAGGTTTGCGTTCGGCTCCCCTGTGGTCTGTTCGCAAGCATGATCGAGGCTTCGCATACGGACAGCGCTGCCAGGTACGCGCACTGGCTAGGCCGTGTGCGCAACGCCCGTCGCAATCCGAACAAGCCAGTTCCATTGCGGGCTAACGGGCTCACGCGAAGCGCCCTTGGCAGTCCGAACCGGCGGACCTGATCGCGGTCTCCCAGATCTGCTCGGATCTTCACAAGGGGTTCCTACTGGTGCTGAGGATGTGGCAGGTCAAGTAGACGTGCGAACAAGCATGCAGGTGGGCGAAGCGCCTGGCGGCGATACGAACCAGGCAGAGCCGATCGCAGCCTCCGGATCTGTTCGGGTCTTCCACATGGAGTCGGGCCGCTGCCAGGTATGTGGCAGGTCGAGTGGGTGGGCGAACGAGCATGCCTGTGGGCGAACATCAGTGGCGATGTGAGCCATGGATCTGATCGCGGCTCGCAGATCTGGTTGGTTCTGCACAAGGTGTTCAGGCTGTCGTCGGGTTTGTGCACGGTCGAGTGGGGTGTGAGGTTCACGGTTGGTGCGCGACGTGGGACGGTGACGATGCGCACGTGTTGCTCTGCGCTGGGCGGGGCTAGCGTTTGGGTTATGGCGCGTACAACGATGTACACCCAGTTCATTGCGCTTCCAGTGGAACTCGTGTGGGGGGTGCTGGGGGATCCGACGCGGTGGCCGGAATGGAATGCGGGCGTCACCTCGGTACGGCTGCAAGGGCCGGTTGCGGTGGGGACAACGGGTGACTACCTGCCTAGGGGGCGGGTCTACGAGGCAGTGCATGGACGGACGGCGCCGCCGTTCGTCATCAGCACGCTGGTTCCCGGGCGGGAACTGAGCATCGAACAACCGGAACCGGTCGGGCGGATGCGACTGACCTGGACGTTGACGCCGCGCAACGGCGGTACGGAGGTCACCCAGGCGCTGACCTTCAGCGGGCCGTCGGCGTCGATCGCCAGGATGGCGGTCGGGTCGCTCCTGGAGCACGACGCGCGCGTCTGCTTCGCGCGGCTGGCGCAGCTCGCCGGAATCGAACCGGCGGAGCGCGCGCTCACCGTCGTAATCGCCGGTGGCACCGGCGCATTGGGCAAGCACATCGCCGCCGACCTGACCTGCCGCGGGCACCGGGTGAACATCCTCACCAGGCGACGCGACCCCGGACTGCCGTTCGATCAGCTCGAATGGGACGGTAGATCGGTGGGCAAGTGGGTTGCCGCACTGCGCAATCCGGGCCCGACCGCGATCGTCAACCTGGCCGGAAACTGGTCGACTGCCGCCCCAGCAAACGCAATGTCGACCAATTGCGGAGCAGCCGAGTCGATTCCACCCGCGCACTGGTCGACGCTGCCGCAACCCTCGACCGTCCCATCGATTACTGGGTGCAGGCCAGCACCACGGCGATCTGGTCGGACGCGGGCGAAACCCGTTGCACGGAAACAACTCCGCTACCGGTGGGCCTGCCGCAGATGACCGGCGTAGCCGAGCCGTGGGAGCGTGCCTTCGACGGCGCGAACGCCGCCCACTCGACCATCCTGCGCACCTCGATCGTGCTCGACCCGCAGGCCCCCGCGCTGAAACGCCTCGGCCAGCTGACCAAGGCGGGTCTCGGCGGACGCGTCGGCCCGGGCGACCAGTGTTTCAGCTGGATTCACGTCGAGGACTGGCTGGCCATCGTGCGCGCCGCGCTCGGCCTCGACCCCCAGGTCACGCTGCCCAACGGAATCCTGGTGGCCGCCACCGACTTCCCGGTCCGCAACCGGGAACTGATGGCCGCGCTACGCAGGCACCTGCGCCGCCCGGCAGCCCCACCGACCCCGACCGCAATCCTGAAGGTCGGCGCCGTCTTCCTCCGCACCGACCCCGCCCTAGGCCTCACCGGCCGCCACGCCACCTCGGAAGTGCTGCGTGCGAGCGGCTTCACCTTCCGCTACCCCACCCTGGACGAGGCCCTGACCGACCTCTTGCCGCGCTGAGCGGGCAGCTACGGGGCTGCCGCGATCGCCAACCCGGTCAGCGCGACGACTTTGGCCACCTCGAGGCCGATGTACCAGAAGTGCGCGTGCGATCGCGGCAGCCGCTCCCCGGCCAGCACCCGGTCGGCCCGGCGGCTCAACGGCGGCCGCACCAGCAGGACCTGCGCGGCCAGCAGCACCACCGCGGCGACCAGCCACGCCCACGTACCAGCCGCGGGCAGGACCACCAGTGTCGCCAGCACCAAAAACACGGCCAGCACCGTCTCGACGACGTTCAACGCCCGGAACACCAACCGCCCGATGCCGAGCCCGAGCGCCACGGTGATTCCCGGCGCCCGGAACTTCAGCGGCGCCTCCAGGAACGAGATGGCCAGCACCATGCCGAGCCACAGCATCGGAAGCAACCACAGGACGTGCTGCGCGACTGTATCCATCGGCGAGCCCTACGGAAGCGGCGCGGTCACAGCTTTACCAACGTCCTGCTGTACTGCGGGATCAGCCGGATCTTGCCCGCGCTACCGAAATCGATGGTGACCGTGGCCAGTGGGCCGAAGCCCTCTGCGGCGACCACCTTGCCGAGGCCGTACTTGTCGTCGCTCACCCGGTCGCCCACGGCGAGAACGAGATTGGCGTTGTTCCTGGCGGGCGCGCCGCCGGGGGCCGGACGACGTCCGCGCTCGCTGCGGATGCCCGGGCGCTGCTCGGCCCACCCGTCGCCGCGGGTCCAATCGCGTTCCATGCGGTCGTCGTCACCGCGCCTGCGGATGCCGCGGGTCGCCGCGGAACCGGTCGGCTCCAGCCGGCGCCAGTCGATCAGGTGATCCGGAATCTCTTGCAGGAAGCGGGATTCCGGATTCGATACCGGCTGGCCCCAGCCGGATCGCACCACCGCGCGGGTCAGGTACAGCCGCTTCCTGGCCCGGGTGATGCCGACGTAGGCGAGCCGGCGTTCCTCGGCCAGCTCGGTCGGATCGCCGAGCGCGCGCATGTGCGGGAACTGCCCGTCCTCCCAGCCGGTGACGAACACGACCGGGAACTCCAGCCCCTTGGCGGTGTGCAGGGTCATCATGGTCACCACACCGGTGCCCTCGTCCGGGATCTGATCGGTGTCGGCCACCAGCGAGACCCGCTCCAGGAACGCGGCGAGCGAGCCGGGATCCGGTTCACCCTCGGCCGCCTCCGGCACCAGCCCCTCTTCCCTGGCCGCCTCCGCGTTGTTGTGCGCTTCGGAACTGAATTCCCTTGCGACGCTGACCAGTTCGTTCAGATTGTCCAGACGCGCGCCGTCCTGCGGGTCGTCGGACGCCTCCAGCTCGGCCCGGTACCCGGTGCGCTCCAGCACCGCGTCGACCACATTGCCGACGTCGGGGAAGTCCAGATCTTCCTGGACGCCCGCCGCCCGGATCTCGTCCAGCAGATCGAGGAATCCGGCGATCTGCCGCTGCGCCCGGGTGTTCAGCAGCGCGACCTTGCCGTCGGCCGCGTCCCGCAGCGCCGCGGCGAAACCGATTCCCCGCTGCTCGGCGTGCACCGCCACACAGGCCTCGGCCCGGTCGCCGATGCCGCGGCGCGGCGTGTTCAGGATCCGGCGCACGCTCACCGCGTCCTCGGGGTTCTCCAGCACCCGCAGGTAGGCGACGATGTCGCGCACCTCCTTGCGCTCGTAGAACCGGACGCCGCCGACCACCTTGTACGGCAGCCCCATCCGGATGAAGATCTCTTCCAGCGCGCGCGAATTGTTGTTGGTCCGGTAGAACACCGCGACGTCGCCGTAGTTGGCCTCGCCCTGGTCGACCAGCTTGTCGATCTCCCGCGCCACGAACGAGGCCTCGTCGTGCTCGTTGTCCGCGACGTAGCCGGTGATCAGGTCGCCCTCGCCGGAATCGGTCCACAGCTTCTTGTCCCGCCGGTTCTCGTTGCGCGAGATCACCGCGTTGGCGGCGGACAGGATGTGCTGGGTGGAGCGGTAGTTCTGTTCCAGCAGAATGGTTTCCGCGTCCGGGAAGTCGCGCTCGAACTCCTCGATATTGCGGATGGTGGCGCCGCGGAAGGCGTAGATGGACTGATCCGCGTCGCCGACCACGCACAGCTCGCTCGGCGGCGCCTGATCCTCGGTCTGCTCTTCCCGATGATGACCGACCAGCTCGCGCACCAGCACGTACTGCGCGTGGTTGGTGTCCTGGTATTCGTCGACCAGCACGTGCCGGAACCGGCGCCGGTAGTACTCGGCGACCTGCGGATGCTGTTGCAGCAGCGCCACCGTCTCGCCGATCAGATCGTCGAAGTCCAGCGCGTTCGCCGCGCGCAGCCGCCGCTGATACTCGGTGTAGACGCGGGCCACCAGGCCCGGCAGTTCGGTTTCGTCGGACTCGGCATCCGCGACCGCCTGTTGCGGCCCGATCAGCTCGTTCTTCAGATTCGAGATCGCGGTGGACAGCAGCCGCGCGGTGTATTTCTTCGTATCGATGTCCAGGTCGCGACTGATCATCGTGAGCAGTCGCCGCGAATCATCGGCATCGTAGATGGAGAAATTCGAATTCAGGCCGGGCAACAGGGCGGCTTGCATGCGCAGGATGCGCACACAACTGGAGTGGAATGTGGATACCCACATGTTGTTCGCCCGCGGACCGACCAGTCCGCTCACCCGCTCCCGCATCTCCGCAGCAGCCTTGTTGGTGAACGTGATCGCGAGAATCTGCCCCGGGGTCACGCCGCGCGCGGCGAGCAGGTAGGCGATGCGGCGGGTGAGCACCGCGGTCTTGCCCGAACCGGCGCCGGCCACGATGAGCAGCGGTGCGCCACTGTGCACAACGGCGGCACGCTGCTGCGGGTTCAGGCCGTCGAGCAGTTGCTCGGCTTCCGCGGCGCGCCGACGCTCCCGTTCGACACGCCGTTGTTCGAGTTCGGTGGCGGACGGCGGCGGCTCAGGGACAGCGGCCCGCTGGGGTTCCCGCACCGCACGCACCTCCTCCACAGGCTTGTCCGCTGCATCGGCGTTACCACCGGTGACCTGCGGGTTTTGCATCGAATCCGGCTGCAGGGCGCGACCGGCCTGCGTCTTGGGAGCCACCGTGATGTCCATCGCCCATCCACGCTACCGGCGCGCACCGACAGAGTTGAAGCCCCGGGTAGTCTCCATGACAGATCGGCACCGCTCCGGTGAACGCGGGGCGAACTCGCCAGGTGGGCGCCGCGCGGAAACCGCGCCCGTCTTCTCAGCAGATTCACAAAACGAAATGTTTTGCATACCTACTGACCCGTGGCAGACTGGCGACATGATGAGTGCCCGCGCGATACATCCGTTTCGGTTAACGACCGGATATCGTGATCGCGGCCCCTCTATCTGAGCGCACCATCCTGGGGGACAATTCGATGGCCCTACCAGGTCTGTTTCACGGTGAAAGAACCGATCGGTAACGAGCCGGGCTCACCCGCCGATCCATGTTCTGACACGAGGAGATGAATGATGAGCACCCCCGCCACGACGACCGGGTCCGATTCGGCGTTGCCGCAGAGCGACGCGGAGATCGACAAGCTCCGTAAGGAGATCGACCGCCTCGATGCCGAGATCCTCGCCGCCATCAAGCGCCGCACGGAGGTCTCCCGGATCATCGGTCGTACCCGCATGGCCTCTGGCGGGCCCCGCCTCGTGCACAACCGCGAGATGAAGGTGCTGGAGCGATTCAGCGAACTGGGCCAGGAAGGCCACACGCTCGCGATGCTCCTGCTGCGCCTCGGCCGCGGCCGCCTCGGCCACTGACGGCCCCTCCCCCTGTCTGCCGCTGGACGCGGCCATAGACCCATGCGGCACTGAGAACGACAACCGCATCCCCAAGGCCGCCCCGGGTGTTCATCACCCCGGGGCGGTCGTTTCGTCTCCGCCTCAGCTCAGCTGAGCGCGATGTACTTGGTGGAGAGGTATTCCTCGATGCCCTCGGTGCCGCCTTCCCGCCCGAAGCCGGAGGCCTTGACGCCGCCGAAAGGCGCTGCGGGGTCGGAGATTACGCCGCGGTTGACGCCGACCATGCCGGATTCCAGCCCCTCGGCGACGCGCAGCGCGCGGTCCAGGTCACGGGTGTAGACGTAGCTGACCAGACCGAATTCGGTGTCGTTCGCCGCGGCGATGCCCTCCTCCTCGGTGGCGAAGCCGACAATCGGCGCGACCGGGCCGAACACCTCTTCGCACAGGATCCTGGCCTGCGCGGGCACCTCGCTGAGGATGGTGGCCGGATAGAACCAGCCGGGCCCACCGGGAGCCTTGCCGCCGAGGCGGACCTTGGCCCCGACCGAGACCGCGTCCTCGACCAGCTCACTGACGATGTTGAGCTGCTCCTCGCTGATCAGCGGGCCCAGCGTGGTGCCGGCATCGGTGCCGGGGCCGAGGACCACGCTGTTCGACATCGCCTCGACGAACTTGCCGGTGAACTCCTCCAGCACCCCGTTCTGCACGTGGAACCGGTTGGCCGCGGTGCACGCCTCGCCGCCGTTGCGCAGCTTGGCCAGCATCGCGCCCTGCACGGCCGCGTCGATATCGGCGTCGTCGAACACCACGAACGGCGCGTTCCCGCCCAGCTCCATCGACGTGCGCAGCAGCCCGTTCGCCGACTTCTCCACGAGTTTCTTGCCGACCTCGGTGGAGCCGGTGAAGGTCAGCTTGCGCAGCCGCGGATCGTCGAGCAGCGGCTGGGTCACCGCGCCGGAATGGCTCGAGGTGATCACCGAGAGCACCCCGTCGGGCAGTCCGGCCTCGCCGCACAGCTTGGCCAGCAGCAGCATGGTCAGCGGGGTCGCGGAGGCGGGCTTGACGATCATCGTGCAGCCTGCCGCCAGCGCGGGACCGATCTTGCGGGTACCCATCGCCAGGGGGAAGTTCCAGGGGGTGATCGCCAGGCACGGCCCGACCGGCTGCTTGTGCACCATGATCCGGCCGGTGCCGGACGGGGCGTGCAGGTAGCGCCCGTGCACCCGGACGGCCTCCTCGCTGAACCAGCGGAAGAACTCCGCGCCGTACTTCACCTCGTTGCGGCTCTCCGGCAGCGCCTTGCCCATTTCCAGGGTCATCAGCAGCGCGAATTCCTCGGCCCGCGCGGTGATCTGTTCGAAGACGGCGCGCAGGATCTCGCCGCGCTCACGCGACGGGCGCGCGGCCCAGTCGGCCTGCACCGCGACGGCCGCGTCCAGCGCGCGCACCGCGTCTTCGGGGGTCGCGTCGGCGACCTCGGTCAGCACCTCCCCGGTGGCCGGGTTGTGCACCGGGAAGGTGCCACCACCGGTGGCGGCCACCGGCCCACCGATCCATAGCTGCGTCGGGACGGATTCGAGAACTTCGCGTTCGGACACCATGAGTGCCAGCGTAGGCCGCGTCGCGCCGGTTCTCACCGAGTCCGCGGGGGTGTTTGCCGTGCGCGGCGCTCCGGCGGTGAGTAACCTCGGCGAGCGTGAGCAGCGACATCACCGCGACGGCGGCCTGGCGGAAACTGCACGAGCACTTCGACGCGATCGCGGGGCGGCACCTGCGCGAGTTGTTCGCCGACGATCCGTCGCGCGGCCGTGCACTGACCCTCGACGTGGCGGATCTGCACATCGATTACAGCAAGCACCGCGTCACCAGGGAAACCCTGGATCTGCTCGTCGAATTGGCGCGCGAGGCGAAGGTCGCCGAGCGCAGGGACGCGATGTACCGGGGCGAGCACATCAACACCTCGGAGGACCGCGCGGTCGCGCACATCGCGTTGCGCGCGCCCGCGGGCGAGCCGGTGCTGGTGGACGGCGTCGACGCGAGCGCCCAGGTGCACGAGGTGCTGGCGCGGATGGGTGAGTTCACCGACGCCCTGCGCTCCGGCGAATGGCGCGGCGCCACCGGCGAACGCATCAGCACCGTGGTCAACATCGGCATCGGCGGCTCCGATCTCGGGCCGGTGATGGTCTACCAGGCGCTGCGCCACTACGTCGACGCAGGCATCAGCGCCCGGTTCGTCTCCAATGTCGACCCGGCCGACCTGGTCGCCAAGCTCGACGGACTCGACCCTGCCACAACGCTTTTCATCGTCGCCTCGAAAACCTTCTCCACTCTGGAGACCTTGACCAACGCGACCGCCGCCCGGCGCTGGCTGGTCGGTGCGCTCGGCGAGGACGCGGTGGCCAAGCACTTCGTCGCCGTCTCGACCAACGCCGAGAAGGTGGCCGAGTTCGGCATCGACACGGCCAACATGTTCGGCTTCTGGGACTGGGTCGGCGGGCGCTATTCGGTGGATTCCGCGATCGGCCTCTCGGTGATGGCCACCATCGGGCGGGAACGCTTCGCCGAGTTCCTCGCCGGAATGCACGCCGTGGACGAGCATTTCGCGAACGCGCCGCTCGAGGCGAACGCGCCGGTGCTGCTCGGTCTGCTCGGCGTCTGGTACTCCAACTTCTTCGGCGCGGAATCCCGTGCGGTGCTGCCCTATTCGAACGACCTGGCCCGCTTCCCGGCCTACCTGCAGCAGCTGACGATGGAGTCGAACGGCAAGTCGGTGCGCGCCGACGGCAGCCCGGTCACCACCTCCACCGGCGAAATCTTCTGGGGCGAGCCGGGAACCAACGGCCAGCACGCCTTCTATCAACTGCTGCACCAGGGCACCCGGCTCATCCCGGCGGACTTCATCGGCTTCGCCCGTCCCACCGACGATCTGCCCACCCGCGACGGCACCGGCAGCATGCACGATCTGCTGATGAGCAACCTGTTCGCGCAGACGAAGGTGCTCGCGTTCGGCAAGACCGCCGAGGAGATCGCCGCCGAGGGCACCGACCCGAAGGTGGTGCCGCACAAGGTGATGCCGGGCAACCGGCCGAGCACCACGATCCTCGCGCCGCTGCTCACGCCGTCGGTCGTCGGTCAGTTGATCGCGCTCTATGAGCATCAGGTGTTCGTCGAGGGCACCATCTGGGGTATCGACAGCTTCGATCAGTGGGGTGTGGAACTCGGCAAGCAGCAGGCGCTGGCCCTGGCCCCGCTGCTGACCTCCGCCGAAGAGCCTGAGCCACAGGGAGATTCGTCCACCGACGCGCTCATCCGCTGGTACCGCGCGAAGAAGTAGCCGCTCAGCGCCGCACCTCGTAGCGCCGGCCGCGCTGACGCAGCACCAGATCGGCACGCGCCTTGGTGGCGTCGATCAGGTCGGCGTTGCGCAGATCGCTCTCGTGCACCTTCCTCCGGGCGGCCGCCGGCGTGCGACCGCCGCGAATGTGACGGCGCAGCAAACGGCGCTCGAGCAGTTCGCGTGCCGCGTCCAGGTACCAGCATTCGTCCAGTAGTTTGCGCACCGCCGACCATTCCCGGTCGCCGATATCGTCGAGCAGCAGATAGTTTCCCTCGGTGAGCACGATCGTCTGCCGCTCGAAGACCAGGCCCGCGGGGATCGGATCGGGCACGGCGCGGTCGAAGACCGGCCACGGCACCGGCTCACCGATCGGCGCATCCCGGAGCCTGCGCAGGTTGGCGAGGAAGGCCGCGGTATCGAAGGTGTCCGGTTCCCCTTTGCGCGCAAGGCTTCCCGCGGCGTCCAACTGCGCGTTCGTCAGGTGATAGCCGTCCATCGGCGCGATCTCGGCGATCGGCGACTCGGCATTGAGCGCATCGCGCAACCGCACCGACAGGGTGGACTTCCCCGCCCCCGGCGGCCCGACGATGCCGAGCAGATAGCGGCCGTCGCGGCCGGCCGCGTGCTCGCGCACCCGCCGGACCAGCGCGCTCAACGATGTTTCGGCGTACGCCCCGTCCATCGAAGTCACTGTACTGCCGGGTCGCACGGCGAGGACCGGCACGCCGGACCCATGCGAATCGCGCACACCGCGTATGCCGGATCCTCGCTTGTGACACCGATGAGTCGCTCATAGCGTCGACCGGGTGAGTGCGATCGAGAACGAGAAACTGCTGGAGCACATCTTCGAGCAGATGGCCGCGGGCAACACCGCCGCGTTGGGCGAGGCGATGGCGGAGGAGTTCCGCTGGGTATTCCCCGGCGACTGGTCGTGGAGTGGCGTCTGGGAATCGAAAGCCGTTGTGCTGAACGGGCTCCTGCGACCGCTGATGGCCCAGTTCACCGAATACCGGGTCGCCGCGGACTTCGTCGTCGCGGCGGCGGAACGCGTCGTCGTGCAGGCCCGCGGGCACGGCGTCACCACGCGCGGCGAGCGATACGACCAAACCTACTGCTTCATTTTCCGGGTAACCGACGGGCAATTGACCGAGGTGATCGAACATTGCGATACCGCGCTCGTCGAACGAGTGCTGGACCGAATCGCGCCCTGACCCGAAATGGCGTCTCACCGGGCCCGTGAATGAGCCCGGTGAGACGTCCGGTATCTAGATAGTGATAGTTAGTCGCGAGTCGCCAGTTGCGGCAGCTTGGTCGCCTTGGTGGCATTGGCCACCTGGACGCAGTCAGCGGCCGTGGTGCCCGCGGTGTTGTTCCGGACATTGGTGTTGCACGCGTTCTTCAGCGCGCTGGACAATGCGCCGTAGTTGGAATTGGACGACAGCAGGGTCTGCGTGGTCCAGTACAGCGCGGCGGTCTTGGTGATGCCGAGCCCGGTGACGGTCACGCCGTTGAGGGTGCCACCGTCGGTGATGAGCGACGCGGTGCGGTTGCCCACCCCGCTGTTGGTGTGGACGCCGCCGCTGTCGCCGCTACCGGAGTACCAGTAGGTGCCGCGGTAGGTGTCGGGATCCTGGTACGCGTTCGGGTTCTTCATGTCCCGGATCACGCCGATCGAGCTGCACACGCCGAGCTTCCACCGGTTGGCCGGGGTGTTGCAGGTGTTGGCGGTGTCGACCAGGAAGGTGAGCTCGCCGAACACATCGGACATTGACTCGTTGATCGCGCCGGGCTCGTTGCGGTAGACCAGACCGTTGGTGTTCTGGGTGACGCCGTGGGTGAGCTCGTGCGCGGTGATGTCCTCGGTGGTCAGACCCGAACCGTAGGCCATGTAGCTGCCGGACCAGAAGGCGTTCTGGTACGGGCACTCGGTGGTGGTGCAGAGCCGGACGGTGGCGCGCAGCGCCTTACCCTTGCCGTCTCCGGTGTCGGAGCCGATCAGGTTGGTCAGGTTCGCCACCTTGGTGTACTGGGCGTAGAACCGCTCGGTGTTGCCCAGGTAGTCGTAGATCTTGTCGACGTCCGCGATTCCGCTGGCCGGCTGCCCTTCCGACCTGGTGGAGCGGATGCTGCCGGTGCCGCAGCCGGCCCGGTTGGGGTCGATGCGCCGGTTCGCGTTGTCACACACGACCCGGTTGAGGTGCTTGGTCTCGCTCCAGCTGTCGAGCACCTTGCCGGTGCTGTTCGCGTCGACGAAGACGACCCAGGTCGCGGGCTCGCCCTTCTTGTCGGCGCTCAGGCCGGTGATGTCGACTTTGAAGGCCGGGACCGCGGTGCTCTGCGCCTCGTCCTTGGCGGCCAGCTTCGAGTCGTACCAGTAGGCCTTCGTCTCGGTGACGGAGAGCTGGTCCGGCGCGGCTTTGCTCTGCTCGGCGACCTTCTTCAGCGCGGTCGCCTGCACCGCGGCCGAGGGGGCCGTGCTGGAGTACTTGCCCTGCGACTTCTTCGACAGCGAGCCGGTCACGGAGAGGAGCGAACCGTCGGCGGCCAGCGACTGGGCCGCCGAGGCGCCGAACACCGGTACCTTGTCGATCTCCTGGCGCAACCGGACTGTGGACCCCTCACCGACCTGGAACACAGACTCCACGACCAGGTTGCCCGCGGTATCGCCATTGCCGCCGAGCGCCTTCTGCACACCGTTCGCGTGCGCCTGCGCCGCGGCCGGCGCCTCGGCAGCCGTTCCCGCCGGCGTCTTGATCGGCTCCTTCGGGACCACCTGCTGAACGGAACCCTGCTGATCCGTCGTCACCTCTTTCGGCACGGAGGAAAGGTCGGAACCCGAGGGTGCGGATGGACTGGTCGGCGGCGCTCCGCTGGCCCCTGGGCCGGACGCGAAGATCATTGCCCCGACAGCAATTATCGCAAAGGCGGTATTTCGACCCGCCCGTTTATGTGTGGGTTTCATGACCAAGTAGAACCACATACGAGCGGCCAACTCGACTGGAGACGAGACTGGGGAAAGGCGGTGAATAGCCCAGTAATCCATTGGCTATCGGTGCAATGTGCTCTTAAAATGTTATGCGCGAATATCTTACGAATTCGCGGACAATGCGCAAAGCGGGGAGTTACCCGCAGTGCAATTGCGTCGATCCGCCGCAGCGGCGGACGTACGCATGCCTAACATCTTCAGGGAGAACACATTTCGACACCGTATGCCGATCCCCATCCACGCCTTCATGATCGCGGACGAGATCGACGATATCGGTCGCGATTCCTCCAGAACTCCTGTAACCCAGTCTATTTCGAATCAAACGAAGCTCAGACCAACGCCCGTTCCAGGATGGCACCGGTATCGACACCGGTCGGCAGGGTGCCGAACGCGATGCCCCAATCGTCACCGAGCCTGGTCGCGCAGAACGCGTCCGCGACCGCCGGATGGCCATGCCGAACCAGTTGCGCCCCTTGTAATACCAGAGCCATGAGCTCGACGATCCGGCGCGCGCGGAACTCGATGTCGCTGAGGTCGGACAGTTCCTTGCCGACCCGGGCGATGGCGTCGTCCAGCCGCGGATTCGCGCCCCTGGCCAGCGACACCTCGTTGAAGTAGGCCTCGACCGTCTCCGGCTGACGACCCATGGCGCGCAACGCGTCCAGCGCCGCGACATTGCCGGAGCCTTCCCAGATCGACATCAGCGGGGCCTCCCGATAGAGCCGCGGCATGCCCGACTCCTCGGCATAACCGTTGCCGCCGAAGCACTCCAGGGCCTCCGCCGCGTGCGCGGGCGCCCGCTTGCACACCCAATACTTGGTCACCGCCAACGCGATTCGCCGCAGCGCCGCCTCGGCGGGATCCCGGCTCGCCCGGTCGGTGGCGCCGGCCAGCCGCATCATCACGGTGGTCGCGGCGTCGGACTCGATCACCAAGTCCGCCAGCACGTTACGCATCGCCGGTTGATCGATCAGCTTGGCGCCGAACGCTTCTCGATGCCGCGCGTGGTGCGCGGCGAACACCACGCCGGTGCGCATGCCGGTGGCCGAGCCGATCACGCAGTCCAGCCTGGTCATGTTCACCATCTCGATGATGGTCTTCACCCCGGCGCCCTCCGCGCCGACCAGCCAGCCGGTGGCGTTCTCGTACTCGATCTCCGAGGAGGCGTTGGACTTGTTGCCCAGCTTGTCCTTGAGCCGTTGGATGCGGATGGGGTTGCGCGTGCCGTCCGGCAGCACCCTGGTCAGCAGGAAGCAGGACAGTCCGCCGGGGGCCTGGGCCAGCGTCAGGAACATGTCCGACATGGGCGCCGAGGTGAACCACTTGTGCCCCACGATCCGGTACGAGCCGTCGGGTTGCGGTGTCGCCGTGGTGGTATTGGCGCGGACATCGGAGCCGCCCTGCTTCTCGGTCATCGACATGCCCGCGATCAAGCCGGCCTTCGACGCGGGCGCACGCAGGCCGAAGTCGTACACCCGGGAGCCGAGCAGCGGCTCGTACTTCGCCGAGAGTTCCCGGTTGTGCCGCAACGCGGGCACCACGGCGTAGGTCATGGAGATGGGACACATGTGGCCGGCCTCGACGGCGCCCCAGGTGAAGAACTTCGCCGCGCGGGCGACGTGCGCACCCGGCCGGTCGTCCAACCAGGGGGAACCGTGCAGGCCATGGGACACCGCGACATTCATCAGGTCGTGCCAGTGCGGGTGGAACTCGACCTCGTCGATGCGATGGCCGTAGCGGTCGTGCGTGCGCAGCACCGGCGGGTACTCGTTGGCGATCCGCCCCCACTCCTGCGCCGCGGAACCGCCTGCGAGCACACCGAGTTCGCGCACCTCGGCCTCGGCCCAGCCCGCACCCTCGCGGTGCAGTCCCTCGATCAGCGCCGGATTGCGCGCGACATCGAACGGCGCGATGTCGGGGACCTGGTTGAAGACTTCATGCGTCTGCATCGGATACTCCTGATTCCGGCCGAGCGGTCGCGCTCGACTGCACGCCGAGCGCGCGCAGGGCGAAGGTAATGAGTTCGGGGACAACGGATTCCCCGTGCGGTGCCGAGGCGAGCGGGCCGACCAGCACCTCGCCGATCGCGCCGACCAGCGCGGCCGCGCTCATGCGGGCGTCCTGCGCGGGCAGCTCACCACACGAAACGCCCTCCGCGACCGCCGATTCGAAGGCTTCGGCGAAGGCGCGGCGGAAGTGCAGGCGTTCCGCGTCGACCACGGTGTCCACCGGCTCGACGAGCAGCACATAGGCGAGCTTCGGATTCTTCAGCGCACGCCCGGCGAAGGTCTCCACCGCGGCGGTCACCCGTTCGATCGCGGTGCCGTCGGCGCTCGCGGCGGCGACGGCGGCAACCTCCCTGGCGACCACCTTGCGGAACACCGCGGTGATCAGTTCGGTCTTGCCCGCGAAGTTCTTGTAGACGGTTCCGGTGGCCACGCCCGCCGCCGCGGCGACGGCCGCCATGGACAGCCCGGCGTAGCCCGCGCTGGACAACACCTTGGTCGCGGCCTGCACGATCAGCCCCGCCTGCGCGTCCAGGCGGGCCTGCACTGCGGGGGTTCTGCGGTAGACCACCCAAGAAGTGAACCATGAATTCATTTCTTGCCACAAGAGGGGTTTTACGGCGTATGGTCAGGATCGTGATCGAGCGAGCCTGTGAGGGGTTGTCATGAGTGTGCGAATCGAGCGCAGCGGACCGGTGACCACCGTCATCCTGCATCGTCCCGAGGCACGCAACGCGGTCGACGGACCGACCGCCGCGGCCCTGGCCGACGCCTTCCGTGCGTTCGACGCCGATCCCGACGCCGCGGTGGCGGTGCTCTGGGGCGACGACGGCACCTTCTGCGCGGGCGCCGACCTCAAGGCGTTGGGCACCGAGCGCTCCAATCAGGTCACCGAGGACGGCGACGGCCCGATGGGGCCGACCAGGATGCGACTGTCCAAGCCGGTGATCGCCGCCGTCTCCGGGTACGCGGTCGCGGGCGGGCTCGAGCTGGCGCTGTGGTGCGATCTGCGAGTTGCCGAGCAGGACAGCGTCTTCGGCGTGTTCTGTCGCCGCTGGGGCGTGCCGCTGATCGACGGCGGCACGTTGCGCCTGCCGCGGCTCATCGGCAGCAGCCGCGCCATGGACCTGGTGCTCACCGGCCGGCCCGTCGACGCCACCGAGGCCTTGCAGATCGGCCTGGCGAACCGGGTGGTCCCGACCGGCGAAGCCCGCGCTGCCGCAGAACAGCTCGCCGCCGAGCTGGCCGCGCTGCCGCAGGCCTGCCTGCGCTCGGATCGGATGTCGCTGCTGGAGCAGGACGGCATGGACGAGGAGACCGCGCTGCGCAACGAGCTGAAGCACGGCATCACCGCGCTCACCAACGGCGCCCTGGAGGGAGCGCAACGCTTCGCCGCGGGCGCGGGCAGGCACGGCGCGCAGGCCTGAGCAGACCCACCGAAACAAGCACGACGACAAGGGAATCGAACACGGTCGAGAGCGAGGTGTAGGCGTGCGCCCGATGGGCCGGTTGAGCGTGGTCGACGAGATCTTCCTGCGGACCCATCGTGGCCTGGGCACCCCCATTGCGCTGCAAGGCCTGTGGCGCACCGCCGACCGCATAGATCCGACGCTGCTGCACACGGTGCACGCGGCATTGCGCACGGGCCCGTTGGGGCGGCGGGTGCTTCGGCCGCGGGTGCCCGGCGCCCGACGGGCCTGGCAGCCGAATACCCGTGCCTATCCCCTAGCCCTCACCGATCGGCCGATTCCCACCGCCGCGATCATGGCGTGGGCCGACGCACAGGGTGCGGACCTGGACCCAGAGTTCGGTCCCGGCTGGCGACTGTCCGCGGTCGCGCTGGATGACGGCGGTTCCCTTGTCTCCCTTACTTGTTCGCACGCATTGGCGGACGGTCGGGCCCTGGTGCTCGCCGCGGACGACGCGCTCGGCGGCCCTTCCCTGACCGCTCACGACGAGTCGCGCCTGCTCACGACACCCCGGTCGGACTGGGCCGATGCGCGAAGGCAATGGTCGATCGTGTTGCGCGGGACCGCCGACGCGTTGCGCCGCGGGATTCCCGATCAGCCGGCCCGGGTCGTGAGCCGAGACCACACCGCCGCGCCGGTTCGGACGCACAGTGCGGTACTTCAATGCCCCGTCGCCGATTGGGACGACGCGGCCGCCGGGCAGGACGGCACCGCCAACAGCCTGTTCATCGCGTTGGTCGCGAACATGCTGTGGGCCAGCGGATTCCGGTCCGATACGATCGACGCCAGCCTTCCGGTCGACACCCGCGACGAACCCAGGGTCGACAACGATCTGTCGATGACCGCCATCGCCATCGATCGCGCCGACACCCCCTCGACCATCCGGGAGAAGGCCCGCGCCGCCTACGAGCGCCGCATGTCCAGCCCCGGCGGCCTGCCCGAGGAACTGCTCCAGGTGATCCCCGACCGCTGGGCCTACGCGTTGTCCAAGGGAGCCGGCGAGCGAGACATCCTGTGCTCCAACATCGGAACTCTGCCCGCTGCCCTGCGCACGCTGGGCCCGCATCGCTGCCTCGGCGTCGCCGCGCGCGCCATTCACCCCGGACTCACCGCGGCCCGGCTCCCGCGAACCCGGCTGTCCGGCTATCTCTGCCGCATCGGCGACGACTATCTCCTGTCGCTGGTCGGCCTGGATCCGGCGAGTATCGAATCCGATACCGCGTTAACGGATTTGGCACAGCAGACGCTGCGGGCGTCGGGTCTGCGCGCGCACGCCTGGTGACCCGGCGTCACTCCACCTCATCGATGTCGCTGGCGGTGAGGGCGGCGGCGAAGAGCTGAGCGTGATCCGGTCGGTTGGGGTCGTAACCGGTGACCGTGCCGATCCGGTTGAGCCGGTAGTTGAGCGTATTCCGGTGCACGACCAGCGCGGCCGCGGCCTGCTGCCGGTTGTAGTCGTTGTCGATGAGCGCACGCAGCGCTTCCATCAGGTGCGGCTGGTCGCGCAGCGGATCGAGCAGGGTGAGCAGCCAGTCCCGCGCGGGCCCCGGTCGCGCGAGCTGGTACTGCAACGCCAGATCGGCCATGCGGTACACCGCGGTCGGCCGCCGGAGTTGGTAAGCAAGCCTGGCGATTTCACCGGCCTCCGCCGCGGCGGCGGGCACGTCGTCCACGCCGGCCGCGGTGGCGAAGCCGGCGACCGTGCGCGCTCCGGTCCCCTGCGCGACACGGGTGACGAAAGTGTCCAGGGCAGTGGCGAGTCCGCCCTCCGTCCCCGGCACCAGCACCACCCCGCCGCTGCGCTCGACGGAACTGAGCACCCGGCTGGACACCGCGTCGATCTCGGTCTGCACGATGCGCAGCACCGGCCGGTTCGTCCCCGACGGTTCCGGCTCGGCCACCCGGAACACCAGCACGCCGAACCCGCCGTCCAGCGCGATGCCGAATCGTTCGGCCAGCAGGTCGACGGGATTGCCGCGCACCAGCGCCTGCGCCACCGCGCGTTTGGCCTCCCGCTGCTCCCAGTGCAGGTCCTGCCGCTCGCGCAGATACGCGCCCGCGACCCCCGGGGTCACCGCGCCGAGATATCCGAGCACGTAAGGCACTGCGGCCACGAGCTGTTCGCGCTGCTCCGGCGTTGTGGCCAAGGCGGCCACCGAGTTCCACGCCGCCACCGCACCGAGGTGGTACACCGAGAGCACGGTGTCGAGCGGGATCCCGGCCCTGGCGCGCCGCACCGCGATGTCGATCAGCTCGGTCAGTTCGTCCGGACGCGGCGTCCGCCCCTCGGCCAGCGACCGCAGGAACAGCCGCAGGTTCGCCTCGGCGGCGAGCGGCAGGTCGCGGCCGCTCTGGTCGGCGGACAGCTCGCGATACGACGGCACCTCGCCGAGCACCACCGCGAGCAGATCACGAGCAACATCGGGCAACGCCGCCCGCACATAGTCGGAGAACTCGGCCAGCGCGGCGGGATCGGAGGGAACAGTCACCCGCACATTGTTTACATACACAAACCACTCTGGACAATAGGCAGTTCTTGCCCCCGTCGAGTAGTGCATGCAGCCAACCTGGAGTCCCGTCCGATGCACAAACACCCGGCCGATTCCTGGTCACACGAACGGTGCCTTACCGCACGGTTCCCTGCTCGATCAGGCCGTCGTCGACTCGACGCCATCACCGTGCCGAGGCACCTGACCGCCGTGCCGGTGTCACCGCGCCGGAACCAGACCGGGTTCCGCGCGCTCGAGCACGTCGCTCGGCACCGCGAGCCCCGCCTGGAGATCGGCCGCATCGATCGGCGCGCCCCAGACCTGGCGCACCGGCAGCACACCCGCCCACACCCCGCCGTTCTCGATATCCGCCGGGTCGTCGTTGGGGCCGCCGCTGCGGACCTTCACCGAGGCCTCGGTGAGATCGAGCGCGAGCACCATGGTCGCGGCCAGTTCCTTCTTGTTCGGCAACCGCACCCGCGACCAGGCGCCCGGCGCGGCGTGCTCGGTGATCACCTCGAGCGCGCGCAACCGCTGCGCGGCCTCGGTGACCTCCGTCGCGCGGCCGTGCACCACCGCAGAGCGGAAGTTCATCGAGAAGTGGAACGCCGAGCGGGCGTAGACGACGCCGTCGACCAGGGTGACCGCGACCGAGACATCCCCGGCCATGGCCGCGCGCAGGTTGCCCGCACCGGTCGAACCATGCAGGTAGAGGGTGTCCCCGTCGCGGCCGTAGATGGTGGGCAGCACCACCGGCGCACCGCCGAGCAGCACGCCGAGGTGGCAGACCAGGCCCGCGTCGAGGACGGCGTCGAGGTCCGCGCGCTCGCTCCGCGCGCGTTCCTTCGACCGGGTCAGCGTGCTGCGCGGGGTCGGCGAGAGTGGGGTCCGGGGATCGGCCGATGGGGTCATAAAGACCAGGATCTAGTCCGGAGTGGCATTATGAAAGTGCCAATTCAAGCGAATTCGCACAGTCCATTCGTGAGGTGTCCGGTGCTCGACGAACTCCCGCTCGACCTCGACCGTGCGCTGCCGGAGCCGCTGTCGGTGCAGGTCGCCGACGGTCTGCGCGCCGCGGCGAGCAACGGTCTGCTGCGTGGCGGCGACCGGTTGCCGTCGTCGCGCTCGCTGGCCGAACGGCTCGGTGTGAGCCGTACCGTCGTGGCCGCCGCCTTCGATCAACTGCACGCCGAGGGCTGGCTCAGCGGCAAGCGCGGTTCCGGCACCTACCTGACCACCACGCCGCCCGCCGCACCGCTGCGCGTACTCCCGCCGGACGGCGAGGACGCCGGTCCGGCCCTGCTCGACCTGCAACCCGGCGCGCCCTACGCCGACGCCATCGATCGCCCCGCGTGGCGGCGGGCCTGGCGCGCCGCCGCCGACCTGTCGCCGCTGGTGCGCAAGGACCGGGCGGGCGAGCCGGATTTCCGCGCGGCGATCGTCGAACATCTGCTGCGCCATCGCGGACTCGGCGCGGGCAGCGAAACGGTGGTGCTGGCGACGGCCGGAACCAGTTCCGCCGTAGGCGAACTCGCGGCGGCCCTGCTGTCCCCCGGCGACGCCATCGCCATGGAGGACCCCGGATATCAGCGCGCCGCAGGAGCTTTCGCGGCGGCGGGGATCCGGGTGCTCCCGGTCCCGATCGATACCCACGGTCTCCGGGTCGACCTGTTGCCGCCGAATATCAAAGCCGTGTATTGCACACCGGCCCACCAGTTCCCGCTCGGCGCGCGACTGCCCGCCGCGCGCCGGGTCGAGCTCGTCGAGCACGCCCGCAAGCAGGGACTGCTCATCATCGAGGACGACTACGACGGCGAATTGCGCTACGACACCGCACCATTGCCCCTGCTCGCCGCGATGGCGCCGGATGTGGTCGTGCATCTCGGCACCACCAGCAAGATCCTCTCGCCGAGCCTCGGCGTCGGCTGGCTGGTCGCCCGGCCGGCGATCGCCGATGCCGTTGTGGCGCACCGACATAGGACCGGGACCAGTCCGAGTCCGGCAGGCCAGCAGGTGTTCGTCGCGCTCGCCGCGCACGGCGACCTGGCCAGGCACCTGCGCCGCCTGCGCCGCGAGCTGCCACCCCGGCGCGCCCTCATGGTGAGCGAGCTGCGCCGGCACGGGCTCGACGTCCTCGGCGACGACGCGGGCTCGCACGTGGTGGTACCGCTCGCCTCGGCCGAGGCGGAGGAACGCGGCGTCGCGGCGGCCGCCGCCGCGGGCGTCGCGCTCGACCCGCTCGGCCGCTACCACCACAGCGCGCGGCGGCACCACTTCGGCGTCACGCTCGGTTACACCGCGCTGTCCTGGCCCGACCTGGCCACGGCGGTGCCGATCGCCGCCGCGTGCCTGGCGCGGCCGTAGCATGGTCGGCATGACCGAACAGGACGTTTTGGCCCGGATCAAGGCACTAGTCGACCAGGAGCACGAGCTCCGCGCCCAAGCCGCCAAGGGCGACCTGGACCCCAAGGCCGAGCGGCAGCAACTCGCCGAGCTCGAGGTGATGCTGGACCAGGCGTGGGATCTGCTGCGGCACCGCCGGGCGCGGATCGACCAGGGCGGATCACCGGACGACGCCCAACCGAGCTCCGCCGCTCAGGTCGAGGGCTACCTGCAGTAACCGCCATGCCTGGTGCACCTACCGAATACGACGTCATCGTGATCGGTGGCGGTCCGGCGGGCGAGAACGCCGCCGATTACGCCATCGCCGGGAGCGACCGGACCGCCGCGATCGTGGAACGCGAACTCGTCGGCGGCGAATGCTCCTACTGGGCCTGCATTCCGAGCAAGGCCCTGCTGCGGCCCGGCCATGTGCTCGGCGCCGCCCAAGCCATGGACGGGATCACCGCGAGCGGCCTCGACATCGAGGCGGTGCTGCGGCGGCGCGACTCCTTCGTCCACGACCACGACGACACCTCGCAGGTGAAGTGGGCCGGCGATCAGCGCATCGAGGTCGTCCGCGGCACCGGCAAGCTCGTCGGGGAACGACTGGTCGAGGTCGACGGCCGGGTGCTGCGCGCCCGGCACGCGGTGGTGCTGGCCACCGGCACCACCGCGAGCGTTCCGGACGTGCCGGGCCTGCGCGACGCGCTGCCCTGGATCTCCCGCGACGCCACCAACCTGCACGAGGTGCCCGGCCGGGTGGTGATCATCGGCGGCGGCGTCGTGGCCTGCGAGGCGGCGACCTGGCTGAATGCGCTCGGCGCGCAGGTCAGCATGGTCGTGCGCGGCGGCGCGGTACTGGCGTCCGCCGAACCGTTCGCGGGTGAGCGCGTGGTCGCGGCGCTGACCGAGCGCGGCGTGCAGGTGCTGCTCGATACCTCTCCGACCAGCGTGCACCGGCCCGACGCCAAGGACACCGGCGAGGGCCGGATCCACGGCGGCCCGGTCACCGTGCGGGTGCACGGCGCCCAGGGCGATACCGAACTCGAGGCCGACGAGATCGTCGTGGCCGCCGGGCGCGCACCCGCCGCCGCCGGTCTCGGGCTGGAGTCGGTCGGGCTGAAGGAAGGCTACGTCTCGGTCGACGATCAGCTGACCGTGCGCGGCGTGGACGGCGACTGGCTGTACTGCGTCGGCGATCTGAATCATCGTGCCGCGCTTACGCATATGGGTAAGTACCAGGCCAGGGTGTGCGGCGACGTGATCGCGGCCCGCGCGGAGGGCAGGCCGCTCGACGATCCCCGGTTCACCGCGAGCGCCGACCACGCGCAGGTTCCGCAGGTTGTGTACACCGCGCCCGAGGTCGCGTCCGTCGGACTGACCGAGGCCGCCGCCCGGGACGCGGGCCATGCCGTCGAGACCGTCGAGCTGGACATCTCGGTCGCCGGTTCCGCGCTGGCCCGCAACGACTTCGCGGGCCGGGCCAAGCTGGTCATCGACACCGCCACCGACACCCTGCTCGGCGCGACCTTCGTCGGCCCGGAGGCGGGCGAGCAGCTGCACGCGGCCACCATCGCGGTGGTCGGCAAGGTGCCCTTGGCAACCCTGTGGCACGCGGTGCCCGCGTTTCCCGCGGTGAGCGAGTTCTGGTTACGCCTGTTGGAGACACGGCGCGCGTAAGTACCATTGGCGGATGGTGGCATCGACAGATATCCAGACCGCCGACGGAGTCGTTCGGGGTCGTCGTGGCCGCCGCGTCTTGCGCTGGCGTTCCCTGCCCTACGCGGCGGCCCCGGTGGGCGACTTACGTTTTCGAGCTCCGCACCCGGTCACGCCGTGGGCCGGCGTGCGGGAGAGCACCGAGTACGGATTCGCCGCGATGCAGCATCGGGCCGGCGCGCGGATCGGACCGCGCCGGTACCAGCCGACGCACGAGGACTCGCTGACACTCAATGTCACCGTGCCGGTGACGCCGTCGGACCAGCCGCGACCGGTGCTGGTGTTCATCCACGGCGGCGGCTATCTCACCGGCACGTCGGCGCTCGCGCTGTACTCCGGTGGACGGCTCGCGGTGCGCGGGGATGCCGTGCTGGTATCGCTGAACTACCGGCTGGGCGCGTTCGGCTATGTCGATTTCGGTGAGTTCTCCACCCCGGGGCACACGTTCGAGTCGAACCTCGGCCTGCGCGATCAGGTGGCCGCGCTGGAGTGGGTGCACAGCAATATCGCGGCGTTCGGCGGCGATCCCGGCAACGTCACCATCTTCGGCGAATCCGCGGGCGCCCACGCGGTACTCAGCCTGCTCGCCACCCCGTCCGCTAAAGGCCTGTTCCACCGGGCTATTTCGCAGAGCCCACCGGCCGACTGGGCGATGACCGCCGACGACGCGCGCCGGTTCGCCCGGCGCTGCGTGGAAACGCTCGGCGCGACCCCGGAGCAGGCGGCCACCGCACTACTCACCGCGAGCGCCAACGACATTCGGCGCGCGGTCGACCGCACCAGCAATCGAGTCCTGCGCGAACGCCGCGGCCTGTTCCCGATTTCCCCGGTGGTCGACGGCGTCCTGCTTCCGCAGGCCCCGATCGATGCGATCGTCGACGGCAATGCCCATCGGGTCCCGCTCATCATCGGCACGAACCGCGACGAGGGCACCCTGTTCGCCAAGTTCGCGGATTCACTGCCCACCACCCCCGAACGGCTGCGCGCCGCCATCGGGGACGAAGCCGCCGAATCCCGGATCGCCGCAGCCTATCCCGGCTACCCGGAGGCCAAGGCGGCCGTGCGCGCCGGTGGTGACTTCGTCTTCTGGCGCCCGTCGGTCACGGTCATGGCCGGCCATAGCCGGCACGCCCCCACCTATGCCTATCGCTACGACTTCGCCCCGCGCTCGATGCAGCTCGCGGGCCTGGGCGCCACCCACGCCTCGGACCTGATCCCCGTCTTCGGCGGCGGCGACGCGGCTTTCGGCCGCGCCCTCACCGCCGCCGGCGGCCGACGCGGCCTGCACTCGGTCACCGGCCAATTCCAGGACAACTGGCTCGAATTCGCCCGCACCGGCGCCCCGCTGCCCTCCTGGCCCGCCTATACCGAGGCCCGCCGCACGACCCTGATCATCGATACCCCCACCCGCCTGGAACACGACCCGGACCAGGCCAAACGCCTCGCCTGGCAAGGAGTCCGGGTACCCACCCTGACCTGAGAGCTACTTGAGCAGCCGCGACATCCGCCGGTCGGCGAGGATCTTGCCGCCGGTCTGACAGGTCGGGCAGTACTGGAAGGAGCGCTCGGCGTAGGACACCTCGCGCACGGTGTCGCCGCACACCGGGCACGGCTGGCCGGTGCGGGCGTGGACCTGCATGCCGGAACGCTTTTCGCCCTTGAGCCGGGCGGCGGCCTGGCCCGACGAACGCCGCACGGCATCGGTGAGCACCGCGCGCATGGCCGCGTACAGCTCGGGCCCGTGGTTCGCCGCAAGGGTTTTCGTGTTGGCGAACGGGGAGACCTTGGCGGCGTGCAGGATCTCGTCGGAGTAGGCGTTGCCGATGCCGGCCAGCAGCGTCTGGTCGACGATCGCGGTCTTGATCCGCTGCGAGGTGCCGCGCAGGATCTCGATGAACTCGTCCTCGCTCACCTCGAGCGCGTCCGGCCCGAGCCGGGCGATGCCGGGCACCAGCTTCGGATCGTCGACGATGTAGACCGCGAGCCGCTTCTTGGTTCCGGCCTCGGTGAGGTCGAAGGCGGGCGTCGCGCCCTCCGGGGTGAAGAAGTGCACGCGCAGCGCCAGCGGACTCTTGCCGCCCGGCTTCGGCGGCGTCTGGCTCGGCTCATCGATCCAGCGCAGCCAGCCACCCCGGGACAGGTGCGTGATCAGCCACAATCCGCCGCAGTCCATGCCGAGGAACTTTCCCCAGCGCCCGGCCCCGGTCACATCCCGGCCGGACAGCGCGGTCACCGGCGGTTCGAACGTCTTCACCGCGCTGAGTGCCGCCACATCCACGCGCCCCACCACCGCGCCGACCGCGTGTTCCCGCAGAAACTGCGCCAGCGCCTCCACCTCAGGTAGTTCGGGCACAAGGTCAGGTTACCGGCGATCACCGACAAGAACAGGACAGTCAGCCCCGACGGAGCAGATAGATGTCCATGATCCAGCCCTTGTCGGCGCGCAGCCGGGCGCGGCGCTCGACGATCTCACGCTCCACCTCGCGCAGCGGCCCCTCGATCAGCGTTTCGTCCGGCATGCCCAGGTAGGCGCCCCACCAGATGTGCACGTCCGCGCCCGGCACCGCGGTGAACGAGCAGTCGCCGTCCAGCATCACCACCGCGGAGCCAACGAGCCCCTCCTCGCGCAACCGCCTGCCGGTGGTGATGTGCACCGGCTCGCCGATCCGGTGCAGCACCATGCGATGCCGCGCGGCCAGCGCCTGCACGCTGGTGACGCCAGGGATCACCGCGTACTCGAACTGCGTATGCCCGCGTGCGAGCACCCGTTCGATCATCCGCAGCGTGCTGTCGTACAGCGCCGGGTCACCCCACACCAGAATCCCGCCGACGCCGTCGACCTGAGCGAACGCGTCTTCCAGCAGTGCCGAGCGCCGCTCGTGCCAGTCCTCGACGACGCCCTGGTAGTCCGCGGGCGTCCGATCGCGCGGCGGGTCGGCGATCTCCACGATCCGATACGGCCGGTCGACGTGCTCGGCCAGGATCGCGGTCCGCACCTCGACCAGCTCGCGCTTCTCCGCGCCCTTGCCGATGACGAAGAACACCTCGACCTGCCGCATCGCCTTGATCGCCTGCACCGTCACCTGGTCGGGGTCGCCCGCGCCGATGCCGATCACGTAGAGCTTGCGCATGCGCCGAGTTTGGCAGGCGCCGTGCCGACTAGAGTTGGCAGGCGTGACCGATACCCAGTACGAGGATCTGCTCCGGCTGGTGCTGAAGTCCGGCACGAAGAAGGCGGACCGCACCGGCACCGGCACCCGCAGCATCTTCGGCCATCAGCTGCGCTACGACCTGGCGGCGGGCTTCCCGCTGATCACCACCAAGAAGGTGCATCTGAAGTCGATCGTCTACGAGCTGCTCTGGTTCCTGCGCGGCGATTCCAACGCGAAGTGGCTGCAGGAGCACGGCGTCTCGATCTGGGACGAATGGGCCGACGCGGACGGCGAGCTCGGACCGGTCTACGGCGTGCAGTGGCGATCCTGGCCGACACCGGACGGCATGCACATCGACCAGATCTCCGAGGTGCTGCACACCCTGCGCACCAACCCGGACTCGCGGCGCATGCTCGTGTCCGCCTGGAACGTCGCCGAACTGGACCGGATGGCGCTCGCCCCGTGCCACGCGTTCTTCCAGTTCTATGTGGCCGACGGCAAGCTGTCCTGCCAGCTGTATCAGCGCAGCGCCGACCTGTTCCTCGGCGTGCCGTTCAATATCGCCAGCTACGCGCTGCTCACCCAGATGGTCGCGCAGCAGACCGAGCTGGAACTCGGCGAGTTCATCTGGACCGGCGGCGACTGCCACATCTACGACAACCACGTCGAGCAGGTCACCGAACAGCTCACCCGCGACCCGTTCCCGTTCCCGAAGCTGAAGCTGCGCCCGGCGACGTCGCTGTTCGACTACGTCTACGAGGACGTGGAAGTCGTTGACTACCAGCATCATCCGGCGATCAAAGCCCCGGTGGCCGTGTGAGCGAGCGAACCGCGGACGCGGCGCCCCGCGAAACGGCGCGGCCGTGACGCGCACGATCGGACTGATCTGGGCGCAGACGCCCGACGGCGTGATCGGCGCCGACAACACCATCCCGTGGCGAGTGCCCGAGGACATGGCGAACTTCAAATCGGCCACCATGGGACATCCGGTGGTGATGGGCCGACGCACGTGGGATTCGCTGCCGCCGAGGTTCCGCCCGCTGGCCGGGCGCCGCAACATCGTGGTGACCAGGCAACCGGACTGGGCGGCCGAGGGCGCCGAGCGCGCCGGCTCGCTGACCGAGGCGCTCGGCATGAGCGACCCGGAACCCGTGTGGATCGCCGGTGGTGGCGAGATCTACCGCGCCGCCATGGATTTCGCCACCGACCTGCTCGTCACCGAGGTCGACACCACTGTCGCGGGCGACGCGTACGCGCCGCTCATCGGACCCGAATGGGCAGCCGGCGATGACGCGCCATGGCAGGAGTCGACCAGCGGCCTGCGGTATCGGATCCGGCGCTACACCCGCCGCGAATCCGCCTAGGCGGCAAACCCTCCGCATCGATCATCGCGGCCGCACGACACCGTTCGATCACAGAACGCCACGGCCACGCAAACCCGACTCGAGACCGAGCACGGTCGGGCATACTCCTGGATAAGTGGGGCCGGGCCTGCGTCCGTCCGGACTCCCGAGCCGGTGCGACCAGCCCTCGTACCGGCTGTTGTCATTTGCGAAAGGCGGTCCATGGACAAGAAATCGCTGACTGCGGTTGCTCGACAACAGCTCAAGATCGCGAGCACCGCCACCAGCGGGCGGAGTTCGCAAACCATCTACGGTGGGCACGCGAATTCGCTGCGGCAGACCGTGGTCGGTCTCAGCGCGGGCCAGAGCCTGGCCGAGCACGACAACGCGGGCGAGGCCACGCTGCTGGTGCTCAGCGGCACGCTCACCCTGATCAGCGGCAGCAACGAATGGAAGGGGTCGACGGGCGATCTGCTCGTGGTGCCCAAGGCGCGGCACAGCGTGATGGCCGTTGACGATGTGGCCTTCCTGCTGACGGTCGCGAAGTAGTAGCCGCGGTGCCCGTGCCGCCTGGCCGAGGTGTCGGTGCCGGGCACTAGGCTGAAGATCATGAGTGAGCCGCAGCCGATTCTCGATCCGCTCACCCCGGCCGCGATATTCCTGGTCGCCACCATCGACGAGGGCGGCGAGGCGGTTGTCCGGGACACCCTCGCCGACGTGCAGGGGTTGCGCCGCTCGGTCGGTTTCCGAATTCCCGGCGCCGGCCTCAATTGCGTCACCTCGATCGGCTCCGCGGCGTGGGACCGGCTCTTCGCCGGACCCCGCCCGGCCGAACTGCACGACTTCCCCGGCTTCGTCGGCAAACACCATCAGGCCCCGGCGACGCCGGGTGATCTGCTGTTCCACATCCGGGCGGAAAACCAGGACGCCTGCTTCGAACTGGCCATGACCATCGGTGACCGGCTGGCCGGCGCGGCCACGATCATCGACGAGACCGTCGGGTTCCGCTACTTCGAACAGCGCGACCTGCTCGGCTTCGTCGACGGCACGGAGAATCCGGAGGGGCAGGGCGCCTACGCGGCCGCACTCGTCGGCGACGCGGACCCGGACTTCCGTGGCGGCAGCTACGTCATCGTGCAGAAGTATCTGCATCCGATGGCGGAGTGGCGCGCGCTCTCGGTCGAGGAGCAGGAGAAGGTGATCGGCCGCACCAAGCTCGACGATTTCGAGCTGTCCGACGCCGACCAGCCCGCCGACTCGCACGTCGCGGTGAACACCATCGTCGACGCCGACGGCACCGAACGCGAGATCCTGCGCGCCAACATGCCGTTCGGCAGCGTCAAGGACGGCGAATTCGGCACGTACTACATCGCTTACGCGGCGACGCCGAGCGTCACCGAGCTGATGCTCACGCGCATGTTCGTCGGCACCGAGGAGGCCGCCTACGACCGCATCCTGGACTTCTCCATCGCGGTCACCGGCACCTCGTTCTTCGCGCCGTCCCTCGACTTCTTCGATGAACTTCCCCCGCCGCCGGACGAGGCCATAGCGGCAGCAGATGTGCGGCCCAACGACATCGGGTCGGGCTCACTCGGTATCGGCACGTTGAAAAGGAGCACGCAGGCATGAACAACCTCTATCGCGAACTCGCGCCGATCACCGCCGAGGCATGGTCGGCGATCGAGGAGGAGGCGACGCGCACCTTCAAGCGGCACATCGCCGGGCGGCGCGTCGTCGATCTGTCCGGCCCGCACGGCCTGGACTACTCCGCGGTCGGCACCGGGCACACCACGCCGATCGCCGCGCCCGACGAGGGGGTGCAGGCCCGGCAGCGGGTGGTCGCGCCGCTGGTCGAGCTGCGGGTGCCGTTCCGGCTCTCGCGCGAGGAGCTGGACAACGTCGAACGCGGCGCGCAGGACCCCGACCTGGACGCGGTGAAGGACGCCGCGAAGAAGATCGCGTTCGCCGAGGACCGGGCCATCTTCGAGGGCTACCCGGCCGCGAACATCACCGGCATCCGGGCGAGTTCGACCAATCAGGCGATCGCGTTGCCGAGCGATCCGCGACTGGTGCCGGAGTCGGTCACCCAGGCGCTCACCGCGCTGCGCCTGGTCGGCGTCGACGGGCCGTACTCGGTGCTGCTCAGCGCGGAGCTGTTCACGGCGGTCAGCGAGACCTCCGATCACGGGCACCCGATCCGCACGCACATCGAGCGGCTCATCCCGGACGGCGAGATCATCTGGGCGCCCGCCATCGACGGCGCGTTCGTGCTGACCTGCCGCGGCGGCGACTACGACCTGCGAATCGGTCAGGACCTGTCGATCGGCTACCTGTCCCACGACGCCGAGTCGGTCGAGCTGTACTTCCAGCAGAGCCTGACCTTCCTGGTCTACACCGCCGAGGCCGCGGTGGCCCTGGAAGCCTGATCCACCCGCGCACCCGGTGAGGTGTGCGGCGCTGCGGCGCGCGGTAGCGTGTGCCGCAGCGAGCCGGAAGTGGTGGGTGAGATGACGATGGTGCGGGCGGGCGTGGTGCCGACTCGGCGGGCGGCGCTGTACAGCTCCCTCGGGATCCTGGTGACCGTCGCGCTGTGCGCGGGCGTGATCGCGCTGTTCGGCGTGAACCGGGTGTTCACCGGTCTGCTGGCCGGCGCGGTCGCGGGCGTCGCGGTGGTGGCGGCGCTGTTCGCCAGGGACGCCGTCGTGCTCACCGAGGGAACGATCTACCGGCGCACGCCGTGGACCGAATCCAGTGTGGACTGGGACCGGGTGGTCGCCGGACGATTCACCCTGGACGAACGATCCCGCTGGTCGCTGGCGCTGGATCTGGCCGGCGGGGACGAGGAGCACGGCGAGTTGGTGCTGCTGTCCATCCCACCCGTGCTCCGCCCGGTCTCCGGCGCCTATGACCTGCGCAAACGGGAACAGGTCACGGAGATCCGGGCGCTGTTGCGGCGCAAGCGGATTCCGGTCACCGTGCTCCCCGAGATCGCCGGCGCCTTGCAGCGACACTGGGAGATCGCGCCGCCGGCCCGCTGACCCGATACCCAATCGGCGGGTTTGGCGATACGTTGGCAAGTGTGTCGATGACCAAGGGTGCCAACGTCGCGGTGCCGCAGTCCACCGTCCGGATCGAGCTCGGCTGGCAGAGCGGCCCGGGGGTGCCCGACGCCGACGCCTCCGCGCTGCTCCTGGTGGCAGGCAAGGTGCGCGACGACAACGACTTCGTCTTCTACAACCAGCCCGTGCATCCGTCCGGTGCGGTGCGCCACGAGGGTAAGCAGCAGGGTCCGACCGTGCTCGACGTGCTGTCGGCGGACCTGGATCAGGTCGAACCGCAGATCGAGACCATCGTGATCGCGGCCTCCGCGGACGGCGGCACGTTCGGTCGATTCCAGGGGCTCTACGTGCGGGTGGTGGATCCCGGCACCGGCGCCGAGGTGGCCCGGTTCGACAGCACCGGCGCGACCACCGAGACCGCGTTCGTGCTCGGCGAACTCTATCGCCGCCAGGGCGGGTGGAAGTTCCGCGCGGTCGGGCAGGGGTATGCCTCCGGATTGGCCGGTCTGGCCACCGATTACGGCATCTCGGTGGACGACGCGCCGGCACCGGCCGCGCCGCCGCACCAGTTCACCCCGCCACCGCCGCCCGCCGCGCCGCCGCATCAGTTCACCGCGCCGCCGCCCCCGGCCGCGCCGATGCCCCAATACGCCCCGCCGCAGCCACAATTCCCGCCGCCTGCCGGATATCCGCCGCCGCCCGGCACTTACGGCGCACCGCCGCCGAACCCGGCTCCCCCGCAGCAGTTCTCACCGCAGCCGGGGGCACCGGTCAACCTGAGCAAGATCTCGCTGACCAAAGAGGCGCCCTCGATCTCGCTGACCAAGCAGGGCGCGACCGGCGGCATCATGCGGATCAACCTGAACTGGACCGGCGCCGCCGCGCCCGCCCCGCGCCGGTTCGGCAAGCGCAAGGGCGCGGGCGGTCTCGACCTGGACCTGTGCTGCTTCTGGGAGATGCTCGACGGGACGAAGGGCTCGATCGGGCCGCTCGACAGCTTCGGCTCGCTGCGCAAGGCGCCGTTCATCCAGCTCGATCAGGACGACCGGACCGGCGCCGTCGCCGCCGGGGAGAACCTCGACATCAACCTCGATCACACCGCGAAGTTCCGCCGCATCCTGGTGTTCGCCTCGCTGTACGCCGGCGCGGACGACTTCCGCGGCGTGCACGCGACGGCCACCCTGTACCCGGTCGGTTCGCCGCCGATCGAGATGCTGGTCGACGGCTGCACCGACAATTCGCGCGAGATGGTGCTCGCGTTGATCGAGAACATCAACGGGGAGTTGGTCGTTCATCGGCAGGGCAGCTTCATCCGGCCGCCCGCCGGTCGGCCGCTGTGGGGCAAGAAGGAAGTCGACCAGGCGTACGGGTGGGGTCTCAAGTGGGGACGCAGCGCCGGGAAGTAAGACCTACGCCGGGTCGAGTTGCTCGAGCAGGCGCTGCGCGTCGTCGCGTAGCGCGTCCAGATCGCCCGGCCAGCCGAGCACGCGCAGCGCCGCCTCGGGGATGGTCCGCTCCGCGTCCGCGGGCGCGTTGCCTTCGTCCGAGCGCATGCTGATCACCATCTCGACCAGCCGGAACGGCAACGCCTCGGCGCCGACGATGCCCGCACCGCCTGCCTCGGAAAGCACCGCGGCCGCCGAGCTCTCATAGTGTCCGCGCAATTCGTCCCGCCGCAGCCGGAAGGTCGCGAACCGCTCGGTGCGCAGCTCCGGAAGCAGGTACAGCGCACCGAGATTCCAGCGCGCGGCGCAGAGTTGCCGCACGTCGAACAGCGCGAGTGCGTAAAGACGGGTTGGCGCGGGCACCGACACGTTCCCCAGTCGCTCGGCGAGTTCCAGTGGGGCAGCTATGGTTTCGGCAAGCAGCGCATCGAGGATGTCATCCTTGGCGGCGAAGTGGTGATAGAGCGATGCCTGACGGATGCCGACCGCGTCGGCCACCACACGGGTGGAGGTGTTCGCGTAGCCATTGGTGGTGAACAGCTCCCCCGCGGCGTCCAAGATCTCGGCGCGCGGCGTCTGGCCGCGACGGCGTCGCTGCTCCACACGAGGACGGCCGGGGCCGAGGTTTGCCACAGGTTCATTCTGGCAGGTCTGCACCGGACCGACCCGAGACGCCCGGTCGCCCGGTAGCTGGTGAGAGGTTTCTGTCACCCGATAGAAATCTCGGCAACGCAGAAGTTACCGGAGTTACCGCAAGCGATACACGCGGGTCACCGGAAGCGCGATCGCCGACGCAAAACTGTCATCTGATAGGTATTGGCCGCTCGCCGAAGGACCCTCATGGCCACAACGTTCGCCCCCGCCCCTCCGCCCGACACCAGCCGTGACGGCGCCGACCTGGCCCGATTCGGCTACGAACCGGTGCTGCATCGCAAGCTCGGCCGCTACGCCTCGTTCGCCGCCGGCTTCTCGTTCGTCTCCATCCTCACCACGATCTTCCAGTTCTTCGGCTTCGGCTATTCGTTCGGCGGCGCCGCGTTCTTCTGGACCTGGCCGATCGTGTTCGCCGGGCAGTTCCTCGTCGCACTGAATTTCGCCGAACTGGCGGCGCGCTACCCGATCTCGGGCTGCATCTACCAGTGGTCGCGCCGGCTCGGCGGCGAGCTGATCGGCTGGTTCGCCGGGTGGATGATGATCATCGCGCAGATCGTCACCGCCGCGGCGGCCGCGATCGCGCTGCAGGTGGTGCTGCCGTCGATCTGGAGCGGCTTCCAGATCGTCGGCGACGACACCGCGCTCACCTCGTCCTCCGGCGCGACCAACGCGGTGCTGCTCGGCAGCATCCTGCTGGTGGTCACCACGGTGATCAACGTGATCGGCATCGACCTGATGTCGCGGATCAACTCGATCGGCGTCACCGTGGAGATCGTCGGCGTGCTCGCGATCATCGGGCTGTTCTTCACCCACACCGAGCGCGGGCCCGGCGTGGTGATGCAGACCGATCAGGCCGTGCCCGGTTCGTATTGGGCCGCGTTCCTGGTGTCGGGCCTGATGGCCGCCTACGTCATGGTCGGATTCGATTCCGCCGGTGAGCTTTCCGAGGAGACGAAGAATCCGCGCCGGGTCGCGCCGCGCACCATCCTTACCGCGCTCGCGGTGTCCGCGCTCGGTGGCGGGCTGCTGCTGATCGGCGCTTTGATGGCCGCGCCGAGCCTGTCCGACGGCTCGCTGGCCACCGAGGGCCTGGCCTACGTGCTCACCTCGAAGCTGGACAGCCCGGCGGGCACCGTGCTGCTCAGCTGTGTCGCGGTCGCGATCACGGTGTGCACCTTGGCCATTCAGACGGCGGGCTCGCGACTCATGTTCTCCATGGCACGCGACGGCAAGCTGCCGTTGGCCGCGCGGCTCGCCGCGGTGCACCCGCGCTTCGGCACACCGGTGCTGCCCGCGATCGTCATCGGCGTGCTCGGCATCGGGCTACTCGTGCTGAATCTGGGCAATGCCGCGATCTTCGCGACGTTGGCCAGCGTCTGCATCGTCACGCTGTACCTGGCGTATCTGCTGGTCACCGTCCCGCTGCTGGTGCGGCGAATCAAGGGCATGCCCGCGGATGAGGGCGCCGAGACGGGGCTGTTCAGCCTGGGGCGCCTCGGCATTCCGGTGAACGTGCTCGCCGTGCTGTGGGGCATCGCGATGGCGGTGAACCTGGCCTGGCCGCGCGCCGAGGTCTACACGCCGAACGGCGGCGGTTGGTGGATGCTCTGGGCCGCACCGCTGTTCGTGCTGCTCGTGGTGGGCGTCGGGGTCGTCGTGCACCGGCTCGTCCAGCACTCGCCGAAAACCCCATCCGCCTGACCGATGGCGCGGTGGTGGTGCCGGCCACCACCGCGCCGCGGTTCGAATCCGGCCGGCCGCAGGCATCGATCGCCGGTCCGCGGCCACCACGTGCAAGGAGGCAACAATGACCAGCAGCACCGCATCCACCGCAAGCGCGCGGGCACACGCGCGATCCCAGGCCGCCGCGGCGACCATCGAGGGACCCGGCCTGCCCGCGGGCGTCGAGCCGGCGAGAATCACCTTCGCCCAGCGCATTCCGCGCGACGGATACGCGAATGTCGTGCTCGGCCGCGGAACTCGGGTCCGGCTGTCCGACCCGGCCGGCGCCGCCTGCGCGCATCTGCTGCTGGTACGCCCCGAAGCGCCGTGGGAACGCCTGAATGTCGCTGACACCGTGAAGGTTCCGTGGCAGGCCTATCTCGGCGACGGCCATCCGCTGCTGTCGGATCAGGGGCGCATTCTCGCCACTGTCCTCGCCGACACCTCGGGCAGCCATGACACCCTGTGCGGACCGACCGCCGAGGCGCGTCAGCTACTGCGCCTGGCCGGCGCCAAACATGGCCTGGAGCCGCGGGATATCGGGCCGACGGTGTCGTTGTTCCGCGGCGTCCGCGTGGCGTCCGATGGCGCACTGACCGCCACCGGGAGCGCCGCGCCCGGTTCGTCCGTCGACCTGCTGGTGCACCTGCCGGTGGTGCTGCTCGTCGCCAATGCGGCGCACCCGCTCGACGCCCGCGCCGCAACGGATCTCGATGTCGTCGCCTGGGCCGCGCCGGAGGATCTCGCCGTCACCCACAGCACGGACCCGGAATACCAACGGGCCGTGCAGAACACCGAACGCGCCTGGACGGCGGCGCTGACGCTGGAGGTAAGGCCATGAACACCACCGCACGCACCATCGTGCTCGACGAGACCGTCCCCGCCCGCGCCCCCTGGTCCGCGGTGGTCAGGGCGGGCGAGCAGCTGGAGATCATCGACCTGCACGGCAATCAGGCCGTGGACTGCCTGCTCTACTCGGCGGCCGACCACACCGACCGCTACAGCGCGCAGGCCACCGTCGCCGCACAGCGCAACATCTTCCTCACCACCGGCAGCGTGCTGCTGACCGACGCGGGCACCGCCTTGATGACCGTCGTCGCCGACGAGGTCGGCAATCACGACACCATCGCGGGCGCCTGCTCCCAGGAGTCGAACACGCTGCGCTACGGACACCACACCCGGCACCAGCACGCCTGCGTGGAGAACTTCCTCACCGCGGCACTGCGCTGGGGCCTCGGCAAGCGCGACCTGGTCTCGAACATCAACTGGTTCATGAACGTTCCGGTGGAAGCCGACGGCACGCTCGGCATCGTCGACGGATTATCCGCCCCTGGAAAGAAAGTCACCCTCCGCGCGGAGATCGATACCCTGGTCCTGGTCTCCAACTGCCCGCAGATCAACAACCCCTGCAACGGTTTCGACCCCACCCCGGTGCGCATGGTGGTGTCGAAATGACCATCACCGAACTATCCGCGGCCCACGCGACGAGCAGCGCGGTGCGCGCGGAGCCCGATCCCGTCGTCGAGGTCGTCCGGCCCGGAATGCTGACGACGGTGCAGGATTGGCCCGGACGGACCGGCTACTGGCACGTGGGCGTGCCGCCGTCCGGGCCGATGGACGATCTGTCCTTCCGGCTCGGTAATCGGGTGCTCGGCAACGCCGAGGGGGCGGCCGGGCTGGAGTGCGCGCTCGGCGGTCCGGCGCTGCGGTTTTCGGCCCCGACCTGGGTGTGCGTCACCGGTGCGCCGGCCGACGTCTCGGTGAACGGCGTTCCCGCGGAACAGTGGCGCAGTATTCAGGTGCCCGCGGGCGGTGTGCTCGACGTCGGTGCGGTGCGCGGGCCGGGTATGCGCTGCTACGTGCTGCTCGCGGGAGGTCTTCAGTTGCCTGAATACCTCGGCAGCACAGCGACGTTCACGCTCGGCCGGTTCGGCGGCAGCGAGGGCAATGCCTTGCGGGCCGGCGAGACCTACCCGCTCGGACGGCACCGTGGCCCCGTCGCGACCGCCGTCCCGATGGACGATCAGCCGGTGCTGACCACGCGCTGGGAACTGGCGGTGACCGAAGGTCCGCACGGCGCACCGGAATTCTTCACCCGCACCGACTTCGACACCATCCTCGGCACCGACTACGAGGTGCATTTCAACTCCGACCGCACCGGCGTCCGGCTGATCGGGCCGAAGCCCGACTGGGCCCGCACCGACGGCGGCGAGGCCGGACTGCACCCGTCCAACATCCACGACACCCCGTATTCGGTTGGCGCGCTGGACTTCACCGGCGACACCCCGATCCTGCTCGGCCCGGACGGACCCAGCCTCGGCGGCTTCGTCTGCCCGGTTACCGTGGTCGCCGCCGACCGCTGGAAGCTCGGGCAACTGTCCCCGGGCGACACGGTACGTTTCGTGCCGATCCGCAGCCGGCACGCCGCCTCGCTGCGCGAGCTGGGCGTCGCGCGCCGCGCCAACTGGCCGATCGTGCTGTCCGCCGGCGGCGACGGTGACGACGGCATCCTGCGGCGCACCGACGTCGACGAGGAAACCGGCGTCACCTACCGCCGAGCGGGCGACGACGCCGTCCTCGTCGAATACGGCACCATGACACTGGATCTCGCGCTGCGCGCCCGCGTGCACGCGCTGCACCAGCACCTGTTGGCCGCCGGTGTGCGCGGCGTGACCGAGCTGACCCCCGGCATCCGCTCGTTGCAGATCCGGGTCGACCCGCACATCCTGCCCGTGCCCACCCTGCTCGACCTGCTGGCCGAGGCCGAGCAGCACCTACCCGCCGCCGATCGGCTCGTCGTCCCGAGCCGCACCGTGCACCTGCCGCTGTCCTGGGACGACCCGTCCACCCGCGAGGCCATCACCCGGTACATGCACGGCGTCCGCGCCGACGCCCCGTGGTGCCCGTGGAACATCGAATTCATCCGCCGGATGAACGGATTGGCCACGGTGGCCGACGTGTACGACACCGTGTTCGGCGCCGAATATCTCGTGCTCGGCCTGGGCGACGTCTACCTCGGCGCGCCCGTCGCCACCCCGACCGACCCGCGCCACCGCCTGGTCACCACCAAGTACAACCCCGCCCGCACGTGGACCCCGCAGAACGCGGTCGGCATCGGCGGCGCCTACCTGTGCATCTATGGCATGGAGGGCCCGGGCGGCTATCAGTTCGTCGGCCGCACCACCCAGGTGTGGAACCATCACGCCGGTCCCCTGCCCGGCCGGCCGGGTGCGGACCGGCATCCGTCGGGCGAGGAAACCCCGTGGCTGCTGCGCTATTTCGATCGGATTCGCTGGTACCCGGTCGAGGCGGACGAATTGCTGGACCTGCGCGCCGATTTCGCCGCGGGCAACGTCCAGGTGCGGGCAGAGGACGGCGAATTCCGGCTGGCCGACTACCGCAGGTTCCTCGCCGACAACGACGCGTCGATCACCGACTTCCGCAGCACCCAGGCGGCCGCCTTCGCCGCCGAACGCGACTCGTGGCGGCAGGCCGGTGAACTGTCGACCGGGTAGCGGCGCTCAGGTCATGGTCGTAGGCACGACGGGTCCGCTCCACCCGCACGGCAACCCACAGGTGGCGACCACCAATTGCTCGACCTCGTCGTCGTCGAAGTGCGCGGTGATCGTCGACGCGTGCGCGGGATATCCGCACAGTGGGCACTTGCCGAAATAGTTCAGGACCGGATCCACCCGCGACGAAACCATCGTGCGGTCCCGGTGACTCGGTAACCCCGATGTGGTCATGCTCGTTCCTCCCGACCTGATGGTGCGCCACAGATCGGGCCACGGCAAGCCCCGATTTCACCAGCCGAAAAGTTCCGCCAGATCGATCGCGTCGTCGTCCCACTGGCGTTCGATCGCCGCGCGCTCGGCCTCCGGGAGTTCGGGCGACCACCCGCAGCGGCGCCAGAACGCTTCCCGGTGTTCCTGGGTGAAGGGTCTGGGTTTGTCCATGGGCTGCACCTCGCCGACGGTCCGCTCCCCTGATTGTGGGCCTGTTCCGGCGGCGACATGCCGGAACAGGCCCACTGACTTCGGTTTTCAGCGCAGGTCGCGGAAGAACTCGCGGACATCGGTGGTCAGCAGTTCCGGCGCCTCCAGCGCGGCGAAGTGACCGCCGTGGTCGACCTCGGTCCATCGGGTGATGGTGTTCTCGGGTTCCGAGTAGCGCCGGATGCCCACGTCGTGGGCGAGAATCAGGGCCGCGGTGGGCACTCCGGAGTTGGTCTTCGGCGCACCCCACGCATCGGAGTGCGCGTACCCGACGTACGCCGCCGAACCCGCCGTTCCGGTGAGCCAGTACAGCATCACGTTGGTCAGCAGCCGATCGCGATCGATGATCTTGTCCGGGTTGACGTTTCGCGGATGCGTCCACTCCCGGAACTTGTCCATGATCCAGGCCAGCTGTCCCACCGGCGAATCCACCAGCCCGTAGGCCAGCGCCTGCGGCCGGGTGGACTGGATCGCGATGTAGCCGAACTCTTCCCGCATGAACGCCTCGATCCGGCGCACCCGGTCACGCTCGACCTCGTTCAGGCTCGCCAGCTCCGCCTCGGCCAGCGGCAGTTGCGGCATCGGCCCCGGGCCACCGTTGACATGCACGCCCGCAACGTTTCCCGGCGCCAGCCTGCCGACCTCCGGGCTCACCCCGGCGCCGATGTCACCGCCCTGCACGCCATAGCGCTCGTAGCCGAGCCTGCGCATGAGTTCCACCCAGGCCTGCGCCGTGCGCTCGATGCGCCAGCCCGATTCCGTGACCGGCCCGGAGAAGCCGAACCCCGGCAGCGACGGAATCACCAGATGGAACGCGTCTTTCGGATCGCCGCCGTGCGCCCGCGGATCGGTCAGCGGCCCGATCACGTCGAGGAATTCGACCACCGAGCCGGGCCAGCCGTGGGTCAGCAGCAACGGCAGCGCGTCCGCCTCGGGCGAGCGCACGTGCAGGAAGTGAATGTGCTGCCCGTCGATCTCGGTCGTGTACTGCGGGTAGGCATTGAGCTGTGCCTCGGCCGCACGCCAGTCGTATTCGGTGCGCCAGTAGTCGACCAGTTCGCGCAGCCAGGTGGTCGGCACGCCGGTGTCCCAGCCGTCGCCGGGCAGCGGTGCGGGCCAGCGCGCGCCATCGAGGCGACTGCGCAGGTCATCGAGCTGCTGCTGCGGGATGTCGATGCGGAATTCGGTGATCTCGTTGCTCATGAAAACAACGATATGACCGACCTAGGACAACTATCGCCCTAGGTTTACGGCAGACTGAAATCCATGTTGGAAACCTCCGGACGACTGCTGCGACTGCTCTCGCTGTTGCAGACTCCCCGCGACTGGACCGGCACCGAGCTGGCCGAACGCCTCGAAGTCGACGTGCGCACGGTGCGCCGCGACATCGACAAGCTGCGCAACCTCGGCTATCCGGTGGATGCCACGCCCGGCGTCGCGGGCTATCGGCTGGGGGCCGGCGCGAAGCTGCCGCCGCTGCTGCTGGACGACGACGAGGCGGTGGCGGTCGCGATCGGCCTGCGCACCGCGGCGGGCGGCACGATCACCGGCATCGAGGACAGCTCGCTGCGTGCGCTCACCAAGCTCGAACAGGTGCTGCCGTCCCGGTTGCGCCATCGGGTCAGCCTGCTGCAATCGGTGACGGTCACGGTGCGGGCCGGCGGCGCGACCGTCGACCCGGACACGCTCACCGCGATCGCGGGCGCCATCCGGGACAGTCACCGGCTGCGCTTCGACTACCGAAGTCATGACGGCACAGCATCTTTGCGCACCACGGAGCCGCATCGCCTGGCGCACATCGGCCGTCGCTGGTACCTCATCGGCTGGGACGTCGACCGGGCCGACTGGCGCACCTATCGCTGCGACCGCCTGCGCCCCCGCATCCCGACCGGGCCGCGCTTCACTCCCCGCGAGGGGCCTGACGTCGATCTGTCCGGGTATGTCTCGCGCGGCGTGGCCAGTTCGCCGTACCGCTATTCCGCCCGCATCACCCTGGGCGTTTCCGCCGAGGTGGCCGCCGACCGCATCGCGCCCACCATCGGCGCCATCGAGGCGGTGGACGACGAAAGCTGCGTGCTGCGAACCGGATCGGACTCGCTCGACGAATTGGCGGTCTATCTGGCCACTTTCGGCTTCCCGTTCCGGGTGCACGAGCCACCGGAACTCATCGCGCACATCCGCGAGCTGACCGTGCGGCTCACCGAATCGGTCGACCCACTCAGCTGACCAGCACCGTCTTCCCCTGGGCATGTCCGTCGAGGACGTGCTGCACGGCGGCTGCGGCCTCGGCCAGGGGATACCGCCGCTCGATCACCGGCCGGAACCTGCCGTCCGCCGCCAGTCCGGCGAGGAACTCGAGATCGGCGCGTCGCGGGCGCATGAGCAGCAGGCCGATCCTCTGGCTGACGAACAGGTTGGCCAGCACTACCTTTCCCATCCAGATCACCGGTCCCGCCCAGTTGCCGCCGGGCGCACCGGCCGAGGAGACGAAGACCCCGTTCCGCGCGAGGACGCGCCGGACGTCCCGCAGCGATCGGTTGCCGATCAAGTCGAGCAGCACGTCGTAGCGTTGCCCGCCGGTGGTGAAATCATCGGTGGTGTAGTCGATGACGTGATCGGCGCCGAGCGATCGCAGCAGCTCGACATGGCGGGTGCTGCACACGGCGGTGACCTCCGCGCCGAGCGCCTTCGCCACCTGGACCGCGGCGGTGCCGACCCCACCGGACGCCCCGTTGACGAGCACCCGCTGTCCGGCCCGCAACCGGCCGACATCACGCAACCCCTGCAGCGCGGTCATGCCCGAATCCGGAAGCGCCGCAGCCTCTTCGATGGACAGCCCGGTCGGTGCGAGCGCGAGCCGCTGCGCGGCGACGCAGACGTACTCCGCGAAGGCGCCCGAGTTCACCGAGCCGAAAACCTCGTCACCACGCCGGAATCCGGTCACCTCGCGCCCGACCGCGACCACCTCGCCGGCCAGGTCGTGCCCGATGATCGGATCCTTGGGTCGCCGCAGGCCGAAGCCGAGCCGCAGCAGGTAGGGCGTTCCGGTGAGCAGATGGGCGTCGCCCTGGCAGACCGCGGCGGCGCGTACCCGGACCAGCACCTCGCCGGGCCGCGGAGCGGGCCGGGCCACCCGCTCGGTCCGGAGCACCGAGCCGGTGCCGTAGCGCGGCGCGATCACCGCCGTCATCGTGCTGACATCGACCGTCGACTGCGGGCGCTTGGCCTCGGACATGGGATTTCCTCGCCTGAAAAAGAGATACTTACAGCGTAAGTCTGTTCACCCGGACGGTACGCTTACACCGTAAGTACGTCAAGAGAGGGGCTCATGGCTCAGACATCCGCCGACGCCCAGCGCGCGCCGCTCAACCGGGACAAGGTGCTGCGCACGGCCATTCGGTTCGCCGACGAGCAGGGGCTCGCGGCGTTGTCCATGCGCAAACTGGCGCAGACGCTCGGCGTCGAGGCGATGTCGCTGTACAACCACGTGCGGAACAAGGACGACCTGCTCGACGGCATCGCGGACCTGGTCGTCGCCGAGATGGGCGTGCCGGAGGTCGGCGGGGATTGGCAGGCGGCCATGCGCGCACGAGCGCACGCCGCGCACGCCGCACTGCTGCGCCATCCGTGGGCGACCGGCCTGATCGGTTCGCGGCTCAATGTCGGGCCAGCCATGCTGCGCTATGTCGACGCCACCGTCGGCTGCCTGCGCGCCGCGGGCTTCTCCTACCAGCTGGCCGACCGCGCGTGGAACGCGATGGACAGCCACATCTACGGATTCACCCTGCAGCAGGTCAACTTTCCGCTCCAGCCGGACGAATACGCTTCCGCGGCAGCACAGTTCCTGCCGCTCATCCCGGCGGATCGGTTCCCCTACATGAACGCGCTGTCGCATCTGGTTATCGACGGAAAGCACACGGGCATAGCCGATTTCGACTTCGGCCTGAACCTGATCCTGGACGGGCTGCAACGCCTCCTCGACGCCGACTGACGGTCAGACCCCGGCCGACCGGTCGATACCCACCGTCGCCTGCGGATTGGTGACGTCTCGAATGGTCCGGAGCGCGGCGATCAGCCCGTCGAGCTGCGCGGGCGCCAGCAACCCGGTGAACCAGCGCTCGACCGCGTCCAGATAGTCGGGCAGCACCTCGCCGAGCCGCGCCGCCCCCGGATCGGTCAGCACCGCGTACGCACTGCGCCGATCACCCGGATCGAGTTCGCGTTCGACCAGCCCCGCCCGCGCCAGCCGATCGACCAGCCGGGTGACACCGCTCGTCGACAGCGTCGTCTGCGCGGCCAGGTCCGTCATGCGCAACCGCCGATTCGGCGAACGACTCAGGCGCATCAGCGCATTCAGGTCCAGGCCGGACAGGCCGTGCGCCTTCCACACCGGCTCCAGCTTGGTGACCACCCCTTCGTACGCCTCGAACAGCAGACCCATCGTGGTGAGCCGGGGGTCGTCGAACAGTTCGGTCGCATCCATGGCTCCCAACCTACCCGAAGTATTTGCTACGGGGATAGTTGACACGAGGAATACTCCGTTGTAGAAATATGCCAACGCATTATTCCGCACGACAACTACTGGAGCTTCGATGTCTGACACCACCGCCTGGGTCGCCGGTTTCCGTTCCGCGGTCATCAGCCCGTACGAGCAGGTCAAGCTCACCGAGTCACAGGCGTTCGCCGACCAGACCGTGCGCCAGGTGCTGCACCTGGCCGGCGGCGGCGAGCAGGTCCGGATCCACCTGACCAACCTCTTCGGCCGGACCCCGCTGGTCATCGGTGCCGCCCGGATCGCGTTGCGTAAGTCCGGCAGCGAGATCATCCCGGAGACCGATCTCGCGCTGCGGTTCGACGGCGCGGAGCAGATCACCATCCCGGCCGGCGGCGCGGTGGTCAGCGATCCGGTCGAGCTGGCGGTGACCGCGGGTACCGATCTGGCGCTGAGCCTCTACCTGCCCGAGCCGACCGGTCTCGCGACCCTCTCGCACCAGCCGAGCGAAATCGCCTATGTCGCGGCCGGAAACGTCGTCTCGTCAGCGGATCTCGCAGTCGCCGAGGAGGTTCCGGTCCGGTTCTACGTCACCGGCGTGGACGTGCTCGCCCCCGCGGGCGCCGATATCGCTGTCGCACTAGGCGACTCGTGGTTCGAAGGCGTCGGCTCGACGGTGAGCGCGAACCTCCGTTCCGTGGACATCATCAACGGCAGGCTCGAGCACGGGTGGGTGGTGAACCAGGGCATCGGCGGAAATCGCTTGCTCACCAACGAAATCGGTGTGCCCGGCCTGGAACGATTCGACCGGGACGTGCTCAGCGTCCCCGGCGTCCGCACCGTGCTGATCAACTTCGGCATCAACGACCTGATCCTCGGCGGCATGTCCGGCGAACCGCACGCCACCACCGACCAGCTGATCGCCGGTTTCACCGAGATCGCCCGCCGCGCCCACGAGGCGAACCTGACCATCCACGCCGCCACCATCGGCCCCTACGCCGGCTGCATCTACCCCGGCATGCCGCTCGCGGAAACCCAGCGGACCCGCACCGAAGTGAACGAATGGCTGCGCGCCACCGACGTCTTCGACTCGGTCTTCGACGTGGCCCGCGCCGTCGAGGACCCAGCCCGCCCCGGTTTCATCCTGCCCGCCTTCGACAGCGGCGACGGCATGCACCTGAACGACGCCGGCCACCGCGCCATGGGCGAAACCGTCGACGTGGCGGCCCTGTTCAACTGAGACACGGACCTGAGCGCCGTTGCGCCACATCGCGCAACGGCGCTCCTCGTCGCCGCCCGGCTAGGATGCCAACCCGCGCAACACGATTGCCAGGCCGCCGCGGAACTCGTCGTCGACCGACATCGTCCTGGCCTGCGCCGCGGTCTGGGTCAGCAGCGGATACTCCTCGGGGGAGAGTTGTGCGATGGCCGCGGTCGCGGGGGCATTGATCGACGCGTAGTGCTGGTTCTCCAACGACCCGAGCAGAAACGCCACCAGGGTGCGCTGGGCGATCACCCGATCGGGTCCGGTGAAGCCGCCGTCGTCGAGCACCGACAGCATGGCCTCCATCCAGCGCAGGGTGCCGTTCGACGACTTGCGATGGCGAGGGACCAGCGGCACCGTCGCGGGATGCGCCGAGATGGCCGCCCGCATCCGCTCGAGCAGCGTGGCAAGGCGGTCTCGCCAGTGCGACTCGGCCGGGGTGGCTACGTCCAACCCCGCCAGCACCTGGTCGACCACCAAGACCTCCAGTTCCTCCCGGTCGGCGACGTAGCGGTAGAGCGCCATCGTGGCCATGTGCAGCTCTTTCGCCACGGCCCGCATGGTCAGCGCGGGCAGGCCGTCGCGGTCGATCACCGCGAGCGCGGCGGCGCCGAGATCGGATTTCGTCAGCGAACGAGGACGTGGCATGGGTTGACAGCGTACAAGCTACGCGCATACTGAACGTAGGCGTACGAGGTACGCCTACGAAAGGAATCGCTCATGCCGTTGCCCACGTCCGTCTCCGCCCGGGTCCTGACCACCATCGCCGGCGCCCCGGTCCCCGTTCCCGACCCGGATCGCCTGATCCACCTGCAGTTCCGCCGCTTCGCCGGCTGCCCCGTCTGCAACCTGCACCTGCGCTCGATCGTCGCCCGCCGGTCCGAGATCGCCGCCGCCGGCATCCACGAGGCAGTCGTATTCCATTCCAGCGCAACGGAACTGCGCACCTACACCGAAGACATCCCGCTCGACCTGATCGCCGACCCCACCCGCGAGCTCTACCGCGAGTTCGGCGTCGAATCCTCCCCGCGCGCCCTCCTCGACCCGCGCGGCTGGCCCGCCATCCTCCGCGGCGTAACCCACGCCGCCACCGCCGCCCTCCGCAAGCGACAACCCGCTCCCCCGGCAGCACCCGAAGGCGGCCGCCTAGGCCTGCCCGCCGACTTCCTCATCGCCCCCGACGGCCGCGTCCTCGCGGCCAAACACGGCACCCACATCTACGACCAATGGTCGGTCGACGAACTCCTCACCCTGGCAAAGGTTTCGGTACAACACCCGTGATCACCTTCGACAAGTCCACCCTCGCAAGGGCATCCGCCCTCTGCTTCGGCGGCCTGCTGGCCGGCGCATTCGGCTACGGCGCCGTCAATGTCCTCTACGCGTTCCGTGAGGTCCCGCTCGAGGTCCGCTTCACCTTCCACACCGCGCTGATGTCGGTGAACGGACCGGTCATGCAGTCCCTCATGGGCCTGACCATCCTCAGCTGCCTGGTCCTGGCGTTCCGGACGACCGCCCGCCACCGCTGGTTCTCCGGAACCGCCGCGGGACTGGCCATCGCCTCGTTCCTCATCACCCGCCTCGGCAACGTCCCGATCAACCAGCAGATCAAAGTCTGGGCGGTCACCTCCCCGCCGCCGGACTACGCCGAGATCCTCAACCGCTGGGAAGCGTTCCATTTCGCCCGCACGATCTGCGCCCTCCTGGCTTTCCTCCTGATCGTCACCCTCACCCTGACCCCCGCGAAAAGGGCGATCTCATGATGGATCCCTTTGCGCTGAAACACTTCGGCAGTCAGGGCAGCAGCAGTCCGGGATCGATGGTGAATTCGAATGGTCTGCGCAAGGTGACGGTGTCTCCGGCCGCCACTCGGTGAGTCAGTTCGTAGGTCTTGTCGTCGCCGAGCTCGTGAGCGAACAAGATCGGGAGGGATTCACCCGGCAATTGTCCTTTGAACGGGTTTATCTCGCATCGCCAGTAGTTAGGAATACCGGCCTCGGCGTAGACGACGGGTTTGACCATCCGGTCTTGCAGCGTCGTCGACCTGGACACCACTTCGACAACCAGTTTCACCTGTTCCGCGGGAATCCCGCGGCCATCCCAGTCGATCGGGCCGACAGCCGCAATCAGGTCGGGGATCGGTTCGTCCTCGCCGATCAAGACGCCGACACCTTCCATCACGAACAGATCCGGAGGAAGCGCTGCGTCGAGCGCACGCCCCAGCCACCTGATCAGCCACTGATGCTTGGGTTCAGGTGCGGCGTTGACGACGAGCTGGCCGTTCAACACCTCATAACGCAGTCCGTCGTCAGGAAGATTCTCGAGGTCCGCGGATGTCCAATAGTCGGCATGGGGCATCGGCATCGGGCACCTCCAACCTCGTTGAACGGGAGCAACTGAAGCCTTGCTGGTGTCGTCCGATCCTAGCTGAACGCGCTGGCCAATCCGCCTGTGAAGAGCACAGTTTCTGCTCTTCACAGGCGGATTGCCGGTGGAAACTACTCCGCGATCACGATCTTGACCTCGGCGTCCGCCGCGTCCGTCGCCTCGTTCGGGGTGACGAACCAGTGCGTGACCTCACCGTCGGCCAGGTCGGTGGCGACCTCGCCGGTCGGGAGGACCGAGAGGGCGCCCGCGGTGGCGGCGGCCAGGAACTCGAGCACGGCGGCGCGGCCGGAGGCGGCGGTGGTGTACGTGGTCGACTCGTAGTCGATGCCGTACTCCTCGCGGACATGCTCGGCCCGGGCAAGCGCCTCGGTCTGCGTGATCGAGAGGACACCGTCGCCGGTCGGGACGACGAAGGCCGGGTGATCTTCGCCGAGCGGGCGGACCCGGTCGGCGTAGGAGACCGGGTGCGACGGCGCCGCGACCAGGTCGGCCTGCATGTCGGCCGGGACGAGCCAGCGAATCGGGCTGTCCGGCACCGACTTCGACCCGACGCCGAAGGTGGCTCCGGCACCGACCAGGTCGTCGACGGCGAGATCACCGGCGAACAGCAGTGCCGCACCGGCCTTCTGCACCGCCCAGGCCGCGACGACCGCGTCCAGCGAACGCGGCAGCGCCAGCGCGACGATGTCGCCCGGCCCGGCACCCCGATCGATGAGCACCCGCGCCAGCTGCGAGGAGCGTCGATCCAGGACGTGGTAGGCGATTTCGTCACCGTCGGCGAGCAGCGCGGGCGCCTCCGGATCCTCCTCGACCACCTCGGCGAGCACCTTCGCGACCGTGTGCGCGCCGACCCGGCCGGCCGGTTCCGGCGCGGAAGTGCTTGCGGTGATCCCGGATTCGACGAGCAGGCGGGCCCGCTCGCCGGCATCGAGGATATCGATGTCGCCGACCAGTCCGTCCGGATCACCGAGCAGCGCATCCAGCACCCGGATCAACCGCGCGGACATGATCTCCACCTCGTCCGCGGAGAACCGGCTGCCCAGGTACTTGAGCGTCAGCTCGATGGTCGCCTCGGCGGTGACCAGCAGCGTCAGCGGGTAGTGCGTGGCGTCGTTGACGCCGACCCCGGTCACCGACATGCCGTCGATGGAGCTGGCGGCCGAAATGGCCTCCTTGTCCATCGGATACGACTCGAACACCAGCAGCGTGTCGAACAGCGATCCGGTGCCCGCCACCCGCTGGATGTCGGTCAGCCCCACATAGTGGTGCTCGAGCAGATCGGCCTGGTCGTGCTGCAACCGCTCCAGCAGCTTGCCGATGGTCTGGCGGTCATCGATGCGCAACCGCACCGGCAGCGTGTTGATGAACAGGCCGACCATCGACTCCACGCCCGGCAGTTCGGCGGGCCGCCCGGAGACGGTGGCGCCGAACACCACATCGCCACGCCCGGTGAGCCGTCCGAGCAGGATGCCCCAGGCCGCCTGCACCAGCGTGTTCACCGTGACGCCCAATTCGGCGGCGTGCTTGGTGAGTTGGCGCGTGCGGTCGCTGTCGAGCTCGGTGACCAGCTTGCCGATCTCGTACTGCTCGGCCGAACGCGGTTGCGGCGCAAGCTGAGTCGGCTCGTTGACCCCGTCGAGCGCGGTCGCCCAGGCGCGCAGCGAGGCCTCGCGGTCCCGCCCGGCCAGCCAGCTGAGGAAGTTGCGGTACGAGGCCACCCGCGGCAGTGCGGTCTGATCGCCGCGCACCGCGTACAGCACCAGCAGATCCCGCATGAGCAGCGGCATCGACCAGCCGTCCAACAGGATGTGATGGGTGGTGATGGCCAGGTGCCACTGGGTCTCCGCGGTGCGGAACAGGGTGAACCGCAGCAACGGCGGCGTCGCCATGTCGAAGTGCGTCGCCTGGTCGGCCGCGACCTGCCTGCGCAGTTCCGCGGTCCGCTCGTCCGCGGCCAGCGCGGTGAGATCCACCTCGCGCCACGGCGCCTCGATCCGATCGAGCACGACCTGCACGGCCTGCCCGTCGGAGTCGGTGACGAACGCGGTCCGCAGGTTCGGGTAGCGGTCGATGATGCCCTGCGCGGCCGAACGCAACCGCGCGACATCCAGCGTGCCGCCGAGATCGACCACGGCCTGCATGGTGTACACGTCGACGGTCGCCTGGGTCATCATCGCGTGGAACAGCAGACCCGACTGCAACGGCGAGAGCGGCCAGACCTCGGCCAGCGCCGGGTAGCTCCGTTCCCACAGCTCGATGTCGGTCTGCTCGACCCGCACCAGCGACATGTCGGACGGGGTGAAGCCACCCGCGTCCGGCCGCTTCGCGTGCGTGGCCAGCGCGGTGAGCGCGGCGACCCAGTGGTCGGCGAACTCCTGCACCTGTTCCTTGCTCAGCAGCCCGGTCGGGAACGCGAACGCCGCGCCGAGCTCGGGACCGTCCGCGCCGTCGGTGACGATCGCGTTGATGTCGATCGTCGCGTTGGCGGGCATGTCCAGATCCAGATCACCGTCGAGCTGGCCGAGGTCCGACACCGGCACCCAGCCGATCTCGGCGAGCTGCTCGGGGATCTCCCCGGCGGACATGCGACCCAGGTAGTTGAAGCTGATCTGCCCCGCGGCGCCCAGTCGCTGACCGGTCGCCGGGTTCAGGTGCCGCAGCAGGCCGTACCCGAGACCCTTGTCCGGCACCGCGAGCAGCTGCTCCTTGATCGACTTCACGATCTCGCCGAGCGCGGCGCCACCGGCGAACGCGTCGGACAGATCGGCGCCGCCCAGATCGAGCCGGACCGGGTAGGCCGTGGTGAACCAGCCGACCGTGCGCGAAAGATCCGCGCCGGGAACGACTTCCTCTTCCCGGCCGTGCCCCTCGAGCTTCACGAGCGCGGCGGAACCGGTGCCGCGCCAGCGCGCGACCGCCATGGCCAGCGCGGACAGCAGCCCGTCGTTCACCCCGCCGCGGTAGAGGCCGGGGATGGCGGTGAGCACCGCGTCGGTGACCTCGGCGGGCAGCGTGACCTCGACCCGCTCGACCGTGGCGAAGGTATCCACCGCCGGATCGAACGGACGCGACCCGAGCAACGGATCCGGCGTGGTCGAAACCTGCTGCCAGAACGGCAGTTCCGCGACCCGCCTGGGCGAGGTCGCCGCCTCGACCAAACTGTGCGCCCAGCGCCGCATCGAGGTTCCGTTGGCGGGCAACGCAACCTGCTGACCGGCGGCCAGCTGCGACCACGCGACCGCGAAGTCCGGAATCAGGATGCGCCACGACACACCGTCGACCACGAAGTGGTGCGCGACGATCAGCAGCACATCCCGCCGCTCACCCTCGAACGCGAACCAAATGAACTGCGCCATCACAGCATTCGCCGGATCCAGGCGGCCGAGCGCGGCGTCGAATGCCGCACTGCCGACCCGCTTCAGCTCCGCGTCGTCCACGTCGGCGGCCAGCTCGACCCGATGCACCAGGGCATCCACGTCGACCGCGCCGGTCGCCAGCGCCTCGAACGCCCACCGATCGCCGGTGCGGCGCAACCGCGTCCGCAGCACGTCGTGGTGATCGAACACCGCCGCGATGGTTCCGACCAGCGTCGCCCGGTCGATGCCGTCCGGCAGGCGCAACGCCATCGTCTGCGAGAAGCGTTCGTAGGACGAGCCGCTCGCCAGGATCTGCGTCATGATCGGCGTCAGCGGAATCTCGCCGACCCCGCCACCGGGCAGCTCCTCCAGGGTGATCTGTTCCGCGCCCGCTCCGAGCGTGGCGACCTCGGCCAGCGAGGCCACGCTGCGTCGCTCGAACACGTCGCGCGGGGAGAACACCACGCCGCGCGCCTTGGCCCGCGACACCAGCTGGATGGACAGGATGCTGTCGCCGCCGAGCGCGAAGAACGAGTCGTCCAGGCCGATCTGCTCGACCCCGAGCACCTCGGCGAACACCTCGGCGATGACCGCCTCGACTTCGCTGGCCGGCGCCCGGAACTCGCGCGGCGCGAGCACCGGCTCGGGCAGCGCCCGGCGATCGAGCTTGCCGACCGGGGTCAGCGGGATCTCGTCGAGCACCATGATCGCCGACGGCACCATGTGCGGCGGCAGGCTGCGCGCGGCGTGCTCGCTCAGCCGGGCCGGGTCGATCTCGTGGCCGGGCACCGCGAGCACATAGGACACCAGAATCGTGGCGCCCGCCGCGGTCTCCTTGCCGAGCGTGATCGCGAACTCGACGTCCGGATGGGCCGCGAGCACGGTGTCGATCTCGCCGAGCTCGATGCGGAAGCCGCGGATCTTCACCTGGAAGTCCGAGCGTCCGACGTAGTCCAGCTCCCAGCGCACCTCGGGCACCGCGGCATTACCCGCGCGCTCGCCCGGCTCGGCGAACCAGCGCACCACGTCACCGGTGCGGTACATCCGCGCGCCCTCGTTGCTCCACGGGTTGGCGACGAACCGCTCCGAGGTGAGGTCGGGGCGGTTGTGGTAACCCCGCGCCACCGCGCCACCGGCGAGGTAGAGCTCGCCCGCGACGCCCGGCGGCACCGGGTTGAGCCGGTTGTCCAGCACCAGCGCCGACATGCCGCGCACCGGCAGGCCGATGGTGACGTGCCGTCCCGGGGTCAGGCTCGCGTAGGACGAGATGATCGTCGTCTCGGTCGGACCGTAGGCATTGAAGTACTTGCGGCCCGGGTACCACTTGGCCAGCAACTCCGGCGTGGTGACATCGCCACCGACGGAGGCGACCTCGAGCGCCTCCATGCCCGCCGGATCCACCGTGCCGAGCACCGCGGGCGTGATGATCGTGTGCGTCACCCGCTCCGTGCGCAGCAGCTCGGCCAGGTCCGGGCCGCCGATGATGGTCGACGGCACGATCACCAGCGTCGCGCCGGTGTAGGCGGCACACAGCCATTCGAGCACCGACGGGTCGAAGCTCGGCGAGCAGATGTGCAGGAATCGGTGGTGCGCCTCGAGCTGGTACAGGTCGGTCGCGACACCGACCAGGCCGCCCATGCCCGCGTGGGTCACGGTGACGCCCTTGGGCATACCCGTCGAACCCGAGGTGTAGATGACATACACCGGGTGCCGCATGGCCAGCGAGGAGATCCGGTCCGCGTCGGTGACCGAGTCCGGCGACTTGGCCTCGATCAGCGCACCGAGCGCCGGATCGTCCAGGCGCAGCCATTCGACGTCGCGCGGCAGGCGATCCACGTGCTCGGTCGCGGTGATGCCGATGACCGCGCCGGAGTCGTTGATCATGTGCCGCATGCGGTCTTCGGGGTAGGTCGGGTCGACCGGCACGTGCGCGCCGCCCGCCTTCGCCACCGCCCAGAACGCCGCGACCATCTCGTAGGAACGCGGGAACGACAGCGCCACAATGCGTTCCGGACCGACGCCGCGTTCGATCAGCACCCGCGCCAGCCGCGAGGAGTACTCGTCGAGCTCGCGGTAGGTGATCGACCGGCCCTGGTAGCGGACCGCGATCTGCTCCGGGTTCAGCTTGGCGCCGCGCTGCAACAGATCCGGCAGCAGCCCGGTGGCCATCACGTCTTCGCCGTGCACGTGCGTGAGCAGCTCGTACTCGTCCGCGTCGAGCAGCGGCAGGTCACCGATCGGCAGGTCGCGTTCGGTCGCGATGGCGTCGAGCAGGCGGGTGAACCGCTGCGCGAACACCTCGACCGTGGCGTCGTCGAACAGGTCACGGGCGAAGGAGAACTCGGCGTACATGCCCGCGTCGTCGGTGGCGGCGGCCTCCCGGATGGTCAGGGACAGATCGAATTTCGCCGTGTCCACGTCGAAATCGACCGCGCTGACGTGCAATCCGGGCAGCTCGAAGCTCGTCTCCGGCAGGTTCTCGAACGACAGCGCCACCTGGAACAGCGGGTGCCGCGCGGTCGAGCGCTCCGGGTTGAGCAGTTCCACCAGCCGCTCGAACGGCAGGTCGGCATGCGCGAACGCCTGCAGATCCGCGTCCTTGGTGCGGGCCAGCAACTCGCCGAAGGTGAGATCGCCCTCGATGTGCGAACGCAACACCAGCGTGTTCACGAACATGCCGATCACGTCATCGAGTTCGGCCTCGCCACGACCCGCGATCGGCGTGCCGATGGCGATGTCGTCGGTGCCGGACATCCGCGCCAGGAACAACGCGAGCGCGGCGTGCACCACCATGAACATGGTCGCGTTCTGTTCCCGCGCGATCTCGGTGAGCCTGCGGTGCAGCTCGCCGTCGATCGGGAACACCACGCGGCCGCCGGCGAACGACTGGGTGGTCGGCCTGCTCCGGTCGGCGGGCAGGTTCAGCTCGTCCGGCAGCCCGGCCAGCGCGGCCCGCCAGTACTCGGCCTGCTGGGAGATCAGGCTGGCCGGATCGGCCTCGGAACCGAGCACGTCGCGCTGCCAGAGGCTGAAGTCCGCGTACTGCACCGGCAGCGGCGCCCAGCCCGGCGGCACCCCGTTCGAGCGGGCCGCGTAGGCGAGCATCACGTCGCGGGTCAGCGGGCCCATGGACCAGCCGTCCGCGCTGATGTGATGCACAACGAACACCAGCACGTATTCGCCGTCGCTGATCCGGAACAGCTTGGCCCGCAACGGGATCTCCGCGGTCACGTCGAATCCGGCGGCGATCACGTCCACGATCCGCTGCTGAATGTCTTCGACGGCAACGTCTTCCGGCGTCAGGTCCGGCACCGACTGCTCGGCGGTCAGGATCACCTGGCTCGCCGCGCGTCCCTGCTCCGGGTACACCGTGCGCAGCGTCTCGTGCCTGGCGATGACGTCCCCGACCGCCTCTTGCAGCGCGGTGACATCGAGGTCGCCGGTCAGCCGCACGGCCACCGGGATGTTGTTGACGGCCGAGGCGACGTCGAACTGGTTCAGGAACCACATCCGCTGCTGCGCCAGCGACAGCGGAATCTGTTCCGGGCGCGGACCCGCCACCAGGGCGCGACGGCCACCGGCACCGGCGTGCTGTTCGACCTTCACGGCCAGGCCGGACACGGTCGACGCCTCGAACAGGGCACGCACCGGCACCCGCGAATCGAGCGCGGCGCCGATCCGCGCGGCGACCTGGGTGGCCAGCAGCGAGTTACCACCGAGACCGAAGAAATCATCGTCGGCGCCGACCTGATCGACACCGAGCACCTCGGCGAACACCGACGCCACGATCTCCTCGATCGGCGTCGACGGCGCACGGAACACCTGAGCCTCGAACTCCGGCTCCGGCAACGCCTTCCGATCCAGCTTGCCGTTCACGTTCAACGGCAACGCATCCAGCACCACGAACGCCGCGGGCACCATGTACGACGGCAGACCGTCGATGAGCGCCGACTTCACCTGTGCGACATCGACCGCACCGTTCGACGGCACCAGGTACGCGACCAGCCGGTCACCGGTCTTCGGATCGGACTTGGCGACCACCGCGGTCTGCGCGATCCCCGGCAGCGCCAGCAGCGCGGCCTCGATCTCCCCCAGCTCGATGCGGAAGCCGCGGATCTTCACCTGGAAGTCGGTACGGCCCCGATACTCCAGCTCACCGGCGGCATTCCAGGCCACCAGGTCACCGGTGCGGTACATCCGCACACCGGTCTGGAACGGGTTGGCCACGAACCGATCCGCGGTCAAATCCGCCCGACCGAAGTAACCACGCGCCAGCTGGGCACCGGCCAGATACAGCTCACCGGAGACACCGACCGGCACCGGCCGCAGTCGTGCATCCAGCACGAAGACCTGGCTGTTCCACTCCGGCAGGCCGATCGGCACCGAGGTCTCGTCCGCCCTGGTCACCCGATGACTGGTGATCGAGACGGCGGCCTCGGTCGGACCGTAGAGGTTGAACAGCTCGGTCCGCGAGTGCTCCCGCACGAACCGCTGCGCCAGCGCACCCGGCAGCGCCTCACCGATCGCCAGCACCCGCCACAGCGAGTTCGGGAAATCACCGGCGGTGAGCGCGTCGAGCATCGACGGCACCACATGCAACGTGGTCACCCACTCACGCGCCATCAACTCATTCAGATACGCCGGATCCTGATGACCATCCGGGGCCGCGATCACCAAACGGCCACCACACACCGCCGCAGACCAGAACTCCCACACCGAAAGGTCGAACGTGGCAGCGGTCTTCAGCAAAATCGCATCAGCGGCATCGAGACCGAACTCGGTCACCTTCCACTGCAACTGATTCGCGATCGCCGCATGCGACACCGCAACACCCTTGGGCCGACCCGTCGAACCCGACGTGAAAATCACATAGGCCGTATTCTCCGGACGCAACGGCGAGACACGATCGGCATCGGTGATGACGGCCTTGTCCACCTCGGCCAGATCCAGCTCATCGATCCGCACTACGGGCGCGACATCGGTGGCGAACCCGGCATCGGCATTGCTCAGCACACACACCGGCGCCGCAGTCTCGAGGATGTAGCTCGTCCGCTCGGCGGCCTGCGCCGGATCCACCGGCACATACGCGCCACCGGACTTCGCCACCGCGTACATCGCCACGACCAGATCGACCGAGCGGCGGAAAGCCAGCGCCACCCGCGACTCCGGCCCGACCCCGATCGAGATCAGATGCCGCGCAAGACGATTCACCCTGGCATCGAGATCGCCGTAGGTGATCGACGCGCCGTCCTCGGTGACCAGCGCGACTTCCTTCGGCCCGGCCGCCACCGAGGCGTCGAGCAGCGAGACGAGCGTCGCGGACGAATCCACCGCGTTGTCGGTCGCGTTGCGGCCGGTCACCAGCTGCGCCCGCTCCGCGGCCGCGAGCAGTTCGATATCGCCGACCGCGGTGCGCGGCGCGGCGATGATCTCCCCGATCAGGCGCGCGAACCGATCGACGAAGCCCTGCACCGTGTCCCGCTCGAACATGTCGGTGGCGTAGGTGAAGAACCCGGTGATGCCCTCGGGCTCGCCGGCGTCGCTGTAGCGGTCGGTCGCGATCAGGTGCAGATCGAACTGCGACAGCGCCGTGTCGATATCCAGTCCGGCCACGGTGAGGCCCGGCAGTTCCAGCCCGGCCTTGGCCAGGTTCTGGAACGAGAGACCCACCTGGAACAGCGGATGCCGCGCGGTGGAGCGCACCGGGTTGAGCACCTCGACGAGACGCTCGAACGGCACGTCCGCGTTGGCGAACGCCTGGATGTCGGTCTCGCGTTGCCGCGCAAGCAGTTCGGTGAACGGCTCGCCCGCATCGATCCGGCTGCGGAACACCAGCGTGTTGACGAACATGCCGATCAGGTCGTCCAGCACGGCCTCGCCGCGACCCGCCATCGGCGTGCCGATGGCGATGTCGTCGGTGCCGGAGAGCCGGGCCAGCAGCACCGCGAGCGCGGTGTGCACGACCATGAACAGCGTCGCGCCCTCGGCGCGAGCCAGCTCGATCAGCGCCTGATGGGTCTGCGCGTCGATGCGCAGCTCGACCTTGCCGCCGGCGAAGGACTGCACCGCGGGACGCGGCCGATCCGACGGCAGATCCAGCTGATCCGGCAGCTCCGCCAGCGCGTCGCGCCAGTAGGCGACCTGCTTGGCCGCCAGCGACTCCGGATCGTCCTCGCTGCCGAGCAGCTCACGCTGCCAGATGCTGTAGTCCGCGTACTGCACCTCGAGCGGCGCCCAGTTCGGCGCCTCGCCGGCCGAGCGCGCGGCGTAGGCGATCATCAGATCGCGGGTCAGCGGGCCGACCGACGAGCCGTCACCGGAGATGTGGTGCACCACCATGGCGAGCACGTATTCCACGTCCGGGGTGGTAGGCGCCCCCGCCTCCGATTCCGTTGCCTCCCCGGCGATCTGGAACAGCGCGACCTTCATCGGCACCTCGGTGGTGACGTCGAACATCGTCGACGTCAGTGCCACCACGGCGGATTCGATCTGCGCGGGCGCGACCACGCGCACCTCCAGCCGCGGCACGGCCTGGGCCGGCGGCAGGATCACCTGCACCGGGCCGCCGTCCGTCTGCGGGTAGATGGTGCGCAGGATCTCGTGCCTGCTGACCAGATCCGCGATCGCGGCACGCAGCGCGGCCACGTCCAGGGCGCCGGTGAGCCGCACCGCGATCGGCACGTTGTAGGCCGCCGACTGGGTGTCGAACCGGTTGAGGAACCACATGCGCTGCTGCGCGAGCGAGAGCGGAATGTGGTCCGGCCGTGGACCCGCCGTGAGCGCCCTGCGGCCACCCGCGTCGGCGTGCTGCTCGACCCGGACCGCCAGCGCGGCGACGGTCGAGGCCTCGAACATCAACCGGACCGGCACCCGCGTGTTCAGCGCCTCGCCGAGACGGGCCGCGACCTGCGTGGCCAGCAGCGAGTTACCGCCCCAGGCGAAGAAGTCGTCGTCGAGGCCGAGCCGCTTCGACTCCGCCCCTTCCCGATCGGCGATGCGCAGCACGTCGGCGAAGGTGTTCGCGACGATCTGCTCGATCGGCGTGACCGGCGCGCGGAACACCGCCTTCTCGAAGGTGGGCTGCGGCAACGCCTTCCGGTCCAGCTTGCCGTTGGCGTTGAGCGGCAACGCGTCCAGCTGCACCATTACCGACGGCACCATGTAGGACGGCAGCTCGGCGGCGAGCGCGGCCTGCAATCCGCGCTTGTCGAGCTGACCCGACCGCGGCACCACATAGGCCACCAGGCGGTCGCCGATGCTCGGATCGGTGTGCGCGAGCACGGCGGCCGCGGTGATCGCCGGCTGCCGCAGCAGCGCGGCCTCGATCTCGCCGAGCTCGATCCGGAAGCCGCGGATCTTCACCTGGAAGTCGGTGCGGCCACGGTAATCCAGCTCCCCGGACGCGTCCCACGCCACCAGGTCGCCGGTGCGGTACATGCGCTCGCCCGCCGCGCCGAACGGATCGGCGACGAACCGGTCGGCGGTTAGCTCGGGCTTACCGAAGTATCCGCGCGCCAATTGCGCACCGGCCAGGTACAACTCGCCGGAGACCCCGACCGGGACCGGCCGCAGCCTGGCGTCGAGCACGTAGACGCGGCTGTTCCACTCCGGCGCGCCGATCGACACCGACAGCTCGTCGGCGTCGGTGACCAGGTGACTGGTGATGGACACCGCCGCCTCGGTCGGGCCGTACAGGTTGAACAGCTCGGCGTCGTTGTCGCGGCGGAAGCGCTGCGCGGTCGCGGCAGGCAGCGCCTCACCGATGGCGAGCACCCGGCGCAGCGAAGGCGTCAGGTGGCCCGCGGATTCGGTGAGCAGCGAGTCCAGCATCGACGGCACCACGTGCAGCGTGGTGACGCCGGTCGAGCGCATCAGCTCGTTCAGGTAGGCCGGATCGCGATGGCCGTCGGCCGCCGAGATCACCAGGCGCCCACCGGACGCGGCGGCGGTCCAGAACTCCCACACCGAGAGGTCGAACGTGGCCGCGGTCTTCAGCAGGATCGCGTCGTCCGCGCCGAGGCCGAAGGTCGCGATCTCCCACTGCAATTGGTTGGCGATGGCGGCGTGCGGCACCGCGACGCCCTTGGGCTGGCCGGTCGAGCCGGAGGTGAAGATCACGTACGCGGTGTTCGCCGGAGTCAGCGTGCCGCGGCGTTCGGTCGCGGTCACCGGGCTCGGCGCGAGCACGGTCAGGTCGAGCGCGTCGATCTGCACGGTTTCGGTTGCCGCGGTGCGGAATCCGTCCCGGCCGGTGGTCAGCACGCAGACCGGTGCCGCGGTCGCCAGGATGTAGTCGGTCCGTTCGGCCGGCTGATCCGGATCGATGGGCACATACGCCGCACCGGATTTCGCCACCGCGTACATGGCGACCACGAGATCGGCGGACCGGCGGATGGCCAGCGCCACCCGGTCCTCCGGGCCGACGCCACGCTGGATCAGGTAGCGGGCCAGGCGATTCACCCTGGCGTCCAGCTCGGCGTAGGTCAACTCCTGCTGACCGGTCGGCTCGTCGGCGACGAGCGCGACCGCGTCCGGCGTCGCGGCCACCGCGGCGTCGAGCAGCGACACCAGCGTCGCGGACGGATCGACCTCGTGCGCGGTGTCGTTCCAGGTGCTGAGGATGCGGGTGTGCTCGTCGGTGGCCAGCAGGTCGATCTCGCCCACCGGCATGGTGGCGTCGGCGACCACGGCGTCGAGCACGCGCACGAAGCGGTCCGCGAAGCCCTGAACCGTGTCCTCGTCGAACAGGTCGATGGCGTAACCGAATTCGGTGATGATCTCGGCCGGCGTGCCGTCCTCGGCGTAGCGGTCGTACAGCGTGACGTGCAGGTCGGTCTTGGCCAGCTGCGAGTCGAAGTTGACCGCGCTCACCGACAGGCCCGGCAGTTCGAAGGTGGTCTCGGCCAGGTTCTGGAACGAAAGGCCCACCTGGAACAGCGGATTGCGGGCGGTGGAGCGGACCGGGTTGAGCACCTCGACGAGGCGCTCGAACGGCACGTCGGCGTTGGCGAACGCCTCCAGGTCGCGTTCCTTGACGTCGGCGAGCAGGTCGGCGAACCGATCGCCCGGCGCCACCCTGGTCCGGAAGACCAGGGTGTTGACGAACATGCCGATCAGGTCGTCGAGTTCACGCTCGCCGCGACCCGCGATCGGGGTGCCGACCGCGATGTCGTCGGTGCCGGACAGCCGCGAGAGCAGCACGGCCAGTGCCGCGTGCACCACCATGAACAGCGACGCGTTGTTGGCGCGGGCCAGTTCGTGCAGGCGGGCGTGCCGTTCCGGGGAGATCTCGAAGCGAATCGCCTTGCCGTGGAACGACTGCGCCGGCGGGCGCGGCCGGTCGGCGGGCAGTTCCAGCTGATCCGGCAGCCCGGCCAGCGCGCTCTGCCAGTAGGCGACCTGCTGGGCGGCCAGGGATTGCGGGTCGTCCTCGGAACCGAGCACCGCGCGCTGCCACAGCGCGTAGTCGGCGTACTGCACCGGCAGCGGAAGCCACTGCGGCACATCGCCTTGCACACGGGCCACATAGGCGGCCATCACGTCGCGGGCCAGCGGGCCCATCGAGGAGCCGTCGGCCGCCACGTGGTGCACGGTGAAGGCGAGCACGTGCTCGTCCGGCGCGATCCGGAACAGCGCCACGGCCAGGGGCACCTCGACGGTGACGTCGAAGGTGGTCAGCGCGAACGCGATGACCGCGTTGAGCAGATCGGCCTCGGTGACGTCGACCGGGGTGAGCGCGGCCGCGGACTGAGCCGCGGGACGGATCACCTGGTGCGGCCCCTCGGCGGAGCGCGGGTAGGTGGTGCGCAGCACCTCGTGCCGGGCGAACACGTCGCCGATGGCCTGCTCCAGCGCCGCGACGTCCAGCGCGCCGGACAACCGCACGGCCAGCGGGATGTTGTCGACCGCCGACGTGGTCGTGTCGAACTGGTTGAGGAACCAGTAGCGCTGCTGGGCCGGCGACAGCGGGATCCGCGCGGGGCGCTCCCCCGTCTCCAGCTTCGGCCGCTGCCTGCCGGACCCGGCGTTGTGCTCGACCCTGGTGGCCAGCGCGGCCACCGTCGACGCCTCGAACAGGTCGCGGACCGCCAGGCGGGTGTCCAGCGCGGCGCCGAGCCGCGCGGTCACCTGGGTGGCCAGCAGCGAGTTGCCGCCGAGTTCGAAGAAGTCGTCGTCCAGGCCGACCCGGGCGACGCCGAGCACGTCGCCGAAGGTGCCCGCGACGATCTCCTCGATCGGGGTGGACGGCGCGCGGAACACCTTGGCCTCGAACACCGGCGCGGGCAGCGCCTTGCGGTCGAGCTTGCCGGAGGCGTTGAGCGGGAACGCGTCGAGCACCACGAAGGCCGACGGCACCATGTACGCGGGCAGCTCGCCGCCCAGTTCGGCGCGCACGCCGTCGAGGTCGATCGCCTGACCCGCGGCGGGCACGACGTAGCCGACGAGCTGGTCGCCGAGGCGGTCGTCCGAGCGGACCACCACCACGGCCTGCGCGATGGAATCCAGTGCGGTGAGCGCGGATTCGATCTCGCCGAGCTCGATCCGCAGACCGCGCAGCTTCACCTGGAAGTCGGTGCGGCCCAGGTACTCCAGCTCACCGGCCGCGGTCCAGGTGACGAGGTCACCGGTGCGGTACATGCGCTCGCCGTCGGCGCCGAACGGGTTGGCCACGAACCGATCCGCGGTCAGCTCCGGACGCGCGACATAGCCGCGCGCCAGCTGCGCGCCGGCGAGATACAGCTCACCCGCGACACCCACCGGCACCGGGTGCAGGCGCGAATCCAGCACGTACACCTGGGTGTTGAACACGGGGGCGCCGATCGGCACGGACACCGCGTCGGCCTCGTCCACCTCGTGGAAGGTGACGTCGACGGCGGCCTCGGTCGGGCCGTACAGGTTGTGCAACCGCGCGCCGGTCAGTTCCTGCATCCGCTGCGCGGTGGCCGCGGGCAGCGCCTCACCGGAGGCGAACACGTTGACCAGGCTGGTGCATTCGTCCGCGCGCTGCTCGGCGACGAACACCGAGAGCATGGACGGCACGAAGTGCGCGGTGGTGACCGCTTGCTCGGTGATCACCTGAACCAGGTAGCCGGGATCGCGGTGACCGTCCGGCTTCGCGACGACCAGGCGGGCGCCGATCTGCAAGGGCCAGAAGAACTCCCACACCGACACGTCGAACGTGGCGGGCGTCTTCTGCAACACCACATCGTTGCGTTGCAGGTCGTACTCGGCCTGCATCCACACCAGGCGGTTGACGATCGAGCCGTGGCTGACCGCGACGCCCTTCGGCCTGCCGGTGGAACCGGAGGTGAAGATGACGTACGCGGTGTTCGACGGGCGCAGCGGCGCACGACGATCCGCGTCGGTCACCGGCGCGTCCGAGTAGTCCGCCAGCGCGCGGCGATCGATCTCGACGGCGGGCGTGCTCCCCGCGTCGAACTCGTCGCGCGCGGTGGTCAGCACGCAGACCGGTCGCGCGGTATCGAGCACGTAGTGGGTGCGCTCGGCCGGGTGATCGGGATCCAGCGGCACGTAGGCGCCGCCGGCGACGCCGACCGCGTACATGCCGACGACCAGGTCGATCGACCGGCGCATACCGAGCGCCACCATCGAGTCCGGTCCGACACCCAGCGAGATCAGGTGCCGCGCAAGGCGATTCACCCGCGCCGAGAACTCGGCGTAGGACAGACTCGTCCCCTCGAAGGTCACCGCGGTCGCGTCCGGGGTCCGCGCGACCTGCGCCTCGAACATCGACACCAGCGTCGCCGACTCGTCCACCGCGTGCGCGGTGTCGTTCCAGCGCGCGACCACCTGCGCGTGCTCGGCCGAGTCAAGCAGCTCGACATCGCCGATCGCCACGGACGGATCCGCGACCACGGCGGTCAACAGCCGGACCAGCCGTTCCGCGACCCGAGCGATCGTGCCTGCGTCGAACATGTCCGTCGCGTAGGCGAATTCGGCGGTCATGCCGTCGGCGGAGCCCTCGGCGTCGAACCGGTCGGACAGGCTCAGGTGCAGATCGAACTTGGCCGTCACCACGTCCAGCGGCACGCCGGCCACCTCGAGACCGGGCAGCTCGAACGCGGCCTCCCCGGTGTTCTGGAACGACAGCATCACCTGGAACAGCGGGTGCCGAGCCTGCGAGCGGGCCGGGTTCAGGATCTCGACCAGCCGCTCGAACGGCAGGTCCGCGTGCCCGAAGGCGGCCAGGTCGCGGTCCTTGGTGCGGGCGACCAGATCCGCGAACGGCGCCGCGGGATCGACCTCGGTGCGCAGCACGAGCGTGTTGACGAACATGCCGATGGCGTCGTCGAGCACGGCCTCGCCGCGCCCGGCGACCGCGGTGCCGATGGCGATGTCGTCGCTACCGGACAGCCGGGCCAGCAGCGCGGCGAACGCGGCGTGCACCACCATGAACAGGCTCGCGCCGTGCTCCCTGGCCAGCGCGTTCAGGTCGCGCAGCAGCTGGGCGTCGAGCGCGAACTCGTACACCCCACCGCGATTGGACGCGACGGCGGGTCGTGAGCGATCCGACGGCAGGTCGAGCTGATCGGGCAGCCCGGCCAGGCCCGCGGACCAGTAGGCGACCTGCTGCGCGATCAGCGAAGCCGGATCGTCCTCGGAGCCAAGGGTTTCCCGCTGCCACAGCGCGTAGTCGGCGTACTGCACCGGCAGCGGCGACCAGGCCGGGGCCTCGCCGCGCGAGCGGGCCGCGTAGGCGATCATCACGTCGCGGGCCAGCGGCCGGACCGACCAGCCGTCGCCGGAGATGTGGTGCACCACGAAGACCAGCACGTGCGTGTCGGGCTGCGAGCCGTCCATCGACCCGGCCACCCGGAACAGCTGGGCGCGCACCGGCACCTCGGCGGTGACGTCGAAGCCGGTCAGCACCAATTCGCTGACCCGGTCCTGGATTTCGGTCTCGGACACCTCGATCGGGGTCAGATCGATGGTTTCCTGCCCGGCGGGCAGCACGACCTGAACGCCTTGACCGTCGGCGGTTTCCGGGTAGACGGTGCGCAGCACCTCGTGCCGGTCCACCACGTCGGCCACCGCTCGGCGCAGCGCGTCCGTGTCGAGCGAGCCGGTGAGCCGCACCGCGAGCGGGATGTTGTTGACCGCCGAGTCGGTGTCGAACCGGTTGAGGAACCACATCCGCTGCTGCGCGAGCGACAGCGGAATCCGGGCCGGACGCGGTCCCGCGACGAGCTCGCGGCGGCGCCCGGTGCCCTGGTGCGCCTCCATCCGAGCGGCCAGCGCCGCCACGGTCGGCGCCTCGAACAGCATCCGCACCGGCACCCGGGTGTCCAGCGCAGCGCCGAGGCGGGCGACCACCTGGGTGGCGATGAGCGAGTTGCCGCCAAGCTCGAAGAAGTCGTCGTCGACGCCGACGGCGCGTTCACCGTCGGTGCCGGTCAGGCCGAGCACCTCGGCGAAGGTGTTCGCCACGATCTCTTCGATCGGGGTCGAGGGCGCGCGGAATTCCCTTGCCTCGAAGGCGGGTTCGGGCAGCGCGCGCCGGTCCAGCTTGCCGTTCGGGTTGAGCGGCATGGCGTCGAGCACCACCAGCGCGGCCGGGACCATGTAGGACGGCAGGCGGCCGGCCAGGTGGGCGCGGAGTTCGTCCACATCCACCGTCGCCCCGCCGGCCGGCACCACATAGCCGACCAGCTGATCGCCGGTGTGCGCGTCCGAGCGCACCATGGCGACCGACTGGGCCACCGAATCGTGTGCGGTGAGCGCGGTTTCGATCTCGCCGAGCTCGATCCGCAGGCCGCGCAGCTTCACCTGGAAGTCGGTGCGGCCGATGTAGACGATGGCGCCGGTGTCGTCCCGGGTGACCAGGTCACCGGTGCGGTACATCCGGGCGCCGTCGGCACCGAACGGGTTGGCCACGAAGCGATCCGCGGTCAGGTCGGCGCGGCCGAAGTAGCCGCGCGCCAGCTGTGCGCCGGCCAGGTACAGCTCACCGGCGACACCGGACGGCACCGGCTTCAGCCGGGCATCCAGCACGTAGGCCTGGGCGTTCCACACCGGCAGACCGATGGGCACCGCTCCGGTCACATCCTCGGCCACCGGGCCGTGCGTGGCGTGCACGGTGAATTCCGTCGGTCCGTACAGGTTGAATAGCTCCGCCGAGCTGACCCGGCGGATCGCCTCGACCGCCTCGGCGGTGAACGCCTCACCGGCCACGAACAGGGTCCGCAGCGAGGCGAGCGCGGCACGGCCACCGGTGGCGTCGACATTGCCGGCGAACACGGTGAGCATCGACGGCACGAACGAGGTCATGGTGACGCGTTCGGCGGCGATCACATCCGCGAGGTACTGCGGATCGCGATGCCCGTCCGCGCTGGCCACCACGATGCGGCCGCCGGTGGTCATCGGGCCGAACAGCTCCCACACCGACACGTCGAACGTGGCCGGCGTCTTGAACAGCACGATGTCCTCGGCGCCGATGCCGTACTCGCCGGTGATCCAGCGGATCTGGTTGACCACGGCGGCGTGCGGCACCGCGACGCCCTTCGGGCGACCGGTCGAGCCGGACGTGAAGATCACATACGCCGGATGCTGCGGCAGCAGCGGCGCGATCCGATCGGCGTCGGTGACCGGCTCGTCCGAGTAGCCGGACAGGTCCAGCTCATCGATCGACAGCACGGTCCGGCCGCCGGCCTCGAACGCGTCGCGGGACGTGGTCAGCACGCACACCGGATCCGCGGAATCCAGCACGTAGTTCACCCGGTCGGCGGGCTGGTCGAGGTCGAGCGGCACGTAACCGCCACCGGCCTCGTGCACGGCGTACGCGGCGACCACCAGGTCGACCGAGCGCCGCAGGCCGAGGGCGACCAGCGACTCGGGGCCGACACCGGCCTCGATCAGCTTGTGCGCCAACCGATGCACGCGCGCACCGAACTCGGCGTAGCTCAACGAGTTGCCGGTGGCCGGGTCGACGACGGCGACCGCGTCCGGCGTGGCCTGAGCCTGAGCGGCGAACTCGGCGACCAGCGTGCTCGGCGCACCGAGGTCCCGCGCGGTGTCGTTCCAGCCGCGCAGCGCCTGCTCGGTCTCCCGCTCGTCCAGCAGCGTGATATCGCCGATCGGCCGATCCGGTTCCGCCGCAAGCGCTCCCAGCAGACGGGTGAACCGCTGCCCGAGCTCCGCCATCGTCTCCGGATCGAAAAGATCCGTGGCGTAGATGAATTCGGCGCTGATCCCGGCCGGGGCCGCGTGCGCGCCGTTCGCCGCCTGGGTCGCGTTCTTCTCCGACAACGTCAGTTGCAGATCGAACTTCGCCGTGTCGATCGGCAATTCGACGCCGCTGACCGTCAGCCCGGGCAGTTCGAGGCTGTTCTGGCCGAGGTTCTGGAACGAGAGCAGCACCTGGAACAGCGGGTGCCGCGCCTGCGAGCGGGCCGGGTTCAGGATCTCGACCAGCCGCTCGAACGGCAGGTCCGCGTGCCCGAACGCCGCGATGTCGGTGGCGCGCACCGTGCGCAGCAGATCGGTGAACGTGGCTCCGCTGTCGATCGGGGTCCGCAGCACCAGGGTGTTGACGAACATGCCGATCAGGTCGTCGAGCGCGCGCTCGCCACGACCGGCCACCGGGGTACCGATGGCGATGTCGTCCTCGCCGGAGAGGCGGGCGAGCAGCACGGCCAGCGCGGTATGCGTGACCATGAACAGCGTCGCGCCCCGGGTGCGGGCCAATTCGGTGAGCCTGGCATGGGTTTCGGCGTCGATCTCGAAGCTGTGCGTCGCGCCGCGACCGGAGGCGACCGCGGGTCGCGGCCGGTCGGTCGGCAGGTCGAGCTGATCGGGCAGCCCGGCCAGCGAGTTCGACCAGTACGCGATCTGCTGGGCGATCACCGATTCCGGATCGTCCTCGTCGCCGAGGACCGCGCGCTGCCACAGCGCGAAGTCGGCGTACTGCACTTCCAGTGGCCGCCAAGCGGGTTCGCCGCCTTCGACGCGGGCGCCGTAGGCGGTCATCACGTCCCGGGTCAGCGGGCCCATGGAGAAACCGTCGGCCGAGATGTGGTGCACCACCAGGGCGAGGATGTGCTCGGTCGGGCTGACCTCGAACAGCCTGGCCCGGAACGGCACCTCGGCGGTGACGTCGAACGCGGTCAGCACCAGCTCGGAAAGCCGTTGCGGCAGTTCGGCCTCGGTCACGTCGAACGGCGCGAGGTCCGGGATCACCTTGGCGGTGGGCACGGTCACCTGATGCGCGGCGCCGTCCACCTCCGGATAGAAGGTGCGCAGCGACTCGTGCCTGGCCAGCACGTCGGCGACCGCGATCTGCAACGCCTGCCGGTCCAGCAGGCCGGACAGCCGCACCGCGGCCGGGATGTTGTCCACCGCCGAGTCCGGATCGAACCGGTTGAGGAACCACATCCGCTGCTGCGCCAGCGACAGCGGCACCAGGTCGGGCCGCTGCTGCGGCGCGAGCGCCGCCCTGGCGCCCGCGCCGGTGTGCGTCTCCGCCCTGGCCGCGAGCGCGACCACCGTGGACGCCTCGAACAGTTCCCGGACCCCGAGATCGGCGTCCAGCGCGGCGGACAGCCGCGCGGCCACCTGGGTGGCGGTCAGCGAGTTACCGCCGAGCGCGAAGAAGTCGTCGTCCAGCCCGACCCGTTCCAGGCCGAGCACCTCGGCGAAGGTCGCCGCGACGATCTCCTCGACCGGCGTGGTCGGCGCGCGGAACACCGCGGCCTCGAACACCGGCGCGGGCAGCGCCTTGCGATCGAGCTTGCCGGAGGCGTTGAGCGGGAACTCGTCGAGTACCAGCACCATCGACGGCACCATGTACGCGGGCAGCCGCTCGGCGAGGTCCTCGCGCAGCAGCTCGGTGTCCACCCGGACGTTCGGCGCGGGAACGACATACGCGACGAGCTGATCGCCGGTGTGCTGGTCGCCGCGGACCACCACGACCGCCTGGGCGACCTCGTCCAGCGCCGTCAGCGCCGTCTCGATCTCGCCGAGTTCGATCCGCAGGCCACGCAGCTTCACCTGGAAGTCGGTGCGGCCCAAGTACTCCAGTTCGCCGTCCGCGGTCCAGGAGACCAAGTCGCCGGTGCGATACATCCGCTCGCCGGCCGCGCCGTACGGGTTGGCCACGAACCGGTCGCTGGTCAGATCCGCACGCGCGACGTAGCCGCGGGCCAGCTGTGTGCCCGCCAGATACAGCTCACCCGCGACACCCACCGGCACCGGGCGCAACCGCGAATCCAGCACGTACACCTGGGTGTTGAACACCGGCGCACCGATCGGCACCGTGTCGGTGTCGGAGTCGATGACCTCGTGGAACGTCACGTCGACCGCGGCCTCGGTCGGGCCGTACAGGTTGTGCAGCGCCGCGCCGGTCAGCTCGCGCAGGCGATGCGCGGGCTTGGGCGGCAGCGCCTCACCGGAGGCGAACACCAGCCGCAGCGAATCACACTGCGCCGCAGCGGCGTCGGCGACGAACACGGCGAGCATCGACGGCACGAAGTGGGTGACGGTGATCCGCTCACCGCTGATGATCTCGGCCAGGTACGCCGGGTCCCGATGCCCGTCGGGCTTCGCGACCACCAGTCGCGCACCGATCTGCAAGGGCCAGAAGAACTCCCACACCGACACGTCGAACGTGGCCGGGGTCTTCTGCAACACCGCGTCCGCGGGGTTGAGCTGGTAGGCGGCCTGCATCCACACCAGGCGGTTCACGATCGCCGCGTGCGCGACGCCGACGCCCTTGGGGCGACCGGTCGAACCGGAGGTGAAGATCACGTACGCGGTGTTCGACGGGCGCAACGGCGACCGGCGATCCGCGTCGGTGATCGCGGCCTCGGACAGCCCGCTCAGATCGAGCAGGTCGATCCGCACCTGCGCGGTATCGATGTCCAGGTCGCTGCCCGAGGTCAGCACACACACCGGATCGGCCGTGGCCAGAATGTATTCCGTGCGCTCGGCCGGGTGATCCGGATCCAGCGGCACGTACGCGCCACCGGCGACGGCGACCGCGTACATGCCGACGACCAGGTCGATCGAGCGCCGCATGCCGAGCGCCACATACGATTCCGCGCCGACACCGCGGGCGATCAGCCAGCGGGCCAGCTGATTGACCCGACCGGCGAACTCGTCGTAGGACAGATGTGTCCCCTCGAAGCTCAGCGCGGTCGCGTCGGGCGTGCGCGCGGCCTGGTCGTAGAACATCGAGACCAGCGTCGCGGCCGAATCCACCTCGTGCGCGGTGTCGTTCCAGCCGGCCACCACGAGCTCGCGCTCGGTGGTGTCGAGCAGCTCGATATCGCCGACCGGCACCGCCGGTTCGGTGGTGATCGCGGTCAGCACCCGGATCAGGCGATCGGCGATGCGCCGCACGGTCTGCTCGTCGAACAGATCGCGCAGGTAGCCCGCGCGGACCCGCAGCTTCGAGTCCAGCTGGGCGATCAGCGTCAGCGGGTAGTGCGTGGCGTCGGCCGCGTCGAGGCCGACGACCGCCATGCCGTCGATGTCGGAGGCCTGCGCCTGCAATCCCTCGGCATCCACCGGGTAGGACTCGAACACCACGAGCGTGTCGAACAGCCCGCCGATGCCCGCCGCGGACTGGATGTCCGCGAGGCCGACGTAGTGGTGATCGAGCAGATCCGCCTGCTCCCCCTGGGTCCGGGCGAGCAGCTGCCGCGCGGACTCCGCCGGGTCGAAGCGCACCCGCACCGGCACGGTGTTGATGAACAGGCCGACCATCGACTCCACGCCGGACAGATCCGCCGGGCGCCCGGACACCGTGGTGCCGAACAGCACGTCGTCGCGGCCGGTCATCCGGCCGATCAGGATGCCCCACGCGGTTTGCAGCACGGTGTTCGGCGTGACGCCGAGCGAACCGGCCAGCGCGGTGAGCCGCGCGGTGGCCTGCTCGTCGAGTTCGAAGAAGTACTCCCCGGACAGCGAGGTGATCTCGCGTCCGGCATCCGGCCGGGCCAGCAGCGTCGGCTCGGTGACCCCGCGCAGCGCGTTCGCCCAGGCCGCGACCGAGGCCGAATGATCCTGCTGCGCGGTCCATTCCAGGAAGTGCCGGTAGGACCGCACGGCGGGCAGCACGCTGGTGTCCGCGTGCGCCGCGTAGAGCACCAGCAGGTCCTGCATGAGCAGCGGCATGGACCAGCCGTCGAGCAGGATGTGGTGGTTGGCCACCACGAACTGCCAGCGGTCGCGCGCCACCTGGATCAGCGTGAACCGGATCAGCGGTGGCTCGGTCAGATCGAAGCGCTTGGTGCGGTCGGCGGCGATCAGGTCGTCGCCGTTGCCCTGCTCGATCCGGTCGTGCTCGGACCAGGCGACCCGGACGCTGTCCAGGACCACCTGCACCGGGCTGCCGTCGCGATCGGTGACGAACGCGGTGCGCAGGTTCTCGTAGCGATCGACCAAAGCCTGTGCGGCCGAACGCAACCGGGCCGCGTCCACCCGTCCGGTGAGGGTGAGCACCGCCTGTGCGGTGTACACGTCCACCGAGGTGGCGGCGAGCCTGGCATGGAACAGCAGGCCGGCTTGCAGCGCGGACAGCGGCCAGACATCGGCCAGGTTCGGGAAGCGCCGCTCCCAGCCGTCGATATCGCCCTGCGTACTGCGCACCAGGCCGAAGTCGGACGGGGTGTGGCCACCCGCGCCGGTCGAATTGGCGTGCCGGGCAACCGCTTCCAGCGCGGTCGTCCACAGCTCGCCGAACTCGCGGACGGCGGCGGCGTCGAGCAGTGTCGACGGGTAGCCGATGTTCGCGGTCAGCTTGTCGCCGGTGACGATCGCGTTGATGTCCAGCGGCGCCATCGCGGGCATGTCCGCGTCGTAGGCCCCGCCCAGCGCGCCCAGCTCGGCGGCCGGAATCCAGCCGAAGCCGCGCAGCGACTCGGGCACGTCCCCCTCGGACACGCGGCCGAGGTAGTTGAAGCTCACCTGGCCGGGCAGCTCGACCGGCAGTTCGGCGGCGGTTTCCGGGTTCAGGTAGCGCAGCAGTCCGTAGCCGACGCCCTTGTCCGGCACCGCGAGCAGCTGCTCCTTGATCGCCTTGACCGCCTGACCGAGCGCGGGTCCGCCGGCCAGCGCGGCGTCGATATCGATGCCGGACAGGTCGAAGCGGACCGGGAAGATCGCGGTGAACCAGCCGACCGTGCGCGACAGGTCCGCGCCGGGCACGATGTCCTCTTCGCGGCCGTGGCCCTCCAGGCGGATGAGCAGCGAGTCGCCGCGGGCGCCCGCCCGGCGCGCCCGCCATTTCGCGGTGGCCAGCGCCAGCGCGGTGAGCAGGCCATCGTTCACGCCGCCGTGGAACAGCGCGGGCACCGTGGTCAGCAGCGCCTTGGTGACCTCGGCGGACACCTCGACCCGCAGCTTCTCGATGACTCCGGAGGTGTCGACCGCCGGGTCCATCGGCCGCTCGGTGAGCAGCGGATCGGCCGCGTCGACCACCGAACGCCAGTGCTCGAGTTCGGTGACGCGCTCGGCACTGCGCGCCTCGCGTTCGAGCGCGTGCGCCCAGGCACGCATCGAGGTGGCCGGCGCGACCAGCTCGGGCTGCTGCCCCGCGGTGCGCTGGCCCCAGGCCGCGACGAAGTCCGGCACCAGGATGCGCCAGGAGACACCGTCGACCACCAGGTGGTGACCGACGACGATCAGTCGCCCGGCGCGTTCGCCGCCCGACGGCTCCAGCCAGACGAACCGAACCACGACGCCCGCGGCGGGATCGAGCCGATCCAGCGAGGAATCCAGTGCGGCGGAGGCGATCTCGATCAGCTCGGCATCATCGATACCGGCGTCGAAGGTCTGGTGGTCGACCAGCGCGTCCACGTCGACCGTTCCGGCAGCGGCGGTTTCGAGAATCCACTCGCCGTCGACCTGTCGCAGGCTCGCCCGCAGCATGTCGTGCCGGTCGATGACCGCGCCGACGGTCGCGACGATGCCCGCCCGGTCGATGCCGACCGGCAGCTCCAGCGCGAGCGTCTGGTTGAACCGCCCGAACGAACCGCGCCGCTCGGCCATGAACCGCACGACCGGGGTCAGCGGCATCGTGCCGACGCCACCACCGGGCAGCTCGGCCAGCACCGCCGCCGAAGCCGCTGCGGCGTCGGCGGTTTCGGCGACCGCGGCCAGCCCGGCCACGGTGCGCTGCTCGAAGACGTGCCGCGGGGTGAACACCACGCCGCGCGCCTTGGCCCGCGACACCAGCTGAATGGAGACGATGCTGTCGCCACCCAGCGCGAAGAACGAATCGTCCACGCCGACCCGCTCGAGGCCGAGCACCTCGGCGAACACCTCGGCGATGGTCTGCTCGACCGGCGTGCGCGGCGCCCGGAACACGACCTCGGTCGCGAACACCGGCTCCGGCAACGCCTTTCGATCCAGCTTGCCCACCGGGGTGAGCGGCACCCGGTCGATCACCATGATCGCCGACGGCACCATGTAGGCGGGCAGCCGATCCTCGACGTATGCGGTCAGCGCCGCGACATCGATCGAACGGCCTTGCGCCGCAACCACATACGCCACCAGCGAGGTGGCCCCCGCGGAACTCCTGTGGCCGACGGTGACCGCGAAGTCGACGCTCTCGTGCGCCGCCAGCGCCGCGTCGATCTCGCCCAGCTCGATGCGGAAACCACGCACCTTGACCTGGAAGTCGGACCGGCCGACGTATTCGACCTCACCGGTGCGGGTCCAGCGCACCACGTCACCCGTGCGGTACATCCGAGCTCCGGCGACATACGGATTCGCCACGAAGCGGTCTGCGGACAGCCCGGCCCGCGCGTGGTAACCGCGGGCCAGCTGAACGCCCGAAATATAGAGCTCACCCGCGACACCCACCGGAACGGGCCGGAGCTGGGCGTCCAGGATCAGCGACTGCATGCCACGGGTCGGGCCGCCGATGGTGACCAGATCGCCCGGCGTCAGCGGGTCGCTGATGTTGGTCATGATGGTGGTCTCGGTCGGGCCGTAACCGTTGTGGAAGCGCCGGCCGGAACCGTCCGGCGCGCCGCCCCACTTGGTCACCAGGTCGGCCGGGACCGCCTCGCCGCCGGCCACGATCACCCGCATGCCGGCCAGCCCGGCCGGATCCAGCGAGGCGAGCACCGATGGCGTGATGAACGCGTGCGTGACCCGCTCGGCACGGATCAGCTCAGCCAGTTCCTCGCCGCCGTACACCCCGGGCGGGCAGACCACCAGGGCGCCGCCGCGGCCGATCGCGAGGAGGAACTCGAGGATCGACGCGTCGAAGCTCGGCGACGCGAAATGCAGTGCGCGCGTAGACGAGTCGACGTCGTAACGGGCATTCTGCTCGTCCCGGAAGTTCGCCAGACCGGCGTGCGTGACCACGACGCCCTTGGGCACGCCGGTGGAGCCGGAGGTGTAGATCACGTAGGCCGGATGTTCCGGCCGCACCGGACGCACGCGCTCGGCGTCGGTGATCGCGGCGGCGTCGACGCCGGACAGATCCAGCTCGTCGAGGACCAGCCATTCGACCGAGTCCGGCAGGTCGCCGCGCACGGACGTCACGGTCAGGCCGACCGGCGAGCCCGAGTCGGTGACCATGTGCGCGATGCGGTCGGCCGGGTAGGTCGGGTCGATCGGCACGAAGGCGGCGCCGGATTTGGCCACCGACCATTCGGCGAAGTACGAGTCGTCCGAGCGCGGCACGGCGACCGCGACCAGATCCTCGGTGCCGAGGCCGCGCTCGATCAGCAGGCGGGCCAGGCGGTTCGAGCGTTCGTCCAGCTCGGCGTAGGACAGACTGCGCCCCTGGAAGACCACCGCGGGTGCCGCCGGGTCGATGGCGGCGGCCTCGGCGATCAGCTCCGGCAGCGTCCGCGCGGGTGTGGCCGCCTCGCCGGTGCGCGCGGTCAGGTCGGCCAGCTCCGCGGCATCGAGCACGTCGATCTGGCCGACCGCGATGGCCGGGTTCGCGGCGATGGCCTCGAGCACCCGCTGCCAGCGCTGCGCGATCTCCGCCGCGGTCGACTCGTCGAACAGCTCGGTGGCATAGGTGAGCGCCAAAGCCATTCCGGCCGTGCCGGGTTCACCCAGCTCGGACAGCGTGAACTGGAGGTCGAAGCGCGCGATGCTCTCTTCGAGATCGAGCGCGGACACCGAGAGCCCGGGCAGTTCGAGGCTGGTGCGATCCAGGTTCTGGAACGCGAGCATCACCTGGAACAGCGGATTGCGCGCCTGCGAGCGTTCCGGGGCGAGCAGCTCCACCAGTCGCTCGAACGGCACGTCGGCGTTGCCGTACGCGTCCAGGTCGGTGCGCCGCACCCGATCCACCAGCTCGGTGAACGACTCGGCGGCGTCGATCCCGGTGCGCAGCACCAGGGTGTTGACGAACATGCCGACCAGGTCGTCGAGGGCCTGCTCGCCGCGGCCCGCGATCGGCGTGCCGACCGCGATGTCGTCCGCGCCGGACAGCCGCGACAGCAGCACGGTCAGCGCGCCGTGCATCACCATGAACAGCGACGCACCGCGTTGGCGGGCAATGTCTTCCAGCGCGGCGATCAGCTCGCCGGGCAGCTCGCGGTGCAGCGTCGCGCCGCGGAACGAGGCGATCGCCGGGCGCGGCCGGTCCGTGGGCAGGGTCAGCTCGTCCGGGACGCCGTCGAGGGCCCGCTGCCAGTGCGCCACCTGGCGCGCCATCAGCGAGTCCGGATCGTCCTCGGTGCCGAGCACCTCGCGCTGCCAGACCGCGAAGTCGGCGTACTGCACGGCCAGCGGCGCCCAGCCGGGCGCGCTGTCCTGGGTGCGCGCCGAGTAGGCGAGCATCACGTCGCGGGTCAGCGGGCCCATCGAGAAGCCGTCGGCCGCGATGTGGTGCACCACGACAACCAGCACGTGCTCGTCCGGCCCCGCGCTGTAGAGCCGGGTGCGCAGCGGAACCTGTTCGGCCACATCGAATCCGGTGGTGACGAAGTCGGTCACCACGGCGGTCAGCTCGGCCGGATCCACCTGCACCGGATGCAGGTCGAGCGCGATGTTCTCGGCGGGCACGATCACCTGGACCGGGGTGCCGCCGTGCTCGGGGTAGCGGGTGCGCAGCGATTCGTGCCTGCGCACCACGTCGGCCACCGCCAGCCGCAGCGCGGCCACGTCGAGCGCGCCGGTCAGGCGGATGGCGACCGGCAGGTTGTAGGCCGCCGAGGAGGTGTCGTACTTGTTCAGGAACCACATCCGCTGCTGTGCGAACGACAGCGGCACCAGTTCGTCGGCCTTGCGCGGCCGGGCAACCAGCCTGGCCCGCGCGGCCCCGTCGGCATGCGATTCCACCCGCGCGGCCAGCGCGGCGACGGTCGGCGCCTCGAACAGCGCGCGCACCGCGACCGTGGTGCCGAGCGCGGCGCCGATGCGGGACACCACCCGCGTCGCGATCAGCGAGTTGCCGCCGAGGTCGAAGAAGTCGTCGTCGACGCCGACCCTGGGCAGGTCGAGCACCTCGGCGAACACCGCGGCCACCGTCTCCTGCACCGGGGTGACCGGCGCGCGGAAGGCCCGCGACTGCACCGCGGGGGCGGGCAGCGCCCGGCGATCGAGCTTTCCGTTGACGGTCAACGGAATCCACTCCAGCCGCACCAGGGCCGCGGGCACCATATAGGACGGCAGCCGCTCGGCGGCGCCGTCGCGCACCCGGTCGAGCACCGGGACGACGTCGGGCTCGGCGACCACGTAGGCCACGATCCGCTGATCGCCCGGCTGGTCCTCGCGCACGATGACCGCCGCCTGGGCGATGCCCGGCTGGGCCAGGATCGCGGACTCGATCTCGCCGAGTTCGATGCGGAAGCCGCGGACCTTCACCTGATCGTCGGCGCGGCCGAGGTATTCGAGTTCGCCGAAGCGGTTCCAGCGGGCGAGGTCACCGGAGCGGTAGAGCCGCGAGCCCGCCGAGTCGGAGCCGGCCAGCGGGTTGGCCACGAACCGGGTGGCGGACAGGTCGGGGCGACCGAGGTAGCCGCGGGCCAATTGCGGTCCGGCGACGTACATTTCGCCCGCCACGCCGACCGGGACCGGACGCAGCCGGCTGTCCAGCACGAACACCCGCAGTCCGGCGATGGCCCGGCCGACCACGCTGCCGGAGGCGGCGGCGATGGTCGCCGCGTCCAGCGCGCGGTAGGACACGTGCACCGTGGTCTCGGTGATGCCGTACATGTTGACCAGCAGCGGCGCCGAATCGCCGTGGCGGGCAACCCAATCCGAGAGCCTGCGCAGTTCGAGCGCCTCGCCGCCGAACACCACGTAGCGCAGCGCGAGCGGGGCGGCCTCGGGTGCGGCGTTGCGATCGGCCTCGGCCAGCTGATAGAACGCGGACGGGGTCTGGTTGAGCACCGTGACCCGTTCCGCGCGCAGCAGTTCCAGGAACTGCTCGGGCGACCGCGAGGTGTAGTAGTCGACCACGACCAGGGTGCCGCCGAACAGCAGCGGGCCCCACAGCTCCCACACCGAGAAGTCGAAGGCGTAGGAGTGGAACAGCGTCCACACGTCGTCGGGGCCGAAGTTGAAGTCGCGATCGGTATTGGCGAACAGCCGCACCACATTCCGGTGCGCGACCGCGACCCCCTTCGGGCGGCCGGTCGAACCGGAGGTGTAGATGACGTACGCGACATGATCGGGCGAGAGCGCCGCGTTGCGGTCCGCGTCGGTGATCGGCGCGTCGTCGGCGTCCTCGACGTTGCCGGTCTCCACCGCGAAGCCGTCCAGCACCACGCTCGGCAGGTCCACCGGCACCGTCACCTGGACCGTCGAGTCCAGGATCACGCTGGTCGGCTGGGAGTCCGCGAGCACGAACGCAATGCGATCGGCCGGATAGGTCGGATCGACCGGCACATAACCCGCGCCGGTCTTGACCACCGCGACCAGCGCGACGACCAGGTCAAGCGAGCGCGGCAGAATCACCGCGACCAGCGACTCCGGTCCGGCGCCGTCCGCGATCAGCCTGCGCGCCAAGATGTTCGCGCGCCGATCCAGCTCGGCGTAGGTCAGCTGTTCGACGCCGAAGCGCGCGGCGACGCGGTTCGGATGCGCGGCGACGGCCGCATCGAACACCGTGACCAGAGTGGCCGCTGAATTACTGAAACCACCTGAGCTGTATCCATTGGTGGCGCTCCCGGTGCGCTCCGTGGTTACGCGGGCTGCCGCCTCCGCGCCCGTCGCTCGCGCCACGGCGTCCATTCCGGACGACACCCAGCGCTGCGAGACGTCCAAGCGCTCGGACTCGCCGAGCAGGTCGATGTCGCCGACCGCGATCTGCGGGTCCTCGGCGACGGCGTGCAGCACGCGCACCAGCCGGTCGGCGAACGAGGCCACGGTCTCCGGATCGAACAGCTCGGTCGCGTAGTTCCAGGACAGCGCCAGCGCGCCGTCCGCGGCCGCGCCGACGGTCAGCTGCACGTCGAACTTCGCGGTGCCCGCGTCGAATTCGACCACGTCGAGGTCAAGGCCGGGCAGCTCGACGGTGCCCATGTCGGCGGCCGAGGCCGCCTCGAAGGTGAGCGCGACCTGGAACAGCGGGTGATGCGCCTGCGAGCGAGCCGGGCTGATGACGTCCACCAGCCGCTCGAACGGCACGTCGGCATTGCCGAACGCGGCCAGGTCGGTCCGGCGCACCTGCTCGAGCAGTTCGCTGAAGGCGGCGGCGGGATCCACCTCGCTGCGCAGCACCAGCGTGTTGACGAACATGCCGACCAGGTCGTCCAGTGCCCGCTCGCCGCGGCCGGCGATCGGGGTGCCGATGGCGATGTCGGAGCTGTTGGACAGCCTGCTCGCCCACGCGGCCAGCGCCGCGTGCACGACCATGAACAGCGTGACCCCGCGTTGCCCAGCCAGCTCGACCAGCGCGGCGTGCAGCTCGGCGTCGACCGAGAAGTTGTGCGTGCCACCGGCATTGGAGGCGATCTCCGGGCGCGGCCGGTCGGCGGGCAGCTCGATCTGATCGGGCAGATCGCGCAGCTGCTCGACCCAGTACGCGATCTGCTGGGCCGCCACCGATTCCGGATCGTGCTCGACGCCGAGCACCTCGCGCTGCCACAGCGCGTAGTCCGCGTACTGCACGTCCAGCGGCGCCCAGGCGGGCGTCTCGCCGCGGGTGCGCTCGCTGTAGGCGACGACCACGTCGCGCAGCAGCGGCCGCAGCGAGAAGCCGTCGGCGCTGATGTGATGCATGACCAGTACCGCGACGTGATTGCGCGGATCCAGGCTGAGCAGGCTCGCGCGGAAGGCGATCTCGCGGGTCACGTCGAAGGGGTAGCTCGCCAGCTCGACGATGCGCGCGGGCAGTTCGGCCGCGGTCACCGGCTCGGCGACGACCTCGGACGACACCTCGGAGACCGACAGGATGCGCTGGTAGCCAGTGCCTTCCACCTCGGGGTAGACGGTGCGCAGCGCCTCGTGCCGAGCCAGCACATCGCCGATCGCGGCATTGAGCGCCGCGACGTCGAGGTCACCGGTGAGCCGGATGGCGACCGGAATGTTGTTGACCGCGGTGCGGTTGTCGAACCGGTTGAGGAACCACATCCGCTGCTGGGCCAGCGACAGCGGCACCAGCCCGGAGCGCTCCTGCGGCACCAGCGGCGCCCGGCCGCCCTGTCCCGCCGCCGATTCCACGCGCGCGGCCAGCGCGGCGACGCTCGACGCGTCGAACAGCGCGCGCACCGGAACCTGCGTGTCCAGCGCCTCGCCGAGGCGCGCCGCCACCTGGGTGGCGACCAGGGAGTTGCCGCCGAGTTCGAAGAAGTCGTCGTCCAGGCCGACCCGCTCGACGCCGAGCACCGCGGCGAAGGTATCGGCGACGATCTCCTGCACCGGGGTGACCGGGGCGCGGAAAGTCTTGGCCGCGAACGTCGGTTCGGGCAGCGCCCGCCGGTCGAGCTTGCCGGACGGGTTCAGCGGGAACGCGTCGAGCTCCACATAGGCCGCGGGCACCATGTACGCGGGCAGCTGCGCGCCGAGCGCGGTCTTCACCGACTCGACGTCCAGCGCCCGGTCCGGGTCGCCGACCACGTAGGCGACGAGTTGATCGCCCGCTCGCTCGTCGGTGCGCACCAGCACGACCGCCTGGGCGATGGATTCCAGTGCGGTGAGCGCGGATTCGATCTCGCCGAGCTCGATCCGCAGACCGCGCAGCTTCACCTGGAAGTCGGTGCGGCCCAGGTACTCCAGCTCGCCGCCCTCGGTCCAGGACACCAGGTCGCCGGTGCGGTACATGCGCTGGGCGTCGCCGAACGGATTCGCGATGAACCGCTCGGTGGTCAGGTCCGGACGGGCGACATAGCCGTGCGCCAGCTGCGCGCCGGCCAGGTACAGCTCGCCGGGCACCCCGACCGGAACCGGCCGCAGCCGCGAATCCAGCACGTACACCTGGGTGTTGAACACCGGGGCGCCGATCGGCACCGAGCTGGTGTCGGCCTCGGTCACCTCGTGGAAGGTGACGTCGACGGCCGCCTCGGTCGGGCCGTACAGGTTGTGCAACCGCGCGCCGGTCAGCGTGCGCAGTCGCTGCGCGGTCACCGCGGGCAACGCCTCGCCGGAGGCGAAAACATTACGCAGACTGACGCATTCGCCCGCGCGCGGCTCGGCGACGAACACCGACAGCATGGACGGCACGAAATGCGCCGTGCTGACCCGCTCTTCGATGATCAGCCGGGCCAGGTAGGCGGGATCGCGGTGACCGTCCGGCTTGGCGATCACCAGGCGCGCGCCGACCTGCAAGGGCCAGAAGAACTCCCACACCGACACGTCGAACGTGGCCGGCGTCTTCTGCAACACCACGTCGTAGGCCGCCAGGCCGTACTCCGCGTGCATCCAGACCAGGCGGTTGACGATGGCCGCGTGCGAGACCGCGACCCCCTTCGGCCGGCCGGTCGAGCCGGAGGTGAAGATCACGTACGCCGTGTTCGCCGGGCGCAGCGGCTTGTGCCGGTCCGCGTCGGTCAGCGGCGCGTCCGAGAACTCGGACAGATCCAGCTGATCGATGCGCACCTGCCGGGAGCCGGTGGACTCCAGGTCGGAGCCCGAGGTCAGCACACAGACCGGGCGCGCGGTGTCGAGGATGTAATCGGTGCGCTCGGCCGGGTGATCCGGATCCAGCGGCACGTACGCGCCGCCGGCGGCGTTCACCGCGTACATGCCGACCAGGAGGTCGATCGAGCGCCGCATGCCAAGCGCGACATACGATTCCGGGCCGACGCCGTTCTGCTTGAGCCAGCGTGCCAGGCGGTGCACCCGGCCGGCGAACTCGGCGTAGGACAGACTTGTCCCCTCGAACGTCACCGCGTGTGCCTCGGGCGTCCGCGCGACCTGGGCCTCGAACAGCGAGACCAGCGTCGCCGCGGCATCGCCGACCGGCGAGGTCAGCGCCGCGTCCACCGGGAATTCGGTGTCGTTCCACCGCTCGACGACCAGCTGACGCTCGGCCGGGTCCAGCAGATCGATATCGCCCACCGCCGCGGTCGGCTCGGCGGCGACGCCGGCCAGCACGCGCAGGAAGCGCTCGGCGAAGGTATTCGCGAACCCGCCGTCGAAAAGATCTGTGGCATAGAGCAGTTCGGCGTCCATCGACGCCTCGGTGCCCTGCACCTCACTCAGCGTGAGCTGCAGGTCGAACTTCGCGGTCGGCTGGTCGATGCCGAGTTCGGAGACCAGCAGGCCGGGCAGCTCGAGCGAGGCGCGGCCGAGGTTCTGGAACGACAGCATCACCTGGAACAGCGGATGCCGCGCCTGCGAACGGGCCGGGTTGAGCACCTCGACCAGCCGCTCGAACGGCACGTCCGCGTGTGCGAATGCCTGCAGGTCACGCTCGCGGACCTGGGCGAGCAGGTCGGTGAACGACGCGTCGGTGTCGACCTGCGCGCGCAGCACCAGGGTGTTGACGAACATGCCGACCAGGTCGTCCAGGGCCTGGTCACCACGGCCGGCCACCGGGATGCCGATGGCGATGTCGTCGGAGCCGCTCAGTCGGGCGAGCAGTGCCGCGAAGGCGCTGTGCACCACCATGAACAGCGTGGTGCCGTGCGCGTGCGCGACCCGGTTCAGCTCGTCGATCAGCTCGCCGGGCACCCGGAACCGGTGCGTCCCGGCCTGATACGACGCGACCGCGGGCCGCGGACGTCCGGCCAGGCGCAGCTCGTCGGGCAGGCCGTCGAGCGCGGTGCGCCAGTAGTCGAGCTGCTCGGAGATCAGCGAGGTCGGGTCGTCCTCGGAGCCGAGGGTTGCCCGCTGCCACAGCGCGAAATCCACGTACTGGACCGCCAGCGGCGGCCAGCCCGGCTCGGACGCCGAGGTGCGGGCCACGTAGGCGGTCATCAGGTCGCGGACCAGTGGCCGCATCGAGAAGCCGTCCGTCGCGATGTGATGCACCACGACGACCAGCACGTAATCCTGATCGCCGAGCTGGTAGGCGCGCAGTCGCACCGGCGGCTCGGCGGTCACGTCGAAGCCGCGTTCGACGAATTCGTAGAGGGCGCCGAGCAATTGGCCCTCGGCGACCGGGAAGACCTCCAGGTCCGGGATCGCCCTGGTCGCGGGCAGCACCCGCTGGTAGGCGACGCCGTCCTGGGACGGGTAGACGGTGCGCAGCGATTCGTGCCGCGCGACCACGTCGGCGACCGCGCCGCGCAGCGCGGCCAGATCCAGCGCGCCCTCCAGCCGCACCGCGGCCGGAATGTTGTTGGCGGCCGAGTCGGCGTCGAAGCGGTTGAGGAACCACATCCGCTGCTGCGCCAGCGACAGCGGCGGGCGCTCGGGGCGCACCTGTGCGGTCAGCGCCTGGCGCGCACCGGTTCCGGCCCGCGATTCGACGCGGGCGGCCAGCGCGGCCACGGTCGGCGCCTCGAACAGCACGCGCACGCCGACCTCGGTGTCGAGCGCCGCGCTCAGCCGCGCGACCACCTGGGTGGCCACCAGTGAGTTGCCGCCGAGTTCGAAGAAGTCGTCGTCCACGCCGACGCGCGGCAGCCCGAGCAGGTCGGCGAAGACCTCCGCGACGATCTCCTCGATCGGCGTGGCCGGGGCCCGGAACTGCTTGGCCTCGAACACCGGCGCGGGCAGCGCCCGGCGATCGAGCTTGCCGGAGGCGTTGACCGGGAAGGAGTCGAGCACGACCAGCGCGGCCGGAATCATGTAGCCGGGCAGCAGACCGGCCAGCGCCAGCTTCACCGCGTCGGTATCGATGACCGAACCCGATTCGGCGACAACGTAACCCACCAGCTGATCGCCGGCGTGCGCGTCGGCGCGCACCACGACGACCGACTGCGCGACACCGGGCTGGGCCAGCAGCGCGGCCTCGATCTCGCCGAGCTCGATCCGCAGACCGCGCAGCTTCACCTGGAAGTCGGTGCGGCCCAAATACTCCAGCTCGCCGGCCGCGGTCCAGGTGACGAGGTCACCGGTGCGGTACATCCGCTCCCCCGCGCCGCCGTACGGATTGGCGACGAAGCGATCCGAGGTCAGATCCGGGCGGCCGAGGTAGCCGAGGGCGAGCTGATCGCCCGCGAGATAGAGCTCACCCGCGACACCGGGGGCGACCGGATGCAGGCGGGCGTCGAGCACGAAGACCCGGGTGTTCCACACCGGGGCGCCGATCGGCACCGAGGTCGAATCCGCTTCCGTCACTTCGTGATACGTGACGTCGACGGCCGCCTCGGTGGGGCCGTACAGGTTGTGCAGCTGGGCGCCGGTCAGCTCGCGCAGGCGCTGCGCGGTCGGCGCGGGCAGCGCCTCACCGGAGGCGAACACCTGCCGCAGCCGCGAGGACGGGTAACCGTCCGCGTCGCCGTTCTCGTTGCCGAGGGTGGATACGAACACCGACAGCATGGACGGCACGAAATGCGCCGTGGTGATGCCGTGTTCGGCGATGATCTGCGCCAGGTACACCGGGTCGCGATGCCCGTCCGGCTTCGCCACGACCAGCCGCGCGCCGGTCTGCAAGGGCCAGAAGAACTCCCACACCGACACGTCGAAGGTGGCGGGCGTCTTCTGCAGCACCGCGTCGCCGGCGCCGATCGGGTACTTGTGCTGCATCCACAGCAGCCGGTTGACGATCGAGGCATGGCTCACCGCCACGCCCTTCGGCCGGCCGGTCGAACCCGAGGTGAAGATGACGTAGGCGGTGTTGCCCGGCCGCAGCGGCCGGGTGCGTTCGGCATCCGTGATCGGCGCGCCGCTGGAGGCGGCCATGCCCGGCACACCCTCGATGCCCTCGATCGCGATGACCGAGACCTCACGCTGCAGGTCGATGTCGAACCCGTCCGCCGAGCGGTACAGGATCATCCGCGGGCGCGCGGTGTCGACGATGTGGTTGATCCGGTCGGCGGGCTGATCCGGGTCGAGCGGCACGTACGCCGCGCCCGTCTGCAACACCGCGTACATCGCGATGACCAGCTCGTTGGAGCGCCGGATCGACAGGGCGACCAGCGATTCCGGGCCGAGGCCTGCCTTGATCAACTGCCGGGCGATGCGGTTGGCCCGCACCTGTAGCTCCCGGTAGGTGAGCCGCTCTTCGTCGAAAACCAGGGCCACCGCGTCCGGCGTGGCCGCGGCCTGCGCGTCGAACAGCGAGACCAGGGTCTCGGCCGGAACTCGGTGTGCGGTGTCGTTCCAGTCGACCAGCACCTGCGCCTGCTCGTGCGGCGCGAGCAGATCGATGTCGCCGATCGGCACGTTCGGGTCGGCGGTGACCGCCGCCAGCACCCGGTCCAGCCTGCGCGCGAACGCGGCCACCGTGCCCTCGTCGAAAAGGTCCTCGGCATAGGAGAATTCGGCCGACATGCCGGCCGCGTCGCCCAGTTCGTCCTGGGTCTCCTGCAGGGTCAGCTGCAGGTCGAACTTGGCCAGGCGGGCGTCGTAGTCGACGCCGTTGACCGAGAGTCCGGGCAGCTCGAGGCTGGCCTGCCTGGTGTTCTGGAAGGTCAGCATCACCTGGAACAGCGGATGCCTGGCCTGCGAGCGGGCCGGGTTGAGCACCTCGACCAGCCGCTCGAACGGAACGTCCGCGTGCGCGAACGCGTGCAGGTCCTTCTCCCTGGCCTGCGCGAGCAGATCGGCGAAGCTCGCCGCGCCGTCGACCTCGGTGCGCAACACGAGCGTGTTGACGAACATGCCGATCAGGTCGTCCAGCGCGGCCTCGCCGCGACCGGCCACCGGTGTGCCGATGGCGATGTCGGCGGTGCCGCTGGCCCGGGCGAGCAGCACGGCCAGCGCGCTGTGCATGACCATGAACAGCGAGGCGTTGTGCCTGCGGCCCAGATCGACCAGCGCGCGCTGGGTCTCCCCGGAGATCACGAACGGGTAGGTGCCGCCGCGATAGGACGCCGCCGCGGGGCGCGGCCGGTCCGAGGGCAACACCAATTCGTCCGGCAGGTCCGCGAGTTCGCGAGTCCAGTAGCGAATCTGGTTGGCGATCAACGAACTCGGGTCGTCCTCGGAACCGAGCACCTCGCGCTGCCACAGCGCGTAGTCGGCGTACTGCACGGGCAGCGCCGACCAGGCCGGCGCCTCCCACGAGGTACGCGCCGCGTAGGCCACCATCACGTCGCGGGCCAGCGGGCCCATCGACCAGCCGTCGGCGGAGATGTGGTGCACCACCATGCCGAGCACGTACTCGGTCTCGCTGATCTCGAAAAGCCTTGCGTGCAAAGGCACTTCGCTGGTCACGTCGAACGCCATGGAGGCGAGCTGGACCAGGTGGTCGATCAGGTTGTGCTCGGTCACCGGGATCGGCGTCAGGTCGGGCACGATCTGCGCCGCGTCCAGCACCACCTGCACCGGACCGGTCTTGGTCTCCGGGAACACGGTGCGCAGCGACTCGTGCCGGTCGATCACGTCGATGACCGCCACCTGCAGCGCGGCCACATCGAGGTCGCCGGACAGGCGGATGGCGACCGGGATGTTGTTCACCGCGGACGCGGTGTCGAACCGGTTGAGGAACCACATGCGCTGCTGCGCGAGCGAAAGCGGCACTTCCTCCGGGCGAACCCGGGCGACCAGGGCCTTGCGCGCACCGTCACCGGCGTGCGACTCCACCCTGGCCGCGAGCGCGGCGACGGTGGACGCCTCGAACAGCATGCGCACCGGGACGCGGGTATCGAGCGCGATGCCGAGGCGGGAGGCGACCTGGGTCGCGATCAGCGAGTTGCCGCCGAGCTCGAAGAAGTCGTCGTCGACGCCGACCCGGTTGATGCCGAGCACCTCGGCGAAGATCTGCGCGACGATCTCCTCGATCGGCGTTGTGGGCGCCCGGAATTCGCGCACCTCGAACACCGGCGCGGGCAGCGCCTTGCGGTCGAGCTTGCCGGACGGGTTGAGCGGCAACGCCTCCAGCACCACGATCGCCGACGGCACCATGTAGGCGGGCAGCGTGCGATGCAGGGCGTTCTTGATGTTGTCGATGTCGACCGGGCCCGCCGGGGTGACCACGTAGGCAACCAGCTGGTCGCCCGCCACGGTGTCCAGCACGAGCACGACCGCCTGGGTGACGGCCGGGTGGTCGAGCAGCGCGGCCTCGATCTCGCCGAGCTCGATGCGCTGGCCGCGGAACTTCACCTGGAAGTCGGTGCGGCCGATGTATTCCAGCACGCCCGCCGCGCCGACCTCGGGATCGCGCGGTTCGACCCAGCGGACCAGGTCGCCGGTGCGGTAGAGCCGGGTGCCGGGCGCGCCGAAGGGGTTGGCGACGAAGCGTTCCGCGCTCAGGTCGGGGCGGCCGTGGTAGCCGCGGGCGGTCTGCACGCCGCCCATATACAGCTCGCCGGGCACGCCGACCGGAACCGGCGCCAAGCCCTCGTCGAGCACATAGGCCTGCGCGTTCCACACCGGACGCCCGATCGGCACCGAGGTGGGGGCGACCTCGTTCAGGTGCCAGGCGGTCGCGTGCACGGTGAACTCGGTCGGGCCGTACAGGTTGTGCATCGCGGCGGTGGAGAACTGCCGGAACGCGGCGACGGTGGCCGGCGGCAGCGCCTCACCGGCGACCAGAACCGCACGCAGCGAGGCACATTCGGCGGTGGACGCGGCGCCGGCGAACACCGAGAGCATGGACGGCACGAACGAGGTCATGGTGACCTGGTGCCTGCCGATGATCTCGGACAGGTACATCGGATCGCGATGCCCGTCCGGCGCGGCGATCAGCATGCGAGCGCCGACGGTCAAGGTGCCGAACAACTCCCACACCGACACGTCGAAGGTGACCGGGGTCTTCTGCAACACCACATCGGCCGGGCCCATGCGGTATTCGCCGGTGATCCAGGCGATCTGGTTCAGCACGCTGGCGTGGCTGACCGCCACGCCCTTGGGCCTGCCGGTGGAGCCGGAGGTGTAGAGCACGTACGCGGTGTTCGTCGGGCGCAGCGGTGCGCGACGCTCGGCGTCGGTGACCGGTCCGTCGCCGAACTCGCGCAAATCCAAGGCGTCGACGGCGATCACCGGGCGGTCGGCGGACTTGACGTCGTCCGACAGCGTGGTCAGCACGCACACCGGTGTCGAGTTCGCCAGCACGTAATCGGTGCGCTCGGCCGGGTGATCGGGATCGATCGGCACGTAGCCGCCGCCCGCGGTCATGGTGGCGTAGATGGCGATCAGCATGTCCACCGAGCGGCGGATGCCGACGGCGACCAGCGACTCCGGGCCGACGCCCTCGGCGATCAGCTTGCGCGCCAGGCGATTCACCCGCGCCGAGAACTCGGCGTAGGTCAGCTGGACCTGCGGGCCGAATTCGCCCGCGCTGCGCGTGCCGCCGTCGAACAGGACGGCGATGTCGTTCGGGCGCAGGCGGACCTGTTCCTCGAACAGCTCGAGCACGGTCGCCGCGGGCAGTTGGTGCGCGGTCCGGTTCCAGCCGGTGAGCACCGTGGCGCGCTCGGCGTCGTCGAGGATGTCGATGTCGCGCACCGCGGTCTGCGGGGTACTGACCGCGGCCTCGAGCACACGCAGGTAGCGGCGGGTGAATTCGGTGACCGTCGCGGCGTCGAACAGGTCGGTGGCGAAGGAGACCACGGCGGCCATGCCGGCCGGTTCCCCCTGCGCGCCACGCTCTTCGGTCACGGTCCACTGCAGGTCGAACTTGGCGATATCGACCTCGAGCTCGTCGGCGGTGACCGAGAGCCCGGGTAATTCCAGGGTCGCGTGCGACATTTCCTGGAACGAGAGCATCACCTGGAACAGCGGATGCCGGGCCTGCGAGCGGGTCGGGTTGAGCACCTCGACCAGCCGCTCGAACGGCACGTCCGCGAACGCGAACGCGGCGAGATCGGTTTCCCTGGTGCGGGCCAGGAATTCGTTGAACGGCTCGCTGCCGTCGACCTCCGAGCGCAGCACCAGCGTGTTGACGAACATGCCGATCAGGTCGTCGAGGGCCTGCTCGCCACGCCCGGCGACCGGGGTGCCGATGGCGATGTCGTTGGTGCCGGACAGGCGGGCGAGCAGCACGGCCAGGGAGGCGTGCATGACCATGAACAGGCTCACGCCCTGCGCCCGCGCCAACGCCGAAAGCCGTTGGTGCAGTTCGGCATCGATGTCGAAGGCGACGCGGCCACCGCTGAAGCTCTGCACCGGCGGGCGCGGACGGTCGGCGGGCAGATCGAGCTGGTCGGGCAGCCCGGCCAATGCCCTGCGCCAGTAGGCGATTTCGCGGGCGGCCATGGAGCCGGGATCGGACTCGGCGCCGAGCAGCTCGCGCTGCCAGACGCTGAAGTCCTGGTACTGCACCGGCAGCGGCGCCCAGCTCGGCGCCTGTCCCGCGGCGCGCGCGAGGTAGGCGGCGGCGACGTCGCGGGCCAGCGGGCCGAACGAGAAGCCGTCCGCGGCAATGTGATGCACCACGAAGGCGACCGCGTAATCGGCGGTGCCGTTGTCCCGGCCGCCGGTCACCGCGTAGACCCGGACCCGGATCGGCAGCTCCCGGGACACGTCGAAGCCGGTGGAGGCGAACGCGGTGAGCACACCGTGCAGCGCGGCCTCGTCGATCGGCTCGATCGCGATGCCGAGATCGACCTGGTCGACCGGCAGCACCTGCTGGTAGCCGCCGTCACCGGACTCGGGGAAGATCGTGCGCAGCGACTGCTGGCGCGCGACCACGTCGATCAGCGCGGCCTGCAACGCGTCCAGGTCGACCTCGCCGCGCAACCGCACCACGAACGGCAGGTTGTAGGCGGGCACGGTCGAGTCGAACTGGTTGATGAACCACATCCGCTGCTGCGACAGCGACAGCGGCACCCGCTCGGGCAGCTGCTGGGCCACCAGCGGCGGCCGGGCGCCCTCGGTCTGGCTCGCGTTCTCCGCGCGGGCGGCGATCCCGGCCACGGTCGGAGACTCGAACAGCGCCCGCACCCCGATCTGGGTGCCGAACGCCGCTCCGATCCGCGACACCACCTGGGTCGCGACCAGCGAGTTACCGCCGAGATCGAAGAAGTTGTCGTCGATGCCGATGCGGTCCTGGCTCAGCACGTCGGCGAAGATGCCCGCCACGATCTGCTCGGCCTGGGTGCGCGGGGCGCGGAAGCTCGTCGCGTCCACGCTGAACACCGGCTCCGGCAACGCCTTTCGGTCCAGCTTGCCGGAGGTGTTGAGCGGGAAGGCGTCCAGCACCATGATCGAGGCCGGCACCATGTAGCTCGGCAGCTTCTCGGCCGCGAACCTGGTCAGCTCGGTCGGATCTACCGAATGCCCCGGCGCGGGAACCACATACGCCACCAGCTGCTGACCGGTGGCGGTATCCATCACCAGCACGACGGCTTGACTGACCGCGGGATGCGCGAGCAGATCGGTCTCGATCTCACCGAGCTCGATGCGCTGACCACGGAACTTCACCTGGAAGTCGGTGCGGCCGATGTATTCCAGCGTGCCCGCGTCGTTCCAGCGCACCAGGTCGCCGGTGCGGTACATGCGTTCGCCGTTGTCCGACCACGGATTCGCGACGAAGCGATCCGCACTCAGATCCGGGCGCCCGCGATAGCCGCGGGCCAGCTGACGGCCACCGAGGTAGAGCTCGCCCGGCGCGCCGATCGCGGCCGGTCGCAGCCGCGAATCCAGCACGTAGACCGAGACATTCCACTCCGGGATGCCGATCGGCACGGTCACCGTGTCGGCGGCGGTCGCCTCCCAGTAGGTCACCGAGACGGCGGCCTCGGTGGGGCCGTACAGGTTGTGCAGGCCCGCCGAGGTGATCGCGCGGAAACCCGCGGCGGTCTCCGGCGGCAGCGCCTCGCCGATCACGAAAACCGCACGCAGCGTGGCACATTGCGCCCGCGTCGCGTGCGCGACGAACACCGTGAGCATGGACGGCACGAAGTCGGTCACGGTGACGCCGTGCCGCTCGATCATCTCCGCCACGTACAGCGGATCCCGATGGCCGTCGGGCGAGGCGATGACCAGCTTCGCGCCCACCAGCAGCGGCAGGAAGTAACCCCACAGCGACACGTCGAACGTGGTCGCGGTCTTCTGCAGATACACGTCGTCCGCGGTGAGCCGGTACTCGTCGAGCATCCAGAGCTGCTGGTTGACGATCGCGTGATGGGTGACCGCAACGCCCTTGGGACGTCCGGTGGAACCCGAGGTGTAGATGACGTAGGCGGTGTTGTCCGGGCGCAGCGGCGCGAGCCGGTCCGCGTCGGTCACCGGCGCGGCGGAGAACTCCGACACATCCAGGGTGTCGATCTGCACCTGCCGCACCGACTCCGGCAACTCCAGCTCATCGGCCGACAGCGTCAGCACACAGACCGGTGCCGCACTGTCGAGGATGTAGGCGGTGCGATCGGCCGGATGATCCGGATCGATCGGCACGTACGCGCCACCGGCCTTCAGCACCGCGTGCATGCCGACGACCAGCTCCAACGACCGCCGCATGCCCAGTGCGACCAGCGATTCGGGGCCGACGCCGTCGGCGATCAGGAACCGGGCCAGCCGGTTGACCCGTGCGTCGAACTCCGCGTAGGTGTGGGTCGCGCCCTCGAAGTCGAGCGCGATGTTGTCCGGCGCCACCGGCATCCGCGCATCCAGCAGCGCGGACAGCGTGGTGTCGGGCACCTCTTGGTCGGAGTCGTTCCACTCCAGCAGCGAGCGCTCCCGCTCCGCGGCGGTGGTGACGTCCAGCGCCCAGACCGCGGCGTCGTCCGCGGCCCCGAGGAACCGGTCGAAGAACTCCAGGAAGCGCGAATGATGGCGCTGCGCTTCGGCTTCGGTGTAGAGGTTCGGGTTGGTCTCGAAGTCGATGTGCGAGCGGGTGCCCGCGACCGACTGATAGAAGTTGACGCCGAGATCCTCGATGCTGCCGGTGGACAGCACGTGCAGCTGGCCGACCATCGGGCCCATCACCAGCTCGTCGTGGAACAGCATGATGTTGACCCACGGCCCGAAGAACTCGGTGGTCACCACGCCGTCACCGGCGGTGTCGCGGCGGATGTCCTCGTGCCGGTAGCGCTGATGCCGCAGCGCGCCGGACACCTCGACCGTCACCTGCTTGAGCAGTTCGCCGACCGTCGTGTCGTGCCCGACGTGCAACCGCAGCGGCACGATGTTCGACGACACACCACCCGAGCGGCGCATCGCCGCGGTGGTGCGCGCGGTCACCGGCAGGCTCAGGATGACGTCCTCGACGCCGTTCCACTGCGCCAGATACCCGGCGAACGCGGCAAGCAGCAGCCCGGCCGGCGACGAATCATGGCGCTGCACAGCCGCTTCCAGCAGCGTGTTCTGCTCGTCCGACAACGCCGCGCTGGCGATCCCGTTGATCGCGGCGGGCGGGGCGGAGCGGCCGGTCAGGCTGGTGCCGTCCTCCAGCCCCGCGACCCGCTGGGTCCAGTACTCCTTGTCCGAGCTGAATCGCGTGCTCTCGCGGTAGGCCATTTCCTGCTCATAGAGCGTGCGCAGGTCGGTGGCCTTGGAGGCGGCGGGCTCGGTGCCGTTGGTGTACGCGGTGTAGAGCTCGGCGATCCGGTTCAGGTTGGTCATGGCGCCGAAGCCGTCGAGCGTGACGTGATGCGCCCGGGAGTACCAGTACCAGTGGTCGTCGGCCAGTTGCAGCGCCGCGATCGTGATCAGGCGATCGGTGGTCAGATCCATCGGCCTGCTGTACTCGGCCCGCATCCACGCCATCGCGGCCGCGGCCGGATCGGCCTCGGCGCGCAGATCTACATAGGTGACCTTGTCGTAGTCGGCGATGCTGTGATCGACGTACTGCAACGGCTCACCGTCGCGTTCGATGATGCGCAGGAAGCCCGAACCGAGCTCGTGCGAGGCGTCGATGCTGGCCTGTTCCAGGATCTCGACATCCAGCGCGCCGTGCAGATCCACGTACTGCGCGATGTTGACCGGCACCTGCGGGTCGACATGCTGCGCGTACCAGATGCCCAGCTGTGCAGGAGACAGCGGGAAGTAGTCCGAACCAGCGTGCGCCCGTTCGTCACCAGCTTCGCCGTTTCCGCCGAAATCCAGCCGGTCCAACCGTAACCTCGCTTCCGGAACACCACGCAAGCGCTCCCCGACGACACCCGGACAGGACGCTCACCTATCCCAGCGTGGCGCCCGCGTCTCGGGGTTCAGTTCTCTAATCAATCAGGCAAAAAAAGCTCATTGGCACTATCTGTCCGCCAGGGTGACCTTGTTACATAGGCGCGACCGCGCCCGTTACCCACCGACCGGCAATGCCGGGCATCTCGCTGCAGATCACCGAACCAATCTACCGTCGTCGCCCGCGCCGAACCAACCAACCTCGATAGCCGACCGACATCATCACAGGCAGTGGAGTTGTCCGCACTTCGCGGGTCTCCTGTTGCAGACCTCACATCCTGCGCGACGCGCTGCGCGGGCGGCGCGGCGGGTCACCGATGCCGGGCGCGCGCCGGATCGTAGAGGTGGGATTCGGCACACGACGCCGCTCCCGCGAGGGCCTTGCCGACCAGGATGATCGCGGCCTGCCGCAGCTCGGCGGCCTCGACCTGATCGGCGATGTCGGCCAGGATGCCGCGCAGGATCAGCTGATCGGGCTGGCTGGCGCGGTACACCACGGCGACCGGACAGTCGCGGCCGTAGTCGGCGACCAGCTCGGCGGCCAGCGCGCGGATGCGGGTGATCGCCAGGTGCAGCACGAGGGTGGCGCCGGTCGCCGCGAAGGTGGCCAGGGCCTCGGACTCGGGCATCGCGGTCGAGCGGGCCTGGGTTCGGGTCAGCACGACCGACTGCACGACCTCGGGGACGGTCAGTTCGGCGCCGAGCAGCGCGGCCGCGGCGGCGTAGGCGGGGACACCGGGGGTGACATCCCAGGCGATGCCGTGCGCGTCGAGCCTGCGGGTCTGCTCGGTGAGGGCCGAATAGACGGACGGGTCACCCGAACACAGCCGGGCCACGTCCTTGCCCGCCCGGTCGGCGCGCACCAGGTGCTCGGTGATCTGGTCGAGGTCCAGGTGCTGGGTGTCGATCAGCTCGGCGTCGGGCGGGCAGTGCGCGAGCACCTCTCGGTCCAGATAGGTGCCCGCGTACAGGCACACCGGCGACGCGCCGAGCAGGGTGACCGCCCGCACGGTCAGCAGGTCGGCCGCACCCGGCCCGGCGCCGATGAAGTGCACGGTCATGCGGGTGAGTGTATTCAGGCGGGTTCGGGTCAGGCCGTCGCGTCGAAGTGGGCGAGCACCTTGGTCGGGCGCAGGCGGACGACGAGTTCGCCGGGGACGCCGTTGCGCTTGCCGAATTCCTCGGCGCGGTCGGCGCCCATGTAGCGGCCGCCGATCTCGGTCGCGGTGCGGAGCAGTTCCGCCGGATCCTCGGACAGGGTGACGGTGCCTTGCACCTGCACCGACGGGTACGGCGCGGCCTCGACGTCGACGATCACCGCGATCCTGCCGTCCCGCGCGAACGCCTTGCCCTTGGCGGTGTTCTTGCCCGTGTTGAAGACCAGTTCGTCACCCTCGAGCACGAACCAGACCGGGGTCACCACCGGCCGGCCGTCGGCGGCGACGAACGCGACCTTGCCCGTCCGCGTGCCTGCGGAAAGAAACTCGCGCACCTGTGGATCGGAAAGAGAAGCCATTGCTTCACCCTAGGCGCAGGCGGGCGGCCGGGCGGGGCAGCCGCGGGCGCATGTCGCGCTCAGATCGCACCCTGCTCGCGGGCGCGGGCGACGGCCGAGGTGCGGGAGCGGACACCGAGTTTCGCGTAGATGTGCACCAGGTGCGACTTGACGGTGGTTTCGCTGAGGAACAGCTCCTTGGCGATCTCCCGATTGGACCGGCCGTCGGCGACCAGCCGCAGCACCTCGATCTCGCGGGCGCTCAAGGTGGTGTCGGCGCGGCGCACCCGGGTCATCAGCTTCGAGGCCACCGCGGGCGACAGCACGCTCTCCCCCGCGGCCGCCGAGCGCACGGCGGCGAGCAGTTCGGTGGGCGGGGTGTCTTTCAGGATGTAGCCGCAGGCGCCGGCCTCGATCGCGCCGAGGATGTCGGCGTCGGTGTCGTAGTTGGTCACCACCAGGACATTCGGCGGCTGCGGGAGCGCGCGCAGCTCGGCGGTGGCGTCCGCGCCGGAGCGACCGGGACCGAAGCTCAGGTCCATCAGCACCAGATCCACCGGGGTGGTGGCACAGAACGCGACGGCCGCCTCGCCGGTCGGCACGTCGCCGACGACGGTGATGTCGTCGCCGCCGTCGAGCAGTGCGCGCAGCCCGGCCCGGACGATGGCGTGGTCGTCGGCCAGCAGCAGGCGGATCATGCGGGCGCTCCCGGTTCGGCCGAATCCGGTTCGGGCGCGGCGGTTTCGAGGGGGAAGGCGACAGTGACCGCGGTATGTCCCGGTTCCGATTCCACCGCCATGACGCCGCCCTGCTGCTCCACCCGGGAACGCATGGCGGCGAGGCCGAACGAGCCGGACGGCGAGTGGTCGAGGACGTCGGGCGCGATGCCGATGCCGTCGTCCACCACGTCGAGCAGGACCTCGGCGTCGGCATAGGTGAGGGTCAAGCGCATTCGATCGGCCTTCGCGTGTCGCACGACGTTCGAGACCGCCCCCTGGGCGATGCGTACCAGTGCCGCCTCGATCGGCATCGGCAGCCGTTCCGGCGTGCCCTCGACCACCAGCTGGGTGGCGAGGCCGGGAGCGTTGGCGCGCAAGCAGATTCGTTCCAAGGCTTGCGCGAGGGATTGGCCGTCGAGGGCGGCGGGCGCCAATTCGGCTATCAGCCTTCTGGTTTCGGCGAGGTTCTCCGCGGCCGTCTCCCTGGCCAGCCGAATCTGCCGCAGCGCGGGGTGATCCGGTGCGGACTGTTCCGCGGCGTGCAGGAGCAGTTGGATGCTGCTCAGGCCCTGCGCGACGGTGTCGTGAATCTCCTGCGCCAATCGCTCCCGCTCGGACAGTTTGCCCGCCGTGCGCTCCTGTTCGGCGAGTATCGCTCGGGTACTGAGCAATTCGTCGATCAGCCGCTGCCGTTCGGCGGATTCACGGAACAGCGCTTGGTAACCGAGACCGATGCCGACCGCGACCGCCGCGCCGAACACCGGGCCGATCACGCCGGCCACCGACCAGCCGCGGTGCACGCCGAAACCCACCACGGCGATCGCGGTCGCGACGGCCACCGCCGCCAGGCTCCATGGGCGCGGGAGCAGATGCAGGTAGAGGAAGAAGAGGCCGAACGCCAGATAGCCCGCGTCGGGGGCGAGCACGACGAGGCAGAGCCACCACACGGTCAGGGCGGTCAACCAGATCGCGATCCCGCCGCGGCGGCCGCTCAGCACGTGTCCCGCGAAGTAGGTCGCCAGGAAGCCCACGGTCAGCGCCACCACCGGGACCGGGTGCGGCGCGCCGGGCAGCAGCGCACGCACGGCGATCACCACCGCCAGCGCCGTCATCAGCACGTGCAGTCCGAGCCGCAGCGCGGTGAAGACGGGCGTGAGCGGGGACGAGTGCACCATGCCAGCTTATGTGCGGCTACCCCGGCGGCATCCATCGAAAGGTGTAAAACGCCGCCCACCGTTCGATGGTGCGCCTTTCCATCCCGCGCGCGATGGCCGCGGGCTCCCGGCGCGGAACAGTGAAAGGCATGTTCGTCGCACTCCGAGATCTGCGCGCCGCCCGCGGCCGCTTCCTGCTCATCACCCTGGTCGTCACGCTGGTGGCGCTGCTGGTGAGCTTCCTCAGCGGGCTCACCGCCGGGCTCGCGCACCAGAACATCTCGGCCGTCGAATCGTTCCCCGGCGACACCGTCGTCTTCGCCGACACCGGCGCCGCCCCGTCGTTCGACGCCTCGACGCTGACCGCCGAGCAGGTCGCCGCCTGGCAGGCCGCGGCCGGCCCGCACGGCACGGTCGACCCGATCGGGATCAGCCACGGCAAGGTCGATCCGCGCGGGCGCGCCTCGGCGCAGGTCGCCTTCTTCGGCACCACCGGAACCGCTTTCGGCAACCGATCCGCAACCGAGAACGGGAGCGTGGTGCTCAGCACCGGCGCGGCCAAGGATCTAGGCGCGGCCGCAGGCGATTCCGTCACCATCGGCGGCCGCGACTTCACCGTGGCCGCGGTGCGCGGAGACGATTGGTACAGCCACACTCCGGTGGTCTGGACCACCCTCGCGGACTGGCAATCGATGAGCCCGCGCTCCGGCGCGGCCACCGTGCTCGCGGTCTCCGGCGTGCCGGACCAGGCGGCGTTGAACGCCGCCGCGCACACGCAGACGACCGACCCGCGCGGCGCGCTGTCCGCGCTCAGCGCCTATCAGGCCGAGAACGGCTCGCTGACCCTGATGACCGTGCTCCTGTTCGCCATCTCCGCCCTGGTGATCGGCGCGTTCTTCACCGTCTGGACCGTCCAGCGCATGCCGGACATCGCAACCCTCAAAGCACTGGGCGCCACCTCCGGCTCGCTGGTCCGCGACGCACTCGCGCAGGCCGCGATCGTCCTGGCCGCCGGCGTTGCCGTCGGACTCGGAATCACGGTCACCGCAGCGGCTTTCCTGGGCGACGCGCTCCCGTTCGTGCTGAGTCCAGCGACCACCTTGCTCCCCGCCGCGGCCCTCATCGTCCTCGGCCTGCTCGGCGCCGCCTTCGCACTCCGCTTCCTCTTCACCACCGACCCGCTGACCGCACTGGGCGCGGGACGCTGACTCGGCACCACCCAAGACTCGTTGACGCACTGGAGCTTTCGACCTATGACCACCACCCTGACCCTCGATGACGTCACCCTCACCTACCCCGACGGATCGGGCAGACTCACCGCGCTGGACCACGTCGGCTTGCGCGTGGCGGGTGGTGAGATCGCCGCGATCACCGGTCCGTCCGGCTCGGGCAAATCCAGCCTGCTCGCCGTCGCGTCCACGCTGATCCGCTCCGACTCGGGTCGCATCGACCTCCGAACCCCCACCGGCAGTGTCGATCTCGCCACGGTCGGCCGTCGCGAGGCCGCCGAACTACGCCGCACATCGATCGGCATCGTCTTCCAGCAACCGAACCTGATCCCCGCCCTCACCGCCGTCGAACAACTCCAGGTCATGTCCCACCTGGGCCAGCGCCGGCCCACCTCAACCCGCCGGCGCCACGAAACCCGCGCCAGGGCAATGGAACTCCTCGACGCTGTCGGACTGGCCGAGCAACACGCCAAGCGCCCCGCCCAGCTCTCCGGCGGGCAACGGCAACGGGTCAACATCGCCCGCGCCCTGATGAACAACCCCGCCCTGCTCGTCATCGACGAGCCGACCAGCGCCCTGGACACCGAGCGCGGCGCCGCCATCATCGACCTGATCCTGACTATCGTGCACGACCACAACGCGGCGACCCTCCTGGTCACCCACGACCGCACCCACCTGCACCGGATGACGGCCGTGCACACCATGACCGACGGCCGCCTGACCCAGAACTCGGACGTTCCAGCACACTTCGTCCCGCACCCGGCCTGAGCCGGTAGCGAATCAATCGAGGTAGCCGAGCAGCGCATCCTGTTCGCGGAAGACCTTGGTACGCAGGGCGTCCACGAAGGCGGCCACCTCCGGCCTGCGGAGGGTTTCGGCGCGGGCGACCAGCCAGTAGGCGAGCCGGACGGAGACCTCGACGGGGAGGACGCGCACGAGATCGGCATGCCGGTCGGCCATGAAGCAGGGCAGCAGACCGATGCCCGCGGCGGCCCTGGTCGCCTCGACGTGCACGAAAACGTTGGTGGAGGTGACGGATTCGCGCATCGCCGGGGCGAAGCTGGAGGCCAAGTCGAGGTCGTCCACCTGGAGCATGGAGTCGATGAAGTAGACCAGCGGGTGCTGGGCCAGGTCATCGATGGTCGAGGGAGTTCCGTGTTCGCGCAGGTAGTCTCGGCTGCCGTAGAGGCCGAGGCAGTAGTCGGACAGGCGAATGGCGGTGGCGCGGTGGACCTGTGGTTCGCCGACCACCACCTCGAGGTCCAGGCCCGAGCGCTGAGTGGAGGCGCGCCTGGTGGTGGCGACGATCTCGACGGTGATCTTGGGATGCCGGCGTTGCACCTCGGCGGCCGCGGGGGCGGCGAGGTAGGCGCTGAAGCCGTCGGTGGCCGAAATCCGGACCACGCCTTCCAATACCCGGCTGCCGTCGGCGTCGGCGGCGAGCGATTTGACCGCGGACTCGACCACCTCGGCCGCCGCCAGCGCTTCCTTGCCGAGTTCGGTGAGCTCCCAGCCGCCGGCGGCCCGGGTGAGCACCCGGCCGCCGAGCGTGTGTTCCAAGGCGGCGATCCGCCGGGAGATGGTGGTGTGGTTGATGCCGAGCTCCTCGGCGGCGGACACGAACCGACCCGATCGGCCGACGGCGAGCAGCACCAGCAGGTCGTCCGCGCTCGGCCGACGGGCAGACCCCGCGGAACCGACGTTCATATCTGCATCCTCGCAGATACGTACTGCACATCTAGTCATTGCGGACAAACCGATCTGCACTAATACTTCGTTGCAGCCGAGATTTGTGGGGGCCATCACATCGACATCCTGATGTGACCCCTGGCACGAAGGAGAGTTCGATGAGCGTGCGCAGTGCATTGTGGCCAAGCGACCCGGGCGGGGTGCCGACCGGCCTGAGACGGGTGGTCGCCGCATCGATGGCGGGCACGGTCGTCGAATGGTACGAGTTCTTCCTCTACGGCACCGCCGCGACGCTGGTGTTCAGCAAGGTGTTCTTCGCCAAGGGCACCAGCGATCTGGACGCGATCCTGGCCGCCTTCATCACCTACGCCGTCGGATTCGCCGCACGCCCGCTGGGCGGCATCGTGTTCGGGCATTTCGGCGACAAGTACGGCCGCAAGAAGCTGCTGCAATTCAGCCTCATCCTGGTCGGCGCCTCGACGTTCCTGATGGGCTGCCTGCCGACGTTCGGTCAGATCGGCTACTGGGCGCCGACCCTGCTGGTCGTGCTGCGCTTCATCCAGGGCTTCGCCGTCGGCGGTGAGTGGGGCGGCGCGGTTCTGCTTGTGGCCGAACACAGTCCGAGCCGCAGCCGCGGTTTCTGGGCGAGCTGGCCGCAGGCCGGGGTGCCGATGGGGAACCTGCTGGCGACGGTCGTGCTGCTGGCGCTGACCACCTGGCTGTCGGACGCGGCCTTCCTCAGCTGGGGCTGGCGCGTTGCCTTCTGGCTGTCGGCGGTGGTCGTGCTGGTCGGCTACTACATCCGCACCAAGGTCACCGACGCGCCCATTTTCGTTGCCGCGCAACAGGAATTGGAGCAGATCAAGGCGACGTCGCTGAGCGTGGTCGAGGTGCTCAAGCGCTACCCGCGCGGCGTGCTCACCGCCATGGGCCTGCGGTTCGGCGAGAACATCCTGTACTACCTGGTCGTCACCTTCACCATCACCTACCTCAAGGTGCAGGTGCACGTCGATACCAAGGTCATCCTCTGGTGGCTGCTGGCCGCGCACGCGGTGCATTTCGTGACCGTCCCGCTGGTCGGGCGGCTGTCCGACCGCTTCGGCCGGCGGCCGATCTACCTGATCGGCGCGGTCACCGCGGGCACCTGGGGCTTCTTCGCCTTCCCCATGATGGACAGCGGGCACAACGCGATCATCCTGTTCGCGATCATCATCGGCCTGGTCTTCCACGCCTTCATGTACGCCGGACAGCCCGCGATCATGGCCGAGATGTTCCCGACCCGCATGCGGTATTCCGGTGTGTCCCTTGGCTATCAGGTGACCTCGATCGTGGCCGGATCGCTGGCGCCGATCATCGCGGTCCGCCTGTTGAACACCTACAAGTCCGCGGTACCCATCGCCATCTATCTGGCCATCGCCGCTGCGGTGACGGTCGTCGCCGTCTACTTCGCCCGGGAAACGAAAGGTCTGGATTTGGCAACCGTCGACCTCGCCGATGCCGACTACCTGGCCGGCCGGCCCGCCACGGTGGCCGCCAAATGAGCGACCTCACCGGCCGTTCCGCCCTGATCACCGGCGGCGCCAGCGGAATCGGCGCCGCCTGTGCGCGGGCCCTGGCCGCCCGCGGCGCGCGGGTCACCATCGCCGACATCGATGAGGTCGGCGCGAAGGCGCTGGCCCGCGAGCTCGACGGGAAGTCCTGGGCGGTAGACCTTTTGGAAGCCGACGAATTGGAAACGCTCGAGCTCGAGATCGACATCCTGGTGAACAACGCCGGAGTGCAGAGCATCAGCCCGATCGAGGACTTCGCCCCGTTCCAGTTCCGCACCTTGCTCACGCTGATGGTCGAGGCGCCGTTCCTGCTCATCCGCGCCGCCCTGCCGCACATGTACCGGCAGGGCTTCGGCCGGATCATCAATATCTCGTCGGTGCACGGACTCCGGGCGTCGGAGTTCAAGTCCGCCTACGTGACCGCCAAGCACGGCCTGGAGGGGTTGTCCAAGGTCACCGCGCTCGAGGGCGGCAGGCACGGCGTCACCAGCAATTGCGTCAGCCCAGGCTACGTCCGAACGCCGTTGGTGGACAAGCAGATCGCCGACCAGGCCAAGGCGCACAACATCCCCGAACAGCAGGTGCTGGAGAAGATCCTGCTCACCGAGAGCGCGATCAAACGCCTGGTCGAGCCGGAAGAGGTGGCCTCGCTGGTGAGTTGGCTCGCCTCGGCGGACGCGGGCATGGTGACCGGCGCCTCCTACACCATGGACGGCGGCTGGAGCGCTCGATGATCGAGCCCTCACCCCAAGGCGGACAACGCCATTCGGCGCAGCACGGGCCTGGCCCGGACGGCCGTTGCGGTGCTCGCGCTGTGCGGGGTGGAGTTGATCAGCCCGAAGGCGGCGTGGGCCTGCACCCGCGCCGTCTCCTCGGGTAAGCCGGGATGCAGTTCACGCAGCACCGTGACCCAGATTTCCACGTACTGGCGCTGGGTCCGGCGCAGCTCCCGGCGGGCGGCGACGGGCACGTTCTCCAGGTCGCGGTCCTGGATCCGGATCAGGTCCGGATCACCGAGCGCGAAGTCGAGGTGGAAGTCGACCAGACCGGCCAGCGCCTCGGCCGCGCCCGCGGTACGCGCGACCACCGCCTTGCCGCCGTCGAGCAGCCGCTGGCTGACCCCGACGAGCAGTTCGACCAGCAACGCCTCCTTGTTCGGGAAATGGCGGTAGACCGCGGGGCCGCTGATGCCGACGGCCGCGCCCAGGTCGTCCAGGCGCATCCCGAGGAAGCCGCGGTCGGCGATGAGCCGGGCTCCGGCGTCGAGGAGTTGCTGCCGTCGCTGCGCTTTCAGCTGTTCACGGCGGGTGAGCGCGACGGGGTCGGTGCTGGTCACACGCGCTCCTTTCGCCTACCTGGACATCTCGGTTAACCAAGATTAACCTGGATTCCAGTTATCGGCGACTAACTGGTCCGCCCGTCGCCCCTCGTCGAGTCGCTCCGCGACGCTGACCCACAAGGATCACGTAATGACAGTTACCGAATTGGCCGTCGACAACCGAGTCGCCCACAAGGCGCTGGTCGACGACCTGAACGCCCGGCTGGCCGCCGCGGCGCTCGGCGGGTCCGCGAAGGCCAGGGACCGCCATGTGGCGCGCGGCAAGCTGCTGCCCCGCCAGCGGGTGGACCAGCTGCTCGACCCGGGCAGCCCATTCCTCGAACTCTCCCCGCTCGCCGCGACCGGGATGTACGGCGACGAATCCCCCGGCGCCGGGATCATCACCGGGATCGGGCGGGTGTCCGGCCGCGAGTGCGTGATCGTGGCCAACGACGCCACCGTCAAGGGCGGCACCTACTACCCGATGACGGTGAAGAAGCATCTGCGCGCGCAGGAGATCGCGCTGCAGAATCAGCTGCCGTGCCTGTATCTCGTCGACTCCGGCGGGGCCTACCTGCCCGAGCAGGACGAGGTCTTCCCCGATCGCGAGCACTTCGGGCGCATCTTCTACAACCAGGCGAATATGAGCGCCAAGGGAATTCCGCAGATCGCCGCGGTACTCGGCTCCTGCACCGCGGGCGGAGCATACGTGCCCGCGATGAGCGACGAGGCGGTGATCGTGCGCAATCAGGGCACCATCTTCCTCGGCGGGCCGCCGCTGGTGAAGGCCGCGACCGGCGAGGTGGTCACCGCGGAGGACCTCGGCGGCGGCGAACTGCATTCGCGCACATCGGGTGTCACCGATCATTTGGCCGAGGACGATCAGGACGCGCTGCGCATCGTGCGCCGCATCGTGGCGACCCTCGGCCCGCGTCCGTCGAGCCCGTGGGCGGTGCTGCCGCCGGTCGCACCCGCGGCCCCGGAGTCCGAGCTGTACGACGTGGTGCCGGTCGACCTGCGTACCCCGTACGACGTCCGCGAGGTGATCCATCGCCTGGTTGACGGCGACCCGAACGGGGACAGCGCTTTCCACGAGTTCAAGGCCGAATACGGCAAGACCCTGGTCACCGGCTTCGCGCACATCCACGGCCACCCGGTCGGCATCGTCGCCAACAACGGCGTGCTGTTCAGCGAATCCGCCATGAAGGGCGCACATTTCATCGAACTGTGCGACAAGCGCAAGATCCCGCTGCTGTTCCTGCAGAACATCACCGGCTTCATGGTCGGCCGCGACTACGAGGCGGGCGGCATCGCCAAGCACGGCGCGAAGATGGTCACCGCGGTGGCCTGCGCGCGGGTGCCGAAGCTCACCGTGGTGATCGGCGGATCCTATGGCGCGGGCAACTACTCGATGTGCGGGCGCGCGTATTCGCCGCGCTTCCTGTGGATGTGGCCGAACGCCAGGATCTCGGTGATGGGCGGCGAGCAGGCCGCCTCCGTCCTGTCGACGGTGCGCGGCGATCAGCTCGACAGCTCGGGCCAGCCGTGGTCGGCGGCGGACGAGGAGGCGTTCAAGGCGCCGATCCGCGATCAGTACGAAAGCCAGGGCAACCCCTACTATTCGACGGCCCGGCTCTGGGACGACGGCGTGATCGACCCCGCGGACACCAGAACCGTCCTCGGACTTGCCCTTTCGGTGTGCGCGCAAGCGCCGCTCGAACCCGTTTCCTACGGCGTCTTCCGGATGTGAAGGAGCGTCAGCGAGTGAACCGAAAACACAGTGTGCCAATCGCACACGACGGAGCCGAGCGCCAGCGAGGCGAGGAGAGTGTGCGATGCTGAACAAGTCTCATCCCGTCGGGTTCGACACCGTGCTCGTGGCCAATCGCGGCGAGATCGCGGTGCGGGTCATTCGCACGTTGCGCGCCATGGGCATTCGCTCGGTCGCCGTCTACAGCGACGCCGACGCCGACGCCAGGCATGTGCACGAGGCCGACACGGCCGTGCGGCTGGGTCCGGCCTCGGCGCGCGAAAGTTACCTCGCCATCGGCAAAGTGGTGGACGCCGCGGTGCGCACCGGCGCCCAAGCGGTGCACCCCGGATACGGATTCCTCTCCGAGAACGCCGCTTTCGCCGCGGCGCTGGCGGAGGCGAACATCGTCTTCCTCGGCCCGCCTGCCCGGGCGATCGAGGTCATGGGCGACAAGATCGCGGCGAAGAACACCGTCGCCGCCTTCAACGTCCCCGTCGTGCCGGGCATCGCCCGGCCCGGCCTGACCGACGCCGACCTGATCGAGGCGGCGCGCGAGGTCGGCTACCCGGTGCTGGTCAAGCCCTCCGCCGGCGGCGGCGGTAAGGGCATGCGCCTGGTCGAGGACCCGGCGCGGCTGCCGGAGGCCCTGCTCAGCGCGCGCCGCGAGGCCGCGTCCGCGTTCGGCGACGACACCCTGTTCCTGGAACGCTTCGTCACCCGCCCGCGGCACATCGAGGTGCAGGTGCTCGCCGACCAGTTCGGCAACGTGCTGCACCTCGGCGAACGCGAATGCAGCCTGCAGCGCAGGCATCAGAAGGTGATCGAGGAGGCGCCGTCCCCGCTGCTCGACGCCGCGACGCGGGCCCGGATCGGCGCCGCCGCCTGCAACACCGCGCGCAGCGTCGACTACGTCGGCGCGGGCACGGTCGAGTTCATCGTCTCCGCCGACCGGCCGGACGAGTTCTTCTTCATGGAGATGAACACCCGGCTACAGGTCGAGCACCCGGTCACCGAGCTGGTCACCGGCGTCGACCTGGTGGAATGCCAGGTCCGGGTCGCGGCCGGGCAGAAGCTCGCGGTGGAGCAGGACGAGATCCGGATGATCGGGCACGCCATCGAGGCCAGGGTCTATGCCGAGGATCCCGGCCGCGGGTTCCTGCCCACCGGCGGCACGGTGCTCGATCTCGTGGAGCCCGAAGGCGTTGGCATCCGGGTGGATTCGGGGCTGCGCGCAGGCACGGTGGTCGGCAGCGACTACGACCCGATGCTGTCCAAGGTCATCACCCACGGCGCGGACCGGACCGCCGCGATCGCGAAACTCGATCGGGCGCTGGGCGATACCGTGCTGCTCGGGGTGACCAGCAATATCGAGTTCCTGCGCTTCCTGCTCGCCGACCCGGATGTCGCGGCGGGACACCTGGATACCGGGCTGCTCGACCGCCGGGTCGCCGATTTCCATCCCGCCCCCGTGCACGACGAGCTGTTCCTGGCCGCCGCCGCCTATCGCTGGCTGCGGCGCTGGCCGACGACGCCGAGCGATCCCTGGCGGGTCCCGTCCGGCTGGCGCATCGGCGACGCCGCGCCCACCGCGATCCGGCTGACCGGCGGCGACCGGACCGAGCACGTGTACCTCACCGGCAGTCCCGCCGACGCGACCGCACGCCTCGCCGAGGGCGAACCCACCACGCTGTCCGCCACTTTCGCCGACCACCTGCTGACCTTGACCCTCGACGGCATCCGGCGCGAGTACCGGATCGCCGAATACGACGGCCAGCTCTGGCTCGCCGGACCCACCGGCGTCGCGATGCTGCGCGAGGTCGCCGAGGCGAGCGTGCGCGGCACCGCCGAACACGTCGGCGACGCCGAAATAACCAGCCCCATGCCGGGTTCGGTGATCGCGGTGCAGGCCGACACCGGCACGCAGGTCGCCGCGGGCGCCCCGGTCGTCATCGTGGAGGCAATGAAGATGGAGCACTCGCTCACCGCGCCCATCGCCGGAACCGTGGAGATACTCGTGACGCCCGGCACCCAGGTGCGCCTCGATCAAGTACTGGCCCGCATCGTCGCGGCACCCGAAGACTCGAATACCGCCGAGCGAGAAGGAAACCCAGCATGACCGACTTCCTGTCCACCGGCGCCCTGCCGCAGGAATACCGCGACCTCGCCTTGACCGTGCGCGATTTCGCGCGCACGGTGGTCGCGCCGGTCGCCGCCGAACACGACGCGAAGCACACCTTCCCGTACGAGGTGGTCTCCGGCATGGCCGACATGGGCCTGTTCGGCCTGCCGTTCCCCGAGGAGTACGGCGGCATGGGCGGCGACTACTTCGCGCTGTGCCTGGCCCTGGAGGAGCTCGGCAAGATCGACCAGAGCGTGGCCATCACCCTGGAGGCCGGCGTCTCGCTCGGTGCGATGCCGATCTACCGCTACGGCAACGACAAGCAGAAGCAGGAATGGTTGCCGCAGTTGACCAGCGGGCGTTCGCTCGCCGCGTTCGGGCTCACCGAGCCCGGCGCGGGCAGCGACGCGGGCGGGACCAAGACCACCGCGATCGCCGACAGCGGCGACTGGGTGATCAACGGCAGCAAGCAGTTCATCACCAACTCCGGCACCGACATCACCACGCTGGTGACGGTGACCGCGGTGACCGGACAGGCGGGCGGCAAGAAGGAGATCTCCACCATCCTGGTGCCCACCGACACCCCCGGCTTCGTCGCCGAACCCGCCTACAACAAGGTCGGCTGGAACGCCTCGGACACCCATCCGCTCAGCTTCACCGACGTCCGGGTGCCGGAGGAGAACCTGCTCGGCGAGCGCGGCCGCGGCTACGCCAACTTCCTGCGCATCCTGGACGAGGGCCGGATCGCCATCGCGGCGCTCGCGGTCGGCGCGGCGCAGGGCTGTGTCGACGAGAGCGTGCGCTACGCCAAGGAGCGCGAGGCGTTCGGTCAGGTCATCGGCCGCAATCAGGCCATCGCGTTCAAGATCGGCCGGATGGAGGCGCGCGCGCATACGGCCCGCACCGCCTACTATGACGCCGCAGCGCTGATGCTGGCCGGCAAGCCGTTCAAGAAGCAGGCGTCCATCGCCAAGCTGGTGGCCAGCGAGGCGGCCATGGACAACTCCCGCGACGCCACCCAGATCTTCGGCGGCTACGGGTTCATGAACGAATACCCGGTGGCTCGGCACTACCGGGACAGCAAGATCCTCGAAATCGGCGAGGGCACAACGGAGGTGCAGCTGATGCTGATCGGACGGGAGCTCGGGCTATGACCGAAACCAGCAGCCTGCGCCGGGTCGTGCAGACCGGCATGTGGTTCGAGGAACTCGAGACCGGTGTGCTGTACGAGCACCGGCCGGGCCGCACCATGACCGAGACCGACAACGTGCTGTTCAGCACGCTGACCATGAATCCGCAGGGGCTGCACATCGATGCGGCCTACAGCGAGGCTCAGGAGCCGTTCCACCAGCGCCTGGTCAACTCGCTGTTCACCCTCGGCACCATGGTCGGCCTCGCGGTGGCACACCTGACCCAGGGCACCACGGTGGCCAATCTCGGCTTCTCCGAGGTGAAGTTCCCGGCGCCGCTGTTCCACGGGGACACCGTCTACGCGGAAACCGAGGTGCTGGACAAGCGGGTGTCCAAGAGCAGGCCGGGCGAGGGCATCGTCACCTTCCGGCACACCGCACGCAACCAGCACGGCGCCGTCGTCGCGGTCGCGGTGCGCAACGCGATGATCCGCCTGCGGCCCGAATCCGGCCGGTCATGACCTGGACGATGCCGGGTCCGGCCTGGCTGTTCTGCCCGGCGGATCGCCCGGAACGTTACGAAAAGGCGGCCGCCGCAGCGGATGTGGTGATCCTCGACCTCGAGGACGGCGTCGCCGCGGGAGACAAGGCCGCCGCGCGTAAGGCGCTCGTCACGACGCCGCTGGATCCGGAGACCACGTTCGTCCGGGTCAACGCGGCCGGAACCGAGGAGCACACGCTCGATCTGGCCGCGCTGGCCGACACTCGCTATCGGCGCCTCATGCTGCCGAAATGCGAAACGGCCGAACAGATCACGACGCTGGCCGGGTACGAGGTGCTCGCGCTGATCGAATCCCCGCGCGGCGCGCTCACGGTCGGCGACTCGATGACCGCGGACAACGCGATCGGCGTGATGTGGGGCGCCGAGGACCTGGTGGCCGGGCTCGGCGGCCAGTCGAGCAGGCACGCCGACGGCAGCTATCGCGATGTGGCGCGGCATGTTCGGTCCACCTCGCTGCTCGCGGCCAAGGCCTCCGGGAAGTTCGCGCTCGACTCGGTGTACCTCGATATCCGCGATCTCGACGGCCTCCGGGCCGAGTCGCTGGACGCGGTCGCCGTCGGGTTCGACGGCAAGGTGGCAATCCATCCCGGTCAGGTACCGGTCATCCGTGCGGCCTACGCACCGTCGGAGACCGAAATAGACTGGGCCCGAAGGGTACTCGACGAGGTACCCAAGCATCGTGGCGTGTTCGCCTTCGAGGGCCGCATGGTCGACGCCCCCGTCCTGCGACATGCCGAGCAGATCGTGCGGCGCGCCGAGCGCGCCTGACCACCAGTTCGAACAGCCAGGAGGAACGCGGTGCAACCACAGTGGGTGCCGACCGAGCAGGATATCGCCGACGCCAGGATCACCGACTTCGCGAAGTTCGTCGAGGCCCGCACCGGTGTCGTCGCGCCCGACTACCACACGCTGTGGCAGTGGTCCGTCGATGAGCTCGCCGAGTTCTGGCACGCGGTGTGGGACTACTTCGAGCTCGGCGAGGTCGCCGGCGAGGTGCTGGCCAGCGCCGAAATGCCGGGCGCGCAATGGTTTCCGGGCACGCGGCTGAACTATGTCGATCAGCTCATCCGCCAGTTCCGCAGTGACCGGCCCGCGATCATCGGAGTCACCGAGGACGCACCGCCGCGCGAGGTGTCCTGGGCCGAAGTGATCGACCACACCGCGGCATTGGCCCGCACCCTGCGCGATCTGGGCGTGCGGGCGGGCGATCGGGTCGCGGGTTATCTGCCCAATATCCCGGAGACCGTCGTCGCGTTGCTCGCCACCGCCAGTATCGGCGCGGTCTGGAGCGCCTGCGGCCAGGACTACTCGGCCAAGGCCGCGCTGGACCGGCTGGGTCAGCTCGAGCCCACCGTGCTGATCACCGTGGACGGTTATCGCTTCGGCGGCAAGGCGCACGACAAGCGCGCAGACATCGCCGCGCTACAAGCCGGTCTCGGCACGCTGCGCGCCACGATCGCCGTCTCCCAGCTCGGCCTCGAGGTCGCCGACGCGACCGCGTGGACCGACGCGATCGCCCACGACGCGGCCGCACCCGCTGTGATCACCACGGAGCCGGTCGATTTCGATCATCCGCTGTGGATCGTGTTCTCCTCCGGCACCACCGGCCTGCCGAAGGGCATCGTGCACGGCCACGGCGGCGTGCTGCTGGAGCACCTGAAAGCCGTTGCGCTGCAATCCGATATCGGACCCGCCGACACCTTCTTCTGGTACACCAGCCCGAGCTGGATGATGTGGAACTTCCAGGTCTCCGGCCTGCTGACCGGCGCGACCATCGTCTGTTACGACGGCAGTCCCACCTATCCGGCGCCGGATGCGCTGTGGCGCATCGCCGCCGAGACCGGGACCACCGTGCTCGGCACCAGCCCCGGCTACGTGCTCGCCTGCATGAAGGCCGGCGCGGTGCCGCGCACCGAGCACGACCTGTCCGCGCTGCGCACGGTCGGCATCACCGGCGCGTCGCTGCCCACCTCGTCGGCCCTCTGGCTGGGCGCGAACACCGGTGACCGGGTCCAGGTCAACTCGCTCAGCGGCGGCACCGACGTGGTGTCGGCCTTCATGGGCGGCGCGCGTACCGTCCCGGCCTGGCCGGGCGAGCTGTCGGTCCGCTTCCTCGGCGCCGCGCTGGAGTCCTTCGACAGCGCCGGACACCCGGTCCGGGGTGAGGTCGGCGAGCTGGTGCTCACCAAGCCGATGCCGTCCATGCCGGTGCGGTTCTGGCACGACCCGGACGGAAAGCGCTATCACGACGCGTATTTCGACATGTACCCCGGTGTGTGGCGGCACGGCGACTGGATCACCATCACCGACCGCAATTCCATCGTCGTGCACGGCCGCTCGGACTCGACGCTCAACCGGCACGGCATCCGGATGGGCAGCGCCGACATCTACCAGTCCGTGGAGCGTCTCCCCGAGGTCGCCGAGGCCCTGGTGATCGGCGCCGAACAGCCGGACGGCGGGTACTGGATGCCGCTGTTCGTCGTGCTCGCACCCGGCGCCGAACTCACCGACGACCTGAAGACCCGGATCAACAGCACCATCCGCACCGAGGTCTCCCCGCGCCACGTCCCGGACGAGATCCTGCTCGCCCCCGGCATCCCGCACACCCGCACCGGCAAGAAGCTCGAGGTGCCGATCAAGAAACTGTTCCAGGGTGCCGACGCCGCCCGGGTGGTCGAACGCAGCGCGGTCGACCAGCCGGACCTGCTCGACTGGTATGCCGCGCAACGCCCCAACGGCGGCGCCGCGTAGGTCAGCGCGCCTCGGCCGACCGCCTCGGGTTGGCCGTTCCGCGCGGTCTCGTCCAGTACGGTTGATATCTGCCGCGTTGTGGACCGCGTGGCATAGATCTCCTAGCGTGGTATGAAACAGGTTCGTCTCATACTCAACGAAGGTGGCACCGTGGCCGCACATGATGTCCGGGAGCGTGACGAGACCGCCGCTTATCCGCCGGGGTCGCGGCTGCCCGCCTTCGTGCAGAGCATCCTGTTCCAGCTGGATCGCCAGCGCTTCGTGCCCGCCGTCGCGCGCCGGTACGGCGAGGTCTTCACGCTGCGCATCCCCCCGGTCGCCGACCGTGCCGTGGTGTTCTCCCGCCCGGAGCACATCAAGGAGATCTTCGCGGGCAACCCGCGCGACCTGCACGCGGGCGAGGGCAACCAGATCCTCGGCGTCGTCATGGGCCCGCACTCGCTGCTGCTCACCGACGAGGACGAGCACGCGCGCGCCCGGCGATTGCTGATGCCCGCCTTCAACGGCTCCGCGCTGCGCGACTATCGCGACCTGGTCGCCGAGATCGCCGTCGCCGAAATCGACCGCTGGACACCGGGTGCCACGCTGATCACGCTCGACCGGATGAACGCGCTCACGCTCGAGGTGATCATCCAGGTGGTGTTCGGGGTCTCCGACGAACAGACCCGCGCCGAGCTCGCGCCGCGGCTGCGCCGGATCGTCCACCTCAACCCGCTGATCTTCGTCGGGATCAAGTCATCCATGCTCAGCCGCGTCGGACCGTGGAAGCGGTTCGCGGAGAACATGCGCGCGGTCGACGCCCTGCTCTACGCCGAGATCGCCGCGCGCCGGCGCGCGCCGGACCTGGCCGAACGCACCGACGTGCTGTCTCGCCTGCTGCACGCGGGCACCGGCGACGACCACGACCCGCCGCTCACCGACGCCGAGCTGCGCGATCAGCTCATCACACTGCTGCTCGCCGGCCACGAGACGACCGCGTCCGCGCTGTCCTGGGCGCTGTACGAAATCGCGACCCATCCCGACATCCAGGCGGCCGCTGTCACCGCCGCGCGCACCGGCGACGACAAATACCTCGAGGCCGTGATGAAGGAGGCGATGCGGCTGCACGTCATCATCAACGGCACCAACCGAAAGCTGACCAGGGACCTGACCGTCGGCGGCCGCCGCCTGCCCGCGGGCACGGTGGTGAACACCTCGATCCTGCTCGCGCACCGCAGTCCCGACAACTATCCCGACGTCGCGGTCTTCCGGCCGGACCGCTTCCTCGCCGGCGAGGTGGCCCCGAATACCTGGCTGCCCTTCGGCGGTGGGGTCCGGCGCTGCATCGGCGCGGGCTTCTCGCTCATGGAGGGCACCACGGTGCTGCGGGAAATCCTTGTGCGCCATTCCCTTTCGCGACCCGAGGGCGCGGAGCCGGAACGCGGGAAGACCCGCAACATCACCACGGTCCCCGAGCGCAAGGCCCGAGTGGTCGTCACGCCGCACGACTGATCGCGCAACCGGGTCCGCGCCCGGCCGACCGGCTGTGGCGGCCCTCACCGGCGCGGACCCACGCCTACGGGTCGGGCCGGGGGCCGCCGCCTTCCGGCAGGTACCACCCCCGATTCCGGGTGACCTGGGGCACCCGGCCGGTCCCCCGGTCGCCCCGTACCGAGCCGTAGCCCGTCCCACCTGCTCGGATAAGTACGATGTCCGCATGAGTGTCGACAATCGCCGTACGGCGCGGAAGGCGAGCACCGGCGACTCGGCACCCCGGGAGATCCGGCGCAGGCCGAAGAATCGGCGGGCGCAGATCGCCGCCGCGTCGGCCGCCGCGTTCGGCGCGCTCGGCTATCACGGCGTCAGCATGGAGGACATCGCCACCGGGCTCGGCATCAGTTCGGCCGCGCTGTATCGCCACTATCCGAGCAAGTACGCGCTGTTCCGGGAGGAATTGCTGCGGGTAGGCCGGGCCATGACCGAGGCGGTCGAGCTGCCCGCGGCGGCGGCCGCGTGGTCGCCCGAAGCGCGGCTGCACCATGTACTCGACGCGCTCATCGCGGTCACCATCGAGAACCGGCCGACCGTCACGCTGGTGCGCTGGGAGGGCCGATACCTCGAATCCGAGGATCTGGCAACGCTCAACGACCAGCAGTTCGCCGTGCTCGGCGCGCTCGGCGACCAGCTCGCCGTGCTGCGGCCGGAATTGACCGAGGACGATATCCGGGTGCTGCGCATGGCATTGCTGAGCACGATCACCAGCATCGCCGACCACCACGCCACGCTGCCTGCGAAATCCCTTGCCCGGCTGTTGGGTTCGGCCTGCCAGCCGATCATCGGCACGGAACTGCCCGCCGAGCGCCCCGCCGAGCCGCTCCGGGTGGTGGAGATCCCGGATTCGTTCAAACACGAACTGCTGCTGCGCAAGGCGGTGGAGTTGTTCCATGAGCGCGGGTACCCCAATGTGAGCGTGGAGGACATCGCCACCGCCGCTGGACTTTCCGCGGCCTCGGCGGTGTACCGGTTCTATCGCGGTAAGAGCGATCTGCTGGCCGCGGCGTTTCGCCGTGCGGCGGAACGGGTTTCGGGTGCGGTCGGTCCGGCGGTCGCGACCGCGGCCAGCCCGGAGGGCGCCCTGACCACGCTGATCGAGCAGTACGTCGCGGGGTCGTTCGCCGAGCGCGCGCTGACCTACGTGTATTTCACCGAGTTCCAGCATGTTCCGGCGGAGGAGCGCACGGTGCTGCGAAACATCCAGCGGCTCAGCGTCGAAGAGTGGGCGCGGCTGCTGCGCGAGGTGCGGCCGGAGCTCTCGCCCGCCGAGGCGCGCTTCCTCATCCACGCCGCGTTCGCCCTGGTGGTGGATCTGGGCCGCGCGTTCGACAACCACCCGATGGCGGCGCAGGAGCGGGTGCGCCTGTTGATGCAGGTCGTCCTTTTCGGCCGCCCCGCCGCGGCGTGAGCGCCCGGGCCGACGGGCGCGACCGGGGTACCGACCGGTTGCTTATGTTACGTACTATTCCATTGTTGTGGATCACAAGAGTATGAGGTAGCGACCTAAATCCTCCCCACTATTGTGACCTTCCATTCAGTTTGGTTCCAAGCGATCAAGACTCCGTTGCCGAGCGCCGGGTTCGGCTACCATCGCGGCATGGGTGCCCAGGAAGGCCGCGCCGCGGACAAGGCGTCCGACGAATCCGCCGCGCGTGTGGTCCGGCGACGGCCGCGCGATCGACGAGCGCAGATCGCGGCCGCGTCCGCGGAGGCGTTCGGGTCGCTCGGCTACCACGGCGTGAGCATGGAGGACATCGCCTCCCGGCTCGACATCAGCTCGGCCGCGCTCTACCGCCACTATCCGAGCAAGTACGCGCTGTTCCGCGAGGAGGCCCTGCGGCTCGGCGGGCTCAGCGAAGCGGCGGTGCGCCTGCCGGATTCGGCGCGCGAGTTGCCGGCCGAGGCGCGGCTCGGTCAGGTGATCGACGCGCTGATCGCGTCCTCGATCGCCAATCGGCGCAGTGCCGCGCTGCTGCGCTGGCAGCGCCGCTATCTCGCGGACGCCGACGCCGCGATCCTGGATGGTCAACTGGCACAGGTGACTTCGGTACTCATGACGCTGCTCGCCGAGACCAGGCCGGAGCTGGACAGGGCGGACCGGGCGGTGCTGTCGGCCGCGCTGCTCAGCGTGCTCAGCAGCATCGGCGATCACCACGTGTCGGTCCCGGTGCGTGCGTTGACCACGCTGCTCGGCACCGCCTGCCGCACGGTCGCCGGCTGCACCCTGCCGCCTTCGGCCGCACATACCGAACCCCTTGTGGCAACGGAGATTCCGTTGACCTTCAAGCACGAGCTGCTGCTGGCGCGGGCGATCGAGCTGTTCCATGAGCGCGGCTATCCGAATGTGAGCGTCGAGGACATCGCCACCGCGGCCGGCCTGCCCGCCTCGTCGGCGGTGTACCGCTTCTACCGCGGCAAGGGCGATATCCTCGCGGCCGCGTTCCGCCGTGCCGCGGAACGGGTTTCGGCCGCGATCGGTCCTGCGGTCGCGGCGGCGGACGGGCCGGAGCAGGCGCTGACGACGTTGATCGAGCTGTACGTGGCCGGGTCCTTCGCCGAGCGGGAGCTGACCTTCGTCTACTACGCCGAGATCAGCAACGTGCCCGCCGACGACCGGACGGTGCTGCGAAACATCCAGCGGCTCAACGTAGAAGAGTGGGCGAAGCTGCTGGTGGGCGTCCGCCCCGAGCTGTCCGCCGCCGACGCCAGGCTGCTGGTGCACGCGGCGCTGGCCCTGGTCGTCGATCTGGGGCAGCGCTTCGGCTCCGACGACCCGGTGTGCTCGCGGCAGCGGGTGGTTCACCTGATGCGGGTCGTGCTGTTCGGTCCCGACGGCGGGTAGCTACGGCCGCGGCGGCGGGGCCAGCGGCGAATTCACCTGGTTCACCAGCCAGCGGTCGCCGACCTTCGCCAGGCGCATCACCATGGACAGCTGGCCGGGCGCGGGCTTGCCCTGGGTGCCCATGCTGGTGATGGTCTGGCCGATCACCACGATGACCTCGGCCGAGCTCTCGTCCCCGGTCTTGATCGCGCACTGCACGTCGTTGACCTTCGACACCACCTCACCCTGGGTGAGCACCTCGCGCAATTCCCTGCTGGTGCTGTCGAATTGCTTCTTCCAGTCGCCGGTCGCGCCGTCGAGCACGGCCGCGAAGTAGTCGTCCAGCTTCTTCGCGTCGTAGTCGGCCAGGATCGGCGCGTACTTGCAGGCGGCGGCGCGCGCGTCCGCGTTGGCGTCGATCGTGGCCTTGTTGCCCTTGTTCTGTAGGTAGAAGAAGACGGTCGAAGCCAGTGCGGCACAGAGGAGTACGGCCGTCGCCGCCCGCAGGACGAGTCGTCCCGTCCGGCCCGGAACCAACCGGAGTCGTTTACGGGGGGCGGGAGCCGGGTCCGTCTCTATCGAAAGTTGCTCAGCCGCAACATCACTGGACGCGGCCATGGTCGGATCCTCCGGCGGCGCGGCGTTCTCGCCTTTGTTGTCGTTCATCAGATGTGCTCCTATCTGCCAGGCGCGGGTCGGGACAGCTCGTTGCCGGTGACGCCGGGCGGCGGGCCGGATCCGTTGTCCGGCACGTTCGGCCGGGGCGCGTTCGCCGAACCGCGAACCTGTAGCGCCGGATTGCTGGTGACGCAGTAGTTGTAGAGCCGCACCCTGGTGTCGACGGTCTTCGTGGTCGGCACCACGGGCACGGTGTCGTAGTCGCAGCTCGGGCGCGGCCACGGGTCGACCAGGGTGTGATAGGCGTTGTCGTGCGCCGGCACGCCGATCGCCTCCGAACCCGTGCGCAACGCGGGGAACAGCGCCGCGATGGCCGGCGCCCGCAGCTTGGCGGCCTTGGTGATCGCGACGAAGTTGGTGACCAGGTTGGTCATCGGATCCTCGGTGTCGCGCACGATGCCGCCGAGCGTGGCGAGCTGACCCGGACCGAGGTCGAGGAACTTGCGCACCTCCTGGTCCGCGGCGGTCAGCTGCTGGAACAGGGCGCTGGAACCGGTGGTCAGGGTGCTCAGGTCCGGCTGCGCGTGCGATGTCGTATCGGCGATCACCTGAAGGTTCTCGATGAGCTGCCTGGTCTGCGGCAGCAGGTCGGTCAGCCCGGCCATGGCCCGGCTGATGCCGGAGATCATGTTGCGCAACCGATCCGGCCCACCCGCGAGGGCCTTGTCGAGTTCGTCGACGATCACATTGAGACGCGCCGGATTCATGCCGCCGATCAAGCCGCTCATGCTGCCGAGCACCGACTGCACCGTCACCGGTGCCGTCGTCCGAGCCCGCTCGATCACCGCGCCGTCGCCGAGAAACGGCCCGCTGTCCACGTCCGGCCGGAAGTCGAGATACTGCTCCCCCGCCGCGGACAGCCGGCCGACGGCGACCGTGCCGCCTACCGGAATCTTCGCCGCCCTGTCGATCTCGGCGATCGCCGCGACGCCGTCGCCGGATATCCGCACATCGCGCACCCGGCCGACCCTGGTGCCGCGGAACGTGACGTCGTTGTTCGCCGCCAGGCCACCGGAATTCGCCAGCTCGACCCGCACCGTGTACGTATTCGGCAGTAGATCGATCCGCAGCACAGTGGCGCCGAGATAGGACGCCCCGAGCACGAGCACCACGATCAGGCCGATATTGGCCACCGCGATCCGATGTCGCACCAGCCATTGCCACAGCGGAGGATTCATCGCCCGCCGCCTTGCAGCCGGCCGATGACCTTCTCGATGACCTGCGCGAGACTGCCGACAAAGGCGGGCACGTCACCGATTTCGGGCGGCCTGCTGCCCTTCGGGTCGGTCAGCGCGCCGACGCTCAGGTAGGACACGGTGGCCGCGACCGCGAGCACCGGGCCATCGAGACTGGCCGAGATCGATGGGTAGATAGCGTGCAGTCCGTCCAAGGCGCCCGCGAGATCGTCACCCATCTGGGCGAATCCGGACATCAACCGCTGGATGCTGTCGAACAGACTCAGGAAGTCCGGGCCGGTGGTGTCGGTGAAGTCGCCGAGCGCGGCCATCGTCACCGAGACCTTGGCGATGAGATCGGCGATGGCCTTGTTGTTTTCGGCCACGAGGCCGATCAGCGGCGGGAAGGTGTCCGCTGCCGCGCCCAATTCGGCTTTCCGCCTGGCCAATTCGCCGGTGAGCGTGTTCAGCCCGGACAGTACGCCGTCCACGTCGGCCGTGCGTCTGTTGAGCGCCGCGAGCACATCGGTCATCTCGGTGATCAGGTGCGACAGTTCCGGCGCGCGCCCGGCGAACATCGAGTTCATCTCGGCGGTGATCCGCGCCGCCTGGTTGAGGCCGCCGCCGTTGAGCAGCAACGACACCGACATCATCAGCTGCTCCACCGACGCGCCGGTCGCGGTGTGGTCGGGCGCGATGGTGTCGCCCGGGCGCAGCAACTCGGCGCCGTCCCGTTTGGCGGGCAGGGTCATCGCGACGAACATGTCGCCGAGCGGGGTGGCCTGGCGCAGTTCCGCGGTGGTGCCGCGGGGCAGCTGAATGTCCTGGCGGATCCGCATTTCCACGTCGGCGAGGAAATCGGTGGTGCTGATCCCCGAGACGGTGCCGATGTCGGTGCCGCCGATCTTGACGTGCGCGTTGGCCGGCAGATTGAGCGCGTCCGCGAACACGGCGTGCAGGGTGTAGCCGGGTCCGCCGATACCGGGCTTGGGCAGCGGGACGTTGTCCACCGTCACGGCGCAGCCGGACGTCGCGCCGATGGCCGCCGCCACCGCCAGGCGGAACAGCATCGTCCTCATTTAATCAGTCCGAGCAGCGCGGCGGTCAGGCCGAAGTCCGGGCCGAAGTCCTGGATCTTGCCGGTCCGGCAGCCGTCCAGGCGCATCTGCACCCGTTCGCAGAACACCGACAGCGCCTCACCGTCGAGGACCGACTTGTCCAGCAGGCCGTGCAGGCGCAGCGCTTGGTGTTCGCGGCTGGTCGCGTTGGCGAGGTTCTGGAAGAACAGCGGTGTGACGTCGGCGATTTCGGTGACGGACCGCGCATTGGCCCGCATCTGAGCGGTGAGCGCGGTGAACCTGGTCAGCGCACCGAGCAACTGCTCACGATTGGTGCCGACCACCGTGGAGGTGTTCGTGACGAAGTCGTTGAGCTGCGTCAGCACAGCCTGCAACCCGGGCGCCTGATCCCCCATCAGCTGCACCATTTCGGTGAGCCGGCCGCTGAAATCGCGTACGGTCTGGTCGTTTTCGGCGACGATCTGGGTGATCTCGTTGAGTTTCACGATGGTGTTGGAGATCTGGTCGCCGTTGGCCAGGCTCACCTCGAACGCCGAGGACATCGCGTCGAGCGTCGCCCGCAGCTTGTCGCCGTTGCCGTCGAGCAGCGGGAACAGCACGCGACTTGCCATCGGCCCGGTCTCGTTGTCGCCCTTCAACGCCCGGCCGAGCTGGTCGAAATTGTCCAGGATGCGGTCGAGTTCGACCGGGGTGCGGGTGTGTTCGAGCGGGATGTGCGCACCGTCGGCCAGCACCGGTCCGTCGCCCGCGTAGGCGGGCGCGAGTTCGACGTGCCGGTTGGTGATCAGCTGCGGCGACACCAGTGCGGCGATCGCGCCGGCGGGCACCTTGACGTCCTTGTCGATGGACATGGTCACCTCGACATAGCTGCCCCTGGCGGTCACCGTGTCGACCTTGCCCACCGGGACGCCGAGGATCGCGACGTCGTTGCCCGCGTACAGGCCGGCCACGTTCTCGAAATCGGCGCTGATCCGCAGGTGTTCGCCGAGGTATTCCTCCGGCAGCATGCTCAGGCTGTCCGGCAGCAGGGAGCATCCGGAGGCCACCGCCGCGACCCAGCACAGCACGGCGGTCTTCCAGAAAGTACCTATTTTCATCAGTTGCACCCCTGTACCGCACCGGCGAAACACAGCCAGTTGTCCGGGAAGATCCACGGCGCCCACACGTCGCCGTAGGGCCCGTTGCCGAGCGCGTTGTTGAACTGCCGCAGGGCCACCGGCATGATTTCGTAGAGCGAGTCGAGATTGTCCTTGTTCTTCTCCAGACCCTCGGACATGGTGTTCAGGCTCTGGATCATCGGCCCGAGCTGATCGTTGTTCTCCAGGCCCATCTGCTGCAGCAGCCGGGACAGCTCGGCGACGTTGTCCAGCAACGACTTCAGCATGGTCTGCCGCTGCGCGACCGCGCTGCCGATCGCCTCACCGCGGGTCAGCAGCAGCAATACGCTGTTGCGATTGTCCGACACCAATTGCGACACCTGATCCATGCTCTTCAACAGCAGGTCGACCTCGTCGCGCCGGTCGTTGATCACCTTGGCGAGCGCGCCGACGCTGTTCAGCGCCTCGACGGTGAGCTGCGGCGAGTCACCCATCTGCCGGCTGAGCAGATCCAGCGACTGACGCAGCTTGGCCGGATCGATGCGCTCGATGCGCTCGAACGACGACTTGTACACCGGGTCCTGGATCACCTTGCCGAGGTTGTACGGCACCGAGGTATTCGCCAGCGCGATCCGGTTGTCCGGCAACCCTTTTCCATTGCCGGGCAGCAACTCGACATGCAGCTTGCCCAGAATGGTGGTCATCTTGATCGCCGCGCGCGCGTCCGGGCCGAGGCGCAGATCGCGGCGAACCCGCAGGTCGACAACAACCTTCGCGCCGTCCAGGCGCACCGCCCGCACCGTGCCGACCTCGATGCCGGACACGTCCACCGAGGCACCCGCGCGCAGCCCGGCCGCCTGGGCGAACTCCGCCTGAATCGTCTTGTCCCCCAGCCGAGCCTGCGACAGCGCGCTGGACCCGACCAGCAGCGCCACCACCGAGCCGGCCGCGAGCAGACCCAGCCACAGCAGCCGGTTCCGCGGTACTCGCACCCGGCCGAACAGGGACCGCGCTCGTGTCATCACCGGCACACCTCCGATTGTGAATTGCCGCCGACCTGCGAGAACAGCCCCGGTGGCAGCAGCACACCCCACAGCGAGACATCCAGGCGGCAGATGTAGGCGTTGCCGTAGGCGCCATAGCTGGTGAACCGGGCGATGCCGTTGAGCAGGCTCGGCAGTTCGACCGCCGCCTGGTCCAGCGACGCGCCGTTGAGCAGCAACAGCGCCACCCCGCTCGTCGCATCGGTTTGCGCGCGTGCGATATTCGGCTTCACCTGGCCGATCAAACGCGCGAGCGAGTCGGTCGAGGTGGCGACCTGATCGACCGATCCCTTCAGCGATTCGCCCTGTGCGTAAAGCGACTCGACCAGCGAACGTGCCTGGGTGATCAGCGTTTCCAGGTCGCCGCTGCGGTGCGCCAGTCCGGCGATGACACTGCTCAGATTGCTGATCACATCGCCGAGGATCTGGTCGCGCCGGCCGAAGGTGCCCGCGAGCTCAGCGGCCTGGGTGATCAACGCGCTGAGCGAGACATTGCTGCCCTGTAGCGCCTGGATCAGCGTCTCCGACAGCGAGTTGATCTGATCCGGTTGCAGCACGCTGAACAGCGGCTCGAACCCGGACAGCAGCGCGGACACGTCGAAGGAGGGTTCGGTGCGCTCGAGTGGTATCGCCGAACCGGCCGCCACCACCTGCCCGCCGCCCGCACCGGGCACCAGCGCGACATAGCGCTGCCCGATCAGGTTCTGGTAGCGCACCAGCGCCTTCGTGGTGGTGGTGAGGTGCTGCCTGCGCTGGATGCGGAACTCGACGCGCGCGCGATAGTCACCGTCGAAGTCGATCGCGTCCACCCGCCCGACCCGCACGCCCGCCATCCGGATGTCGTCGCCGACGCGCAGGCCGAGCACGTCGGAGAAGGTGGCGGAGTACGAGTCGGTCTCGCCGCTGACCGAACGCTGCAGGGTGGACCAGATCGTGTAGGTCAGCACGAGCGCGACGATCGCGAACAGGCTGAACCCGATCAGTGCCCTTCTCGATTTCATTCAGCGACCGCCTTCGTCCACCGGAGTGACCGAACCGCCGGCCAGCAGCGGCGACAACAGCAGATACTGCGCGGCGGTCGGTTTGCCCCCGACGATCGCCGCTACCGCATCCGGGCCACGTAAACCGCTGGGCGCCAACGCGTTCGGTCTCGGATCCGTTGCCGCGGCCGGTGCGGTGAGGCCGGGGATCAGCGGAATCCCCGGAATAGCGGGCAGGGTGGGCACTACCGGTGCCGGCCCCGCCGATGCCAGCCACTTCGGCGCGAGTTGCGCCGGAAACTCCTGCGGTGGTGCGGTTTCCGGAACCGAGGAGCCGCCACAGCGCGGGCCGGCCAGGCTGCCGTAATGCGGGCAGTCCGCGGCCGTGTACTGCTGGAACGGGGTGAAGGACACGTCCATCTTCCAGACCATCTGGCGGCTCGGCCCGAAGCCGAAGACCGAGCGCAATTTCCGCAGCGCGATATTCAGGTTGGCCGCCGTCTGCGGCAATGCCCGCGGGTCCTCGGCCAGGCTGCCGAAGAGTTCGTCGAGGCCGGAGACCACGTCCTTGCCCGCGTCGGGATTGCGGGCGAACAGCGAATTGACCGAGTCGACCGCACCACTCGCGTTGGTCAGCAGCGCGACCAGCCGGTCCCGGCGTTCGGTGAGCGTGCGGGCGGTGGTCACCGACTCCGACAGCACCCCGACCAGATCGGGCGCGGACGCGCTCAATGCCGTTGCGGCCCGGCCGAGATCGCCGAGCAGGTCGCCGATCCCCGGAATGGCATGCATCTGGGTGAGCCAGAGATCCAAGCGTTCGATGGTGGACCCGGGCACGCGCGCGGCCGGATCGAGCGCGTCGGCCAGCGTCGCGAGCACCCGGCCGAGCTTTTCCGGCTGAATGTGGTCGAGCACGTCGCGCAATACACTGAGCGTGGTCTGCAACTGGACGGTGCCCTCGCTGGTGTCCTCGGGGATTTCCGCGCCCGCGCGCAGCGTCTGGGTGCCCTCCCCGTTGTCGACGAGCTCGATCGCGGTCACGCCGAAGATGTTGTTCGGGATGACCCTGGCCGTGACCGCCGCCGGAATCATCGCTGCGACAGCCGGTTTCAGGTCGATCTCGGCGCGCTGGCGCTCGCCCTTGGCGACCACCTGCACGTCGGCCACCGAACCGACGATCATGCCGCGGAACTTCACGTCGGCATGTGCGGGCAGCCCGTCACCGGTACTGGTGAGCAGGGCGACCACGCCCACCTTGTCCTCGAAACGACCGGTGTAGCGCAGCCCGAGCAGCACCAGCAGCAGCGACAGCACCGTGGTGAGCGCGATGCCGGCCAGCGAGAGCTGGCGGCCACTCGGGCCGCGACCACTGGGATCGATGATCATGCGGCCTCTATCCCGAGATCCGGAAGCCGGGATCGATGCCCCAGATCGCCAGCGTGAGAAACAGATTCGCGAACACCATGACGACGATCACCATCTTGATCGCGCGCCCCGCCGCCTGCCCGACCCCTTCCGGGCCGCCGGTGGCGACGTATCCGTAGTAGCACTGGAGGAACGTCGAAATCAGCACGAACACCGCGACTTTGAGCACGGAGTAGAAAACGTCCGTGCCGTTGAGGAATTGGAAGAAGTAGTGGTCGTAGGTGCCCGCGGAGGTGCCGCCGAGGAACAGCACCGACAGCTTGGTCATCAGATACGCGACGGCGAGGCCGACGCTGTAGAGCGGGACGATGGTCAGTGTCGCGGCGATCATCCGGGTGCTGATCAGGTACGGAAGCGGCCGGATGGCAAGGGATTCCAGCGCGTCGATCTCCTCGGAGATCCGCATCGCGCCGAGTTGCGCGGTGAATCGGCAGCCCGCCTGGATCGCGAATGCCAACGTCGCCAGGATCGGGCCGATTTCGCGCGTGGTGGCGAATCCGGAGATCGCGCCGGTCAGCGGGTTCATCGTCAGCAGATTCAGCGCGGTGTAGGACTCCATGCCGACGGTGATCCCGCCGAACCCGCACAGGATGATGACCACGCCGACGGTGCCGCCGCCGACGATCAGCGACCCGTTGCCCCATCCGACATCGGCGGTGAGCCGCAGCACTTCTTTGCGATAGTGCCTTAGCGCGAACGGTATCGCCACGATCGCGGCGACGAAGGTGATGGCCTGATGACCGAGCCGCTGGTTGGCCCGGATCGGCCCGCGGATCGCGCCGCCGACGGCTTTGACCGGCTGCAACACCGGTGGCGTATAGCGCGTGCCCATGTCAGAGCACCTTCGCCGGGAACAGGGTGTTGTACACCTGCGTGATGATGATGTTGGTGGCGAACAACATCAGCGCCGAATTGACCACCGCCGCGTTCACCGAATTCGCCACGCCGCCGGGCCCGCCCCTGGTGTGCAGGCCGATGTCGCAGGCGATGATCGCGGTGAGCGCACCGAAGATCGCGGCCTTCACCAACGCGACGATCAGGTCGTTCGCGACGGCGAACGAGGCGAACGTGCTGATGAACGTGCCCGAGGTGCCGCCCTGCGCGTAGACATTGAACAGATAGCCGGTGGCGAAGCCGACGAACACCACGAAACCGCACAGCAGCATGCTCACCAGCACCGCGGCCGCGAGCCGCGGCGCGACCAGCCTGCGGATCGGGTCGACGCCCATCACCATCATGGCGTCGATCTCCTCCCTGATCGTGCGCGAGCCGAGGTCGGCGCAGATGGCCGAGCCGACCGCGCCGGCGATCATCAGCGAGGTGACCAGCGGCGCGCCCTGGCGAATGATGCCGAGACCGCTGACCGCGCCGATGAAGGTGGTCGCGCCGACCTGACTCACCAACGCGCCCAACTGAATCGAGACCACCACCGCCACCGGGATGGCGACGAACACCGTCGGCGCGGCGGAGACGCCGGCCATGAACGCGCACTGCTTGACGAATTCCTGGAACGGGAACCGGCGGGTCAGGATCGCGCGCAGCGTCTCCAGCACGGCGTCGCGGCCCAGCTTCACCTGCCTGCCCAGTGTCTCCAGCGATCGCTGCGGGTGCCGCTGCCACAGGCCCCTGAGGTCATCGATGGCTCGCTCCAGGTCGGTGCGCTGCGGCGGTCGTTCGGTGGTGGTCACTCGTCACTGCCTCTCCGGGGTCACGCGGCGCCGCTCAATCGCCGCTCGAGCAGCACGAGGAGAAGGCCGACGGCCGCGGCGCCCGCCACGACGGTGCTCAGCACGGCCAGCCACAGGCCGAATCGCAGCACCGGATTGACCCGCGTGCGGCCGCCGAGCACCCGCACGCCGATCACCACGATGTCGATGAGCCAGACCAAGATCATCATCAGGTCATGCACACATTCGAGAAGGTGAGCACCGGCCAGCAGACGATCGCCCCCAGGAACGAGACGACCACGTCGATGCCGTGCATGCCGCGTAGCTGGCTGGTGTGCGTGAGTGTCCAGATGACACCGATCAACCCGTACGGGATGCCGAGAATGATCAGCGTCCCGAGGAACTCCGAGACCTTCATCTCGTAGCTGAATATCCGATCCAGCCGCTTGAGCATGCGCGTCCTTTCGCGTGCCGGTCGATACGACCGGACGCCCACGGCAGGCCCCGAACCGGGATCCGCCGTTGGATCCTTCCCGGACACCTCACGGTCCGGCATGGGCGGTTATGTTACGCATGATTCCGTCCATTGCGGAACCCTTTCACGTACATTCACAACCAGACAGTCAGGAATATCCCCATGCAGTAGGACCCGTTGACGGCAGAGTCCCGATCGATTTAAGTTATCAATAGTTCACAGTCTGTTCACGCCCTGCGGAGTCGATTCCGGACCCGAAAGGACTCCCGCCATGACCGCCGCCGCCCACCCCGCGCAACCGGCCATCCCGTTGTCGAAGGACCAGACCCGGATCCACATCGGCACCGCGCACCGCCCGATCACCAAACGCCCCCTCGCGCTGACCGACGCGCTGGACTTCTGGTCCTTCGCGGGCGCGGCGGCCAATGTCGCGATGCAGATGGCCCGGCCCGGCGTCGGGTACGGCGTCGCGGAGAGCACGGTCGAGTCCGGATCCTTGATGCGGCATCCGTGGAAGCGCGCCCGCACCACGACGCAGTACCTGGCGGTCGCCATTCTCGGTACCGACGCGGAGCGCCTCGCCTATCGCGAGGCGGTGAATGTCGCGCACCGGCAAGTACATTCGGCGCCTGGCGCACCGGTGAAGTACAACGCGTTCGACCGGGATCTCCAATTATGGGTCGCCGCTTGCCTGTACATCGGCTTCGAGGACACCTACCAGTTGCTGCACGGCCGGATGAGCGACGAGCAGGCCGAGGCGTTCTACGTGTCGTCCTCGACACTGGGCACCACATTGCAGGTGACCGAGCAGATGTGGCCGGCCACCAGGGCGGAATTCGATCGGTATTGGAACGAGGCCTGCGCGCAGGTCTCGATCGACGAGTTCGTCCGCGGCTACCTCGACGATCTGCTGAACCTGCGGATGATCCGCTGGTATCTGCGGCTGCCGTTCCGGAACCTGTTGAAGTTCCTGACCATCGGGTTTCTCGCGCCGGTCTTCCGCGAGCAGCTCCTGGTCGAATGGACCGCCGCCGATCAGCGGCGCTTCGAGCATCTGTTCGTGTTCGTCGCCTTCGTGAACCGGTTCATTCCGCGCTTTCTGCGGCACGGCGGAACCCACAGCCTGATGGCGGATGTGCGTCGCCGAATTCGCAAGCAGCAGAACCTCATCTGAACGGCATGACACCGCCGTCCGGACGCCGGGCGCCCGGACGGCGGAGACCCCTCGAGCAAGGCCCTACGGGCACAGTGCGTGGCCGAGCATGCCGATCAGGTCGGGCATCGTATCCACCGATGTGGTGAACGTGAAGGTGACCGCGCGACCCTCCGGCGTCGCGCCGGCGATCGAGTCGTAGCCGTAGATGCCGCCGGAATGTCCGAGATATTCTGCGCCGCAGGGCAAGGTGGTGTGGCCGAGGCCGAGGCCGTAGTACATCTTCATGTCCTCGTCCATCAGTACGCCGTCGCGCATCTCGCGCAGCTGGGCGTCCGGGACCACCCGACCGGCGAGCAATGCCGAGTAGAAGCGGTTCAGGTCCGAGCCGGTCGTGACCAGCGCACCGGCCGCCCACGGCACCGACGGCTCGATCCGCGTCACGTCGGTGAGCGAACCATTCACCATCGCATAGCCTTTGGGATGCGGTCCGCGGATATCCCGATCGCCCGGCGCGGGCAGGTACGTGTCGGCCAGCCCCTGCGGTTGCAGAATGCGCCGGTTCAACTCGTCGACATATCTTGCGCCGGTGACCTTTTCGACCAGCATCGCGGCGACGTAATAGTTGGTGTTGCGGTATTCGAAGCGGGCGCCCGGGGCGAAGTCGGCGGGCTGGAGCAGGCCGATGCCCATGACCTCGGCCGGCGTCATGGTCCGGTTCTCCAGTGCCGCCTGGTACTCGTCCACCCGCGGATCCTTGGTGATCTCCGGCAATCCGCTCTGATGCCGCAGCACCTGCCGCACGGTGATCGCCCGCCCGTCGATCCCGTCGCCCCGCAGCAGGCCGGGCAGGTAGGTCTCGACCGGCTCGTCCAGCCGCACCTTGCCCTCCGCGACCAGCTGCAAGACGATCGCGCCGGTGAAGGTCTTCGAGATGCTGCCGACCCGGACGCGCTGCGGCGGATCGACGGGAATCCGCGCGCCCGTGGCGACGTCGGCGACACCACTGGTGAGCACGACGGTCTTGCCGTTGTCGGTGACGGTGGCGATCGCCCCGGTGGCCCCGGTCGCCACCACGGCGTCGATATCGGCCTGCACGGCACGAATCCTGTTGTCCGGCACTCCGGAAGGGGTGTTCGGCTCCCGGCTGGACGTGCACCCCGCGAGCAGGGCGACCGCGGAGACGGCGACGATGATCGGCACGAATCGCATACCCGAAACGCTATGGACCGGGTCGCCGGGCCACATCGGGGACGCACCCCGAGATTTCCCCTGATCCCACCTCCCCGTCAAGGATGAGGCCTGCTCGGCACTTGCGCTGGAGCGCACTCCAACTTCTACAGTCGTGCCATGACCAGCACACAGGACGCCACCAGCCAGAACGATCGTTACGAGCGCGGGCTCGCGCTGCTCCGGCAGATCGGCGGACAGGAGCGTCCGGCCGTGCTGGACAGCCTGGCCGATATCGCCCCGGACCTGGGCCGCCTCACCGTCGAGTTCGGCTACGGCGACATCCTCTCGCGTCCCGGCCTGACCCTGCGGCAGCGCCAGCTCGCCACCGTGGGTGCGTTGGCCGCGCTCGGCAATGCCGCGCCGCAGCTGCGGTTCCACATCGACGGCGCGCTCAACGTGGGCGCGACGCGCACCGAGATCGTCGAGGTCATGGTGCACGCGAGCGTCTACGCGGGTTTCCCGGCCGCGCTCAACGGCCTGACCGCCGCCAAGGAGGTGTTCGCCGGACGGACGGACCTGCCCGCCGAACCGGCCGCGGCGGGCCCGCCGGACGGTGACCGGTTCGAGCGCGGGTCGGCCAAGCTGGCCGAGGTCGACGGGCAGGCCGGCGAACAGGTGGTCGCCGCGTTGCAGGACATCGCGCCGGACTTCGCCCGCATCCTGATCGAGTTCTCCTTCGGCGACATCTACTCCCGGCCCGGCCTGGACCTGAAGACCAGGGAGATCGTGACCGTGGCCATGTGCACCGCGCTCGGCGTCGCGCCCCAGCTCGGTGTGCACATCCACGGTCTGCTCAATGTCGGCGGCACCGAGACCGAGGTCGTCGAGGTGCTGATCCAGATGGCCGGATACGCCGGATTCCCCGCCGCGCTCAACGGAATCTCGGTGGCGCGCACGGTCTTCGCCGAGCGCGAAAGCCATCAGAATTCCGATGTCTGATATCGGCGATCCCATTGGCCACGCTACGGAGACGGTCCTACTGTCGATGACATGGCGAAACTACTTTTTGTACTGACCGGCGCCGACACCTGGACCCTGGCCGACGGCACCCCGCATCCGACCGGCTTCTGGGCCGAGGAGTTCGCCGTGCCCTACGAGGCGGCGAAGGCCGCCGGCCACGAGATCGTGGTGGCCACCCCCGGCGGCGTCGTCCCGCCGGTCGACCAGGGCAGCCTGGCGCCCGACGTCAACGGCGGCCAGGAGGCCGCGGACCAGCGGGCAGCGGTCCTGGCCGCCAGCACGGAATTGCGGCACCCGATCAAACTGTCCGAGGTCGACCTCGACGACTACGCCGCGGTGTTCTACCCCGGCGGCCACGGCCCGATGGAGGATCTCGCGGTGAACGCCGAGTCCGGCGAACTCCTCACCGCCGCACTGCGATCCGGCAAGCCGCTGGCGATCGTCTGCCACGGCCCCGCCGCACTGCTGGCCGCGGTCGGTCCCGACGGCACCAATGCCTTCGCGGGCTACACCCTCACCGGATTCACCAACGCGGAGGAGCGGCAGGCCGGACTGGCCGACCGGGCCAAGTGGCTGCTGCAGGATCGGCTCGTCGAACTCGGCGCCGACTTCCAGGAGGGCGAGCCGTGGGCGCCGAAGGTGGTCGTCGACCGCAACCTGATCACCGGGCAGAATCCGGCCTCGTCGGCGCCGGTGGCCGAGGAACTGCTGCGCGCGATCGGCTGAACTTTCACCAGCTCGTCCGTCTTCGCGTCACTCCACTCCGGAAGGAACCGAACCCATGAGCACCAACCTCCACGCACGGCCTGCCGAAGCGTCCGGCACCTTCGCGCTCGGCGGGGACCTACCCGTCCACCGGCTCGGTTACGGAGCGATGCAGCTCACCGGCCCCGGCGTCTGGGGTGATCCGAAGGATCCCGACGAGGCGGTCCGGGTGCTGCGGCGCGCCGTCGAACTCGGCATCAACTTCATCGATACCGCCGACTCCTACGGTCCGTTCGTCAGCGAACTGCTCATCCGGAAGGCGTTGCACCCCTACCCCGATGACCTGGTGATCGCGACCAAGGGCGGGTTCACCCGCAGCGGCCCCGGCGACTGGCGCGCCGTCGGCAGGCCCGAATACCTGCGCCAGCAAACCGAACTCAGCCTGCGCCACCTCGGCGTCGAGCAGATCGACCTCTACCAGTTGCACCGCATCGATCCGCAGGTGCCGCTGGCCGACCAGCTCGGCGAGCTCGTCCTGCTGCAGCAGGAGGGCAAGATCCGCCACATCGGCGTGTCCCAGGTGAGCGTGGAACAGCTGCGACAGGCGCGCGAGATCGCCACCATCGTCTCGGTGCAGAACCTCTACAACCTGACCAACCGGACCGACGAGGACGTGCTCGACTACGCCGAGCGGGAGAACATCGCGTTCATCCCGTGGTACCCCATCGCCACCGGCCAACTTGCCAAGCCGGGTGGACCGCTCGACGCGATCGCGAAGGAACACGGCGCGACCCCGGCCCAGCTCGCCCTCGCCTGGCTGCTGCGTCGTTCGCCGGTGATGCTGCCCATTCCGGGCACCTCCAGCGTCGCCCATCTCGAGGAGAACACCGAGGGCGCGCGGATCACGCTGACCGACAGGGAGTTCGAGGCGCTGTCCGCGGCCGCCTGAATCGGCCATTCGAACAAGGCGGGCTCGGCTGCGGTCGAGCCCGCCCTGTTCACTTCTCGGCGGCCCGGCGACAACAGTAGGCCGAGGCGCCGAGGTACTGGTGACAACGGGCGCCGTGACCGCCGTGCACGGTGAGGATGAACCGCGCTCGGTCGTAGCTGAGACCCACCGATCCTGCGTGCAGTCGCGGCTCTGTACCAGCCACAATTCCCGAACATCCGAGTGCAATACGTCCATTGTTCACCTCCGAGTAAAGTCAGTGCACCCGGCGCCTGAGCGCCCCACGGAATCACCGCTCGACACGGATGGATCGGGCCGTGTCGGGACCGTGCGTCGGATTCCGGAATGCCGGCGCCCCGGTAAGGGTTTGGGCAGAACCCCGGCGCCGGGTGCTGATTCAGCGTGCATGTTGCGATTCGGTGGATAACAGACCCGAATGCGGTAATTGCGGGTAGTTTCCGTTTGTATCAGCCTGGTGCGAGGAAGCAGGACCTATGGTTGAGATCGACTGGACGGGCGAGGATGTCCGTGCGCTTCGCGCCGCGATGCGGCGAAGTCGGTACGAATTCGCACGTCTGGTGGGCGTCACCCCGCGCACCGTGGTCTTGTGGGAAAACGGCCGGACAACCCGGATGCATGCCGCAAGCCAACGTCTGCTCGACCAGGTCGTGTCAGAAGCCGATCCGGTCGTCGTCGCACGATTCGAGCGGGCCGTCGCCGCGGGCCGGGACACGGGCTTCGACCTCGAAGCCACCGACTCGGCGCCCGATACGGAAACCCAGCTCGGTAGGGACATCGGGCTCGACAAGGAAGTCGAGGATGACGACGTGAGAAGGCGAGAGTTATTGGCCTGCATCGGGGTAGGTCTGACCGGCACGGCCGCCGACCTGGTCGCGGGCGAGCCGGAGAAGATGCTGGCCACCCTGGATGCCGGGTCCATCAGCGAGCGCAGGCTGGGGCTGCTGGAGCAGTCGGCCGAGGCGCTCGGCAAGCGGGTGGTGCAGGTGCCGCCGCACGAACTGCTGCACACCACACTCGAGCAATTCCGCACCGTCCGTGGCACTCTCGCGCAGCGGCAGGCCACCCACCATCAGGTCCGGCTGGTCCGCACGGCGGGCAGGCTGGCCAACGTGGTCGGCGAAATCCTGTTCAACGAAGGACATTTGGGCCAGGCCAGGATGTGGTACGCCACCGCGATCCACGCCGCGCAAGACATAGGCGATCGCTATTCCGAGGATATCGCGCTGGCCGGTCTCGCATATCTTCCGACATATAGCGACAAACCGGCGGAGGTCTTGAGCCTGCTCGACGGACGGCTCGCAGAAAATCCGGCACACGGACCCGCCGCCGCCTGGCTGTGGGGAATGGCCGCGCGGGCGCATGCCAGTCTGGGAAATGCTGTCCAGTTTGCCCGGTGTATCGAGAAATCCGGACGCGCATTGGAAAATGTTGGGCCGGAAGAGCTTACGATTGGGATCTTTTCCTATAGGCCGGAAAAGCTTGCTTTTTATCAGGCGATAGGCAACTCCCATCTCGGCCGGGCGGCGGAAACCGCCAAGGCCGCGGCGCGCGCGCTCAGCCTGTACGACCCGCAGGAAACAATGGAGCCCGCGCTCGTCCGGTTCGAGCATGCCACCGCGTTGCTGAGTGCCGGCGAGATCGACGAGGCGTGTTCCGTTGCGACACAAGCGATCACCAGCAATCACACCTATATCGGGCTGACCGTCACCAAGCGGGCGAGCAAGTTCGACGCGGCGCTCACCGGGTTTCGCGGTCGCGCGGTCACCGAGTGGCGCCAGCATGCCCGAGCGGTCATCGAGTCGGCGCGAACCAAGGCGTAGCCGACCCGCCGTGCCGCTAGGCCTGCGCGGTGCCCTGCGGGTGCTGACGCTGCATCACTCGATTCAGCCAGCCGCTGATCTGTTGCGTCTGTGCGGGTGTCGGCCGTCCACCCGCCCAGCGACGGGCCGCTTCGATCAACGTCTCCGGCAGCGTGGGGGTGATCCGTTGATTCGTCATAGGTCCATGATGCACTGGGGCGCAGCGAAGTACGAGTAGGGGGCGGGGCGCGGCGGTCAGCAGGGGGGATGTGGACCGACGCGCCCCGCGCATACAGGTGGATTTGGGCGGTTGTCCGGAACCTCAGGGACTTTCGTTGGACATGGCCTCGATGAGTGACTTGGGTCGCATATCGAGCCAATGCGTTTCGACGTAGTGCAGACAGGCCTTACGCGCCGCGGCGCCGTAGGCGATGGTCCAGCCGCCGGGTACGGCGGCGAAGATCGGCCAGAGCGAATGCTCGCCCTCGTCGTTGATCAGGACGTAGAACTGTGCGCCGTCATCGTCGAAAGGGTTGTTCATCGGGGGATTCCTTCTTCCTGGTTGGGTCAGGTCTGAGGGGCTCAGGTGCGGTCGGCACGCTCCAGGAGGGCGGTGAGGACGTGGCCGATCCTGGCCAGCGCCGACTCGGTGGTCATCCGCCAGTGCGAGGTATGCACGGCGTGGTTGTGCACGGTGCCGTCGACGGCATCCGCCCAGGTTGCGGCCCCGGTGGCACCGGTGGGATCGTCCAGGGCCGCGGTGAAATACAGGAGGTTGCCCTTGTAGGGGCGGGGTCGGTAACGCGTGATCAGGCCCACCGCGCGGGCGCCGGCATCCAGCACCCGGTCCAGCCGGTCGGCGCCGAACGAGGCGAACGGCTCGGGCAGCTCGGCCAGCCTGCGTGCCAATCGGCGCGGATCCAGGTCGGTTTCGGCGGCGTGGTCGCCGAGCAGGCCGCCGAGCAGATCGGCCACCGGGACGGTCGCGGACTCGTCCACCGTGACCTGCCGCGAGCTGTCCAGCATGGCCAGCAGCGCGACATGCTGGCCCGCGTCCTGCAATTGGACCGCGACCGCGTGCGCCAGCACGCCGCCGAGCGACCAGCCGAGCAGGTGGTACGGGCCCTCCGGCTGCACCGCCCGGATCTCCCGCACGTACCGCGCGGCCCAGTCCTCGATCGACTCCGGCAGCGGCGCCGCGGAACTGAGCGCGGGCGACTGGATGCCGTACACGCCGCGCTCCGGGTCGATGTGGGCGGCGAGGCCGGCGAACGACCACGCGACGCCGCCCGCCGGATGCACGCAGAACAGCGGCTCCCGGCGGCCGCCGGCGCGCAGGGGCAGCAGCACGTCGAACGCGGCCGCCGCGTCGACTCGTCCACGGCCGGACCGGTGCTGGGCCAACTGGGCCACCAGCGCGCCCGGTGTCGGCGCGGAGAACAGCCACACGACCGGAATGGGCTCGGCGAGGGCCGCGCTCAGCCGGGCGGCCAGGCGGGTGGCGAGCAGGGAGTTGCCGCCGTGTTCGAAGAAGTTGTCGTCCATGCCGATCCGCTCGGCGCCGAGCACCTCCGCGAAGCAGGCGCAGAACTGCCGCTCCAGTTCCGTCGCGGGGGCGCGGAACTCGTGGGTGCGCCGGTCGAGCGCGGGCAACGCCGCCCGATCGACCTTGCCGTTCGCGTTGCGCGGCAGCGTGTCCAACTGCCGCAGCACCGCGGGCACCATGTAGCTGGGTAGCAGATCCGCCACCGCGGCGCGCAGCAGGTCCGTATCGACCGGCTCGGTGGCAGTGAAATACCCGGCCAGCATCGCGTTCTCGTCGCCGGCCTGCTGCGCGACCACGATCGCCTCGGATACCGGGGGCCGCGAGCGCAGCGCGTGCTCGATCTCGGCGAGCTCGATGCGGTAACCGCGGACCTTCACCTGGAAGTCCCGGCGCTCGACGTATTCGAGGTTCCCGTCGGCGCCCCAGCGCACCAGATCACCGGTGCGGTACAACCGGGTACCCCGCGCGCCGAACGGGTCCGCCACGAAGCGCTCGGCGGTCAATTCGGGTCTGCCGTGGTAGCCGCGGGCCAATTGCGCGCCGCCGAGGTACAGCTCGCCGGTGACGCCGGCCGGGACCGGGTGCAGCCGGTCGTCGAGCACGTAAACGCGGCTGCCGGATTCCGGTGTGCCGATGGGCACCACCGTGTGCCGCGTCCCGGGGACGGTCCGGTACCGCGTGACCGAGACCGCGGCCTCGGTCGGCCCGTACAGGTTGTCGATCCGGGCGTCGGTCTGGCCGCGCACCCGGTGGACCGTGGTCGCCGGAAGTGGTTCCCCGATGACGAGCAACCGGCGCAGCGAGCGCGGTAGTCGATCGCCCGCGGCCTCGCTCAGCATGGCCAGCAGCGACGGCACCAGGGTCGCGGTGGTCACCGAGGCACGCCGGATCAGGTCGAGGACCTGATCCGGGTCGCGGTGCGCGGCGGCGGGGGCCAGCACGATTCTGGCGCCGGTCCGTGGCGCCCACCACAATTCCCAGATCGACAGGTCGAAGGCGGCCGAGGTCAGCAGCACGGTGGCGTCGTCGGCGCCGAGCGCGTACTCCGACTGCATCCACGCCAGCTGATGGGCGACGGCGGCGTGCGGCACGGCCACGCCCTTCGGGGTGCCGGTGGAGCCGGAGGTGAAGATCAGGTACGCGGTATTCGACGGTGACAGCGGCGCCGACCGCTCGTCGTCGCGCACCGGCCGTGCGTCGATGGATGGGTCGATCGTCGAGATATCGAGCACCACAGCGTGATTCGACACGGTCACCGGCAGCATCGGATGCGCCGCCGCGGTGAGCACCAGCTCCGGGCTCGCGGCGGCGAGGATGCGCACGGTGCGATCCAGCGGGTGGGCCGGGTCGAGCGGCAGGTACGCGCCGCCCGCCGTGACCACCGCGTACATCCCGACGAGCAGCTCGACGCTACGCGGGATGGCCAGGGCGACAACCGATTCCGGCCCGACACCGCGGTCGATCAGCACGCGCGCCAACCGGTTGACCCGCGCAGCGAATTCGCCGTAGGTGAGGTTTACCGCGCCATCGACGATCGCCACCGCGTCCGGCGTCCGGGCCACCTGCGCCTCGAAACCGGAAATCAGTGTGGCCGTATCGAATTCGCGATCAGGGCGATTCCATGCGACCAGCATGCGCGCGGACTCCGCCCGGTCGAGCAGAGCCAGATCGCCGACCGGCACCCGGGGATCGGCACAGACCGCGTCGAGCACCCGTTGCAGCCTGCCCGCGAATCCGGCGACGGTGCTCTCGTCGAACAGCGCGGTCGCGTAGCTGATCGAAGCCGCCATCCCGGCCGGCACACCGTCGCTGTCGTACCGGTCGGTGACCACCAGATGCAGATCGAACTGCGCCACCTCGGCATCGAAATCCACCGCGCTGGCGGTCAAGCCGTCCAACGCGAAGTCGGCGCCCACCTGATTGTGGAAGGAGAAGCCGACCTGGAACAGCGGATGCCTGGCCGTCGACCGCTCCGGGTTCAGCACCTCCACCAACCGCTCGAACGGGACGTCGGCGTGGGCGAACGCGGCGACATCCGCGGCCCGCACCTGATCGAGCAGGTCGACGAACCCGGCACCGGCGTCGACCCGTGACCGCAGCACCAGCGTGTTCACGAACATGCCGACCACGTCGTCGAGTTCGGCGGCACCGCGCCCGGCGACCGGCGTGCCGACCGCGATGTCCGTGCTGCCGGACAGCCGGGCCAGCAGCACCGCGAACGCGGCGTGCAGCACCATGAACAGCGTGGCCCCGGACTCTCGGCCGAGGGCGACCAGACCGGCATGCGCCCCGGCGTCGATGGCGAAGTCGACGTGGCCGCCGCGGGTGGCCACGACGGCGGGCCGCGGGCGGTCGGTGGGCAGGGTCAGCTGCGCGGGCAGCCCGGCCAGGGCGGCGGTCCAGAACCGGAGCTGGCGCGAGACCAGCGAATCCGGGTCGTCCTCGGCGCCGAGCAACTCGCGTTGCCACCGGCTGTAGTCGGCGTACTGAACCGGCAGCGGGGCCCAGTCCGGCGCATGACCTCGCCTGCGCGCGGCGTAGGCGACCATCACATCCCTGGCCAGCGGCGCCAGCGACGACCCGTCCGCGGCGATGTGGTGCACGACGACCACCAGCACGTGTTCGCGCGCCACCGCGTCCACCGCGACCGGCACGAACAGCCGGGCGCGCACGGGAACCGCTTCGGCGACATCGAATCCGCCGCCGACGAAGTCCGCGACCGCGGCGGCGAGATCGTCGGCGGGAACGGCGATGGGCGCGAGCACCGGCGTGCCCGGCTCCCCCGCCGGGCGCACCAGCTGCACCGGGCCCGACTCGTGCTGCGGGTAGACGGTGCGCAGCACCTCGTGCCTGCCGACCACGTCCGCGATCGCGGCGTTCAGCGCGTCGACATCGAGTTCACCGGTCAGGCGGACGGCGAGCGGGATGTTGTAGGCCGTCGATTGCCGATCGAGGCGATTGAGGAACCACATGCGCTGCTGTGCCAGCGACAGTGGCACCGGGCCGGTTTCGGTGCGGCGCGCGAGCACCGGACCGGACGGTGCCGCGCCGGAAACCGCCGCGGCGAGCGCGCCGACGGTCGGGTGCTCGAACACCAGCCGCACGCCGACCCCGACCGCGAGCCGGTTGCCGAGCCGGGCCGCGACCTGCGTCGCGGTCAGCGAGTTGCCGCCCAGGGCGAAGAAGTCGTCGTCGAGGCCGATCCGCGTCGCGAGGCCGAGCACGTCGGCGACGACCTCGGCGACCGCCCGCTCGGCGGCGGTCCGCGGCGCGCGGAACTCGGCCACCCGGAATTCCGGTGCGGGCAGGGCCTGCCGGTCGAGCTTGCCGACCGGGGTCAACGGCAACTCGTCGAGCACCATGACCGCGGCGGGCACCATGTAGGCCGCCAGCGAGCGACCGGCATGGGCGCGCAGCTCTTCGGCATCGATCCCGCGACCGACCACATACGAAACCAGCGATGTCACGCCCGAGGCCTCCGTGTGCCCCAGGGTCACCGCCGCCTCGACCGAGGCATGAGTCGCGAGAACGGCATCGATCTCGCCGAGTTCGATGCGCAACCCACGTACCTTCACTTGCTGATCCGAGCGTCCAACGTAGTGGACCGCGCCGGTCGCGGTCCACCGCACCAGATCGCCGGCGCGATAGAGCCGCCCGCCTGCCGGACCATAGGGGTCGGCGATGAACCGCTCGGCCGAAAGACCAGGCCGTGAATGATAACCCCTGGCCAGGCCGGGTCCGCGCAGGTACAGCTCGCCGGTGACGCCGACCGGCACCGGCTGCAGCCAGCCATCGAGGACCACCGCCGACATGCCGTGGATCGGGGTGCCCATGTCGAACGGACCGTCCGGACGCAGGCGATCGCTGATCGTGGCGATGATCGTCGTCTCGGTCGGGCCGTAGGTGTTGTAGAAGGCGCGGTCACTTCCCCAGCGCCGCACCATATCCGGGCCGTAGGACTCGCCGCCGACGGTCAGGTGCCGCAGGTCGGGCAGCGCGGCCGGGTCCAGGGTGCGCACCACCGCCGGGGTGAGGAAGGCGTGCGACACTCGCTGCTCGCGCAGCAGGGTGGTCAGTTCGGCGCCGCCGTAGACGCCGGCCTGCGCGATCACCAGCGCCGCGCCCGCCGACAGGGCGAGCAGCAGTTCGAGCATGGACGCGTCGAAGCTCGGCGAGGCGACGTGCAGGATGCGGGCGGCCGCGGTGATCTCGTACCGATCACGCTGGGCGCGGGCCACGCCGGCGAGGCCCGCGTGGGTCGCGAGCACGCCCTTGGGGGTTCCGGTCGAGCCGGAGGTGTAGATCATCCAGGCCGGATTGCCCACGCGGACCGGGCGGATCAGCTCGTCCGCGGCGATCGGGATCGCGCTGGTGTGCCGCATCCGCACCGCGGTCGATGGCGCGTCGAGGACCAGCCATTCGACGTCGCCCGGCAGCATCCGGTGGGAGCGGCTCGTGGTCAGTCCGAGGGCGGCCGCGGAATCCGACAGCATGTGGGTGATGCGTTCGGCCGGGTAGGTCGGATCGACGGGGACGAAGGCGGCACCGGTCTTGGCGACCGCCCAGACCGCGAGCACCGATTCGACCGAGCGCTCGATGGCGATGGCGACCACGTCCTCGGCGCCGATGCCGTGGCCGATCAGCATTCTGGCCAGGCGGGCCGATTGTTCGTCCAGTGCGCGGTAGGTGAGGCTGCGTTCGGCCGAGATCAGCGCGGTGGCAGCGGGATTCATGGCCACGGCGGCGGTCATCAACTCGGCCAGGGTGGCCGGTTCGACGGGGTCGGCGCCGCGGCGGGCGAGCAGTTCGCCGCGTTCGGCCGGGGCGAGCAGATCCACGGCACCGATCGGGCGGTCCGGGTCGGCGGTGAGTGTGCCGAGGACGCGGCCGAATCGGCGGAGCAAGCCCGCGGCGGTGGCCGCGTCGAACAGGTCGGTGGCGTAGTCGAGTTCGACGGCTAGGTGACCGTCGGCATCGGGCTCGGCGCCGACGGTGAACTGGAGGTCGAAACGGGCCACCGGCTCGGCGAATTCGGCGGCGGTGAGCGTCAACCCGGGGACCGCGAAGGTGTCGGCGCCGGTATCGAGATAGCTCAGCGCGACGGTGAAGAGCGGATGCCGGGCCGGGGAGCGTTCGATGCCGAGCTCGTCGACCACCCGGTCGAACGGCACGGTCGCGTTGCCGAATGCGGCCAGGTCGGCGGTCCGGGTCTGGGCGATCAGGTCGGTGAACGAACGGTCGAGGTCCGGCCGGGTGCGCAGGACGACGGTATTGACGAACATGCCGACCAGGTCGTCGAGGGCCGCTTCGCCACGGCCGGCCACCGGGGTGCCGACGGCGATGTCGGTCGTATCGGACAGCCGGGCCAGCAGCACGGCCAACGCGGCGTGCACCACCATGAACGGAGTCGCGTTGTGCTGCACAGCGAGCCGGGCGATTCGGGCGGCGACGCCAGCACCGATCCGGGCACGCACGCTCGCGCCGCGCTCGGTCGCGACCGCGGGCCGTGGGCGGTCCGTCGGGAGCGTCAGTTCCGCCGGGAGGTCGCGCAGCGTCTGCGCCCAATACGAGAGTTGCTCCGGCGCGGTGGAATCCAGCGCGCCGGCCTGCCACAGCGCGTAGTCGGCGTACTGAGCGGTCAGGTCCGGCCAGTTCGGTGCTGTACCCAGTACGCGAGAGAGATAGGCGGACAGCAGGTCTCGCAGCAGCGGGCCGATCGAATAGCCGTCGGCGGCGATATGGTGCAGCACCACGACCAGCACCTGCTCGGCGTCATGCACCCGCAGCAGCACCGCGCGCACCGGCACCTCGGTCGTGACATCGAAACCGGCGACCAGGAATTCGGCGATCCGCTCGGACACCGGACGGCCGTCGGGGTCCCCGATCGCGAGCTGTATCGGTGCCGGCTCGGCGGGCAGGATCACCTGGTGGCCGCTACCGCCCGCGTCGACGGGATAGACGGTGCGCAATACCTCGTGCCGGGCAACGACATCCGCGAACGCGGCACGTAGGGCGAGCGCATCGAGTTCGCCTTCGATGCGCATCGCCACGGGAATGTTGTGGGTGGCCGAGCCGGGGTCCAGCCGGTTGAGGAACCACATGCCGCGCTGTACCGGTGCCAGCGGAATGACCTCCGGACGCGGACCCGCGAGCAACGGCACCGACTGTTCCAGCGCGGCAGCCTCATCGGTGATCGACGCGGCCAGGGCGCGCACGGTCGGCGCCTCGAAGAGCAGCCGGACCGGAACGCGACGGCCGAGCCGGGCGCCGAGCCGGGCGATCACCCGGGTGGCGATCAGGGAGTTGCCGCCGAGATCGAAGAAACTGTCATCGGCGCCGATCGGCCCGTGCGCGAGCACCGCGCCGAAGGCTTCGGCGACCAGGCGTTCGGCCGGTGTGACCGGGGCACGGAAGGCGACACGACCGAACACGGGTTCCGGCAGTGCCGTTCGATCCAGCTTTCCGGAGGCGTTGAGCGGGAACGCATCCAGCACCACGACGGCCGACGGAACCGAGTAGGACGGCAGGTTCTCGCCGGCCGCACGCAACATCTCGGCTTCGTCGACCGCGGCGCGTGCGGTGACGTAGCCGACCAGGTGGTCACCGGCGCGAGTGGCGACCACGGCCGCGGCTGCCTGGGTCACGCCGGGCACGGCGGCCAGGACCGCCTCGATCTCGCCCAGCTCCAGCCGTTGCCCACGGAACTTCACCTGGAAGTCCGTGCGGCCCAGGTACATCAGCTCCGCGGTATCGCCGTCGGCATCCCAGCGCACCAGGTCGCCGGTACGGTACATCCGCTCACCCGGTGCGCCGAAGGGGTTGGCCACGAAGCGATCCGCCGTCAGGTCGGGTCGGCCGTGGTAACCGCGGGCCAGCTGGGTACCGGCGAGGTACAACTCGCCGGCGACACCGGGCAGGGTCGGGCGCAGCCGCGAATCCAGCACATAGACCCGGCTGTTCCACTCTGGGTTGCCGATCGGCAGCACCGCGCCGCCGCGCTCGCCGGTGACGTCGCGGTAGGTGATGCTCACCGTCGCCTCGGTCGGGCCGTACAGGTTGTGCAGGCGAGCCCGGCTGACGGCGCCGAAGGCCCGCACCGTCTCGGCGGGCAGTGCCTCGCCGATCACGAAGACGGCGCGCAGCGAGGCGAGCGCCGCCCGCCGCCCGGCAGTTTCGACATGTCCGGCGAACACGCTGAGCATCGAGGGCACGAAGTCGGTGAGGGTGACGCCGTTGGCCTCGATGACCTCGGTCAGGTAGCCGGGATCGCGATGGCCGTCCGGCGCGGCGAGCACCAGGGATGCGCCGATGCGCAGGGGCAGGAAGTATCCCCAGAGCGATACGTCGAAGGTGGTCGCCGTTTTCTGGAGATACACGTCGTCGGCGGTGAGCCGATACTCCGCCTGCATCCAGGTCATCTGGTTGACGATCGCGGCGTGGGAAACGCTGACGCCCTTCGGTTTTCCGGTGGAACCAGAGGTGAAGAGCACGTAGGCCGGGTGCTGCGGGTGAATCGGCGAGCGCCGCTCGGGCACCGCGATCGGGTCATCCGGATAGCCGTCGAGCGCGAGTTCATCGATACGCATGATCGGCCCGGCATAGTCGAGGCCGACCCGATCGGCCGCGGTGGTGAGCAGTGCCGCGGGTCGCGCGGTGTCGAGGATGTGCGCGTTCCGGCGCGCCGGATGATCCGGATCGATCGGCACGTAGGCGCCGCCCGCCTTGAGCACCGCGTACATGGCGACCACCAGGTCCGCCGAACGCCGGATCGCCAGCGCCACCAGCGATTCCGGACCGATGTCGGCCGCGATCAGGTGCCGGGCCAGCTGGTTGGTCCGGCGGTCCAGCTCGCCGTAGGTCATCGTCGTGACGGCGGCGCCGTCGTCCGGGACGACGATCAGTGCCGGATCGTCCGGTGTCGCCGCGGCCTGCGCCTCGAATTCGTCGAGCAGCATCTCCGCCAGGCAGGCGGTATGCGCGGAGTCGTTCCACTCGGCCACCACTCGATGCAGCTCACCGGCGCCGAACAGGTCGATGTCGCCGACCGCCTGCTCCGGGTCGGTGGTCACGGCGTCGAGCAGCCGGAGGAACCGGGATCCGAAGTTCGCTACCGTGTCCTCGTCGAAAAGGTCTGTGGCATAAGTGAACTGGATCGCGCTGTCGGTCACGGTCAGCTGCAGATCGAATGGCGTTGTCCGGTGGTCCAACTCGTATTCGGTGACGGTGACGCCCGCCATATCGAGTTCGACGTGGGCGAGGTTCTGGAAGAACAACGCGATCTGGAACAGCGGATGCCGCGCCTCGGATCGAGGCGGATCGAGGACCTCGACCAGCCGCTCGAACGGCACCTCGGCATGGGCGAAGGCGTCCAGATCGGTGTCGCGCACTCGGCGCAGAATCTCGGCGAACGTGTCGGCTCCGGCGACCTCGGCGCGCAGCACGAGAGTGTTGACGAACATCCCGACCAGCTCGTCCAGCGCGGCGTCGCCGCGACCCGCGATCGGTGCGCCGATGGCGATGTCGCCGGTGCCGGACAGGCGGGCCAGCACAGTGGCGAGCGCGGCGTGCACGACCATGAACGGGGTCGCGTCGTAGCGCGCCGCTATCGCGGTAATACCCGCCCGGACAGCACGATCCAGCTCGACCGACGTGCTGGACGCGGCGTGTGAGGCGATGGCAGGGCGCGGTCGATCGGTAGGTAGATCGAGCTGCACGGGCAATGCCCGCAGCGCCTCCCGCCAGTAGCGCAGTTGGCGCGCGGCCACCGATTCCGCATCCGATTCGGCGCCGAGCACTTCGCGCTGCCACAGCGCGTAATCGGCGTACTGCACGCTCAATTCGGTCCAGGCGGGCGCGGTTCGGGTGGCGCGTGCGGCGTAGGCGGTGGCGATATCGCGGGCCAGCGGCGCCATCGAGAAGCCGTCGGCCGCGATGTGATGCACGACGAGGGCGAGCAGGTGGGCACGATCCGACAACCGGATCAGCCCGATGCGCACCGGCACCTCGCTCGTCACGTCGAACGGCGTGGCAACGAATCCCGGCAGCGCGGCAGGCGAATCGAGCGGTCGCAGCGACGGCGCCTGACCGGGTTCGAGAATCCGCTGGTAACCGGTGCCGTCGTGGTCCGGGTAGACCGTACGCAGCGTCTCGTGCCTGCCGACCACGTCGGCGACGGCGGCGGCCAGCGTATTCGGGTCCAGGTACCCGGTGAGCCGGACCACGACCGGAATATTGTGCACGGTGGCGTCGGGGTCGAAACGGTTGAGGAACCACATGCGCTGCTGGGCCGGCGACAGCGGCACCAGCTCGGGACGCGGGCGTGCGGTGAGCGGCGGCCTGCTGCCGGTACCGATCTGCCGCTGCGCCCGCGCCGCCAATCCGGCGACGGTCGGCGCCTCGAACAGCATCCGCACCGGGACTTCGGCGTCGAACGCGGTGCCGAGCCGGGCGGCGACCTGCGTCGCGATCAGCGAATTGCCGCCGAGGGCGAAGAAGTCGTCGTCGGCGCCGACCCGGTCCAGGCCGAGGAGTTCGCCCATGATGCCCGCGACCGCGCGTTCGGTGTCGGTGGCCGGTGCGCGATAGGCGGCCGCCTCGAAGACCGGTGTGGGCAGCGCTGTGCGGTCGATCTTGCCGGAGGTGTTGAGCGGCAACGCATCCAGCGGCACGATCGCCGAAGGAACCAGGTGCGCGGGCAATTCCGCGCTCAGCGCGGACCGGAGCGCGTCGATGTCCAGCGAATGCCCCTTGGCAGCAATAACGTACGCCACCAGCCGGTCACCGAGCCGTTCCTCGGAGTGCACCACCACGACCGCCTGGGCGATCGAATCCACCGTGGTCAGCGCGGTCTCGATCTCGCCGAGTTCGATCCGCACTCCGCGCAGCTTCACCTGGAAATCGGTGCGGCCCAGGTACTCCACTTCGCCATCGCCGTTCCACTTCACCAGATCGCCGGTGCGATACATCCGCTCACCACCGGCGAACGGATTCGCGACGAACCGGTCCGCGGTCAGATCCGGCCGGGCCAGGTAGCCGAGCGCCAGTTGCGCTCCCGACAGGTACAGCTCCCCCGGTACCCCGACCGGGACCGGTCGCAGCCGCGAATCCAGCACCAGCAGCCGGGTATTGAACACCGGCCTGCCGATCGGGACGCAGACCACATCGGCCGCGGTCACCTCGTGGAAGGTGACGTCGACGGTGGCCTCCGTCGGTCCGTACAGGTTGTGCACCCGCGCTCCGATCACCTCACGCGCCCGCTGCGCGGCCAGCGCGGGCAATGCCTCACCGGAGGCGAATACGTTGCGGAGCGTAATGCACTCGTTTGCCCTTCGCTCGGCAATGAACATCGACAGCATGGCGGGCACGAAATGGGCCGTGGTCACCCGCTCTTCGATGATCAAGCGGGCTAGATAAGCGGGGTCGCGATGGCCGGCCGGGCGGGCGACGACCAGGCGCGCACCGACCTGCAACGGCCAGAAGAACTCCCACACCGAGACGTCGAAAGTGGCCGGGGTCTTCTGCAATACCGCGTCCTCGGCGGTGAGGGGATAGGTCTGCTGCATCCAGTGCAGCCGGTTCACGACGGCGGTGTGCGGCACGGCGACCCCCTTGGGCCTGCCGGTCGAGCCGGAGGTGAACAGGACGTAGGCGGTGTGCGCCGCGGTGAGCACGCCGACCCGGTCCAGGTCGGTCAGCGGGGTCGGCGGGTAGCCGGTCAGATCCAGTCGGTCGATGCGGATCTGGCGGGCCGCGACACCGTCCAGGTCCATGCCGGAGGTGAGCACGCAGACCGGCCTGGCGGTCCCGAGCACGTGGCCGACGCGCTCGGCGGGATGGTCGGGATCGAGCGGTACGTAGGCGCCGCCGGCCACGGTGACCGCGTACATGCCGGTGAGCAGATCGATCGAGCGCCGCATGCCGAGCGCGACCAGCGAGTCCGGGCCGACACCCTGATCCACGAGCCACCGGGCCAGGCGGTGCACCTTCGCGGCGAAGCCCGCGTACGACAGACTCGTGCCGTCGAAGGTGAGCGCCGTCGCTTCCGGCGTTCTGGCCACCTGCGCCTCGAACAGGGAGACCAGCGTCTGCCCGGGCGCCATCGGGTGCGTGGTGTCGTTCCACCGGTTCAGCACGAGCGCGCGCTCCGCGGCATCCAGGAGCTCGATATCGCCGAGCACGACGGACGGGTTCACGGTCACAGCGTCGAGGACACGTACGAACCGGGCCACGAACGACTCCGCGGTGCGGCGGTCGAACAGGTCCGTCGCATAGCGCAGCACGCCGCGCACCGCGGTGCCCGCCTCGGCGACGTGCTCGGCGAGTTCGAGACTGAGATCGAATTGCGCGACCCGGCTGTCGATCGGGTACGCCGACACCTCCAGTCCGGGGAGCCGCAGCACGGTGTCGTCGCGGTGCTCGAAGGTCAGCAACGTTTGCACGATCGGGGAATGCGACTGTGCGCGTTCCGGATTCAGCTCCTCGACGAGCCGCTCGAAGGGCAGGTCGGCGTGGGCGAACGCGCGCACATCGGTGTCGCGCACCTGGCTCAGCAGTTCCGCGAAGGACATGTCCGATGCTACGCGGGAGCGCAGGACGAGGGTGTTCACGAACATCCCGACCAGGTCGTCCAGTGCCGCTTCGGAGCGCCCCGCGATGGGGGTGCCGATGGCGACGTCGTCCACCCGGGCGAGCCTGGCCAGCACCGTGGCGAAGGCGGCGTGGATCACCATGAACGACGAAACCCCATGCCTGCGCGCGAGATCCGCGATCGATCCGGTCAGTTCGGCGGACACGGCGAAGTCGATGGCGGCGCCGCGCCCGGAGGCGACCGGCGGTCGGGGGCGGTCGGCGGGCAGTTCGAGCACCGGGGCGAGCCCGGCGAGTTCCGTGCGCCAGTGCGCGATCTGCGCGGCCAGCGGCGATCGGGGGTCGTCGGCCGCCCCGAGCACCTCGTGCTGCCACAGCGTGAAGTCGACGTACTGAACCGGGAGCGGTCGCCACTGCGGCGCGACGCCCGTGTTCCGTGCGGTGTAGGCAACCATCAGATCCCGCGCGAGCGGCGCGGTCGAGACGCCGTCCGCGGCGATGTGGTGCACCACGACGACGAGCACGTGGTCGTCCGGCGCGACGCGGAACAGCCTCGCCCGCAACGGCATTGCGCTGCGCAGGTCGAACCCGGCGGCGGTCACCGCCAGTACGGCCGAGGCGAGGTCTGGTTCGGCCACGTCGATGGGCGACAGGTCGAGCGCGGGCACCTCGTCGCCGGACAGCACCACCTGGGTCGGCCCGAGCCGGTCCGCCGGGAATACCGTGCGCAGCGATTCGTGCCGATCGATGACATCACGCAGGGCTATCCGCAACGCGTCCGCATCCAGCGCGCCGGCCAGCCGGATGGTGATCGGGATGTGATAGACGGCGGATTCCGGATCGAGGCGATTCAGCAGCCACATCCGAGTCTGCGCGAGCGACAGAGGAATACGGGCCGGACGCGCTCGGATCGACAGTTCCGGCCGTGCGGGCACACCGGACGGCAGCGCGGAAGCCATTACCCGCGCGGCGAGTTCGGCCACCGTCGGTGCTTCGAATACCGCGCGCACCGTCAGCGCACACCCGAATGCCGCATTGGCCCTGGCGACCAGCCGCATAGCGAGCAGTGAGTTGCCGCCGCGGGCGAAGAAGTCGTCGTCCGCACCGATCCGGCCGCCGCTCCCGCCGACCAGGTCCGCGATCAGCGCGGCGAGCACCGATTCGGCGCCCTCCCGGGGAGCGCGGAATCCCACCGCCCTGCCGGTGAATTCGACGGCGGGCAGCGCGGCCCGGTCGAGCTTGCCGACGGTGGTCAGCGGCATCTCGTCGAGCACGACCAGATGTGCGGGAACCATGTACGCGGGCAAGCGCTCCCGCAGGTCGTCCAGCACCGCTTCGGGATTCGGCTGCGCGCCGGTCACATAACCGACCATGCCTGCATATCCGGCCGTGTCCCTAGCGAGCAGCACGGCGGCGTTCGTGACGCCCGCCGTCCCGGCCAAGGCGGCCTCGATCTCGCCGAGCTCGATCCGCTGGCCACGCAGCTTGATCTGGAAGTCGTTGCGGCCCAGATACACCAGGTCGCCGTTCCGGTTCCAGCGCACCAGGTCACCGGTGCGGTACATCAGCCGCCCCGGCACGCCGAACGGGTCCGCGGTGAACCGTTCCGCGGTCAATCCGGGGCGACCCTGATAGCCGCGCGCCAGTTGGTCACCCGCGAGGTACAGCTCACCGGTGACCCCGATCGGCACCGGCCGCAGCCGTGCGTCCAGCACGTACGTGCGGGTGTTCCAGCACGGCCTGCCGATGGCCACGTCCAGGCCGGATTCCACATCGGCGGTGGTGAATTCGTGGAAGACCGCCGAGATCGCCGCCTCCGTCGGCCCGTACGCGTTGTGCACCGCACCGTCGAGGGTGGAGCGGAGCGCCGCGAGCAGATCCGGCGTGAGCGCCTCGCCACCGCAGTGCAGGTGCCGGAGCGAGCGCAACGCGTCGCCCATGCCCTCGCCGATCAGCGCGGCGAGCACCGACGGCACGTATTCGGCGATGGTGATGCCGTAGGTGCGGAGCAGGTCCGCGAGGTAGGCCAGGTCGAGATGCCCACCGGGCCGGGCGATCACCAGTGGAGCCCCCACCGCGATCGGCAGGAAGCACTCCCAGACCGACACGTCGAAGGTCAGCGGGGCGCGTTGCAGGATTCGGTCGGCGGCACTCACCTCGTAGCGGAACTCCAGCCAGCGCAGCTGATTCATGATGGCGCAGTGGGTGACGGCGACGCCCTTGGGGCGGCCGGTGGAACCGGAGGTGAACAGCACGTAGGCCGTATTGTCTTGGCGTAGCGGGGCTCTGCGCCCGGCATCGGTCACCGGAGCGGCCGAGAACTCGGCCACCGGAAGCTCGGCGAGGTCGACGACACGCACGCCGTCCAGCTCCGGCAGTTCGGCACCGCCCGCGGTCAGCACCAATGCCGGTGCGGCGCTCGCGATGACCTGCGCGATCCGGTCGGCGGGATGGGCGGGATCGATGGGCAGGTACGCGCCGCCCGCGCGCACGATCGCGCACATCGTCACGAGCATGTCGACGGAACGCAGGGCCGCGAGGCCGACGATCGACTCCGGGCCGACGCCCGCCGAAATGAGCCAGCGGGCCAGGCGATTCACCCGGGACCCGAGTTCCGCATAGGTCACCGCGGTGCCCTCGTAGTACACACCGATCTCGCCGCCGCTCGCCCGGACCCGGGTGGTGAGCAGATCGTCGAGCGTCTCCGGCGGCAGCGCCCGGGCGGTGGCGTTGCGATCGCACAGCAGCAGGCCGCGTTCGGCGCTCGACATCAGGTCGACGTTCGCGACCAGCGTGCGCGGGTCGCGCACCAGTGCGCGCAGCACGCGTTCGAAGGCAGCCAGGTAGTCGCGCACGGTCTGCTCGTCGAACAGGTCGAGCGCGTAGTGCAGGTGAACGTCGATGCCCGCGGGTGTGCCGTTCGCGTCGTAGCGGTCGGTCAGCGTCCAGTCCAGGTCGAGTTGGATCGGCGCCGGGCCGACCTCGAGTGCGGCGATGTTCAGCCGGTGCAGCCGGAAGTCGGGGTCGGCCTGGTTCTGCAGGGTGAGCGCGACCTGGTACAGCGGTGAGTGCGCTTGCGAGCGGACGGGATTCAACGCGTCGACGAGTTGCTCGAACGGCACCATGGCGTGGTCGAAGGCGGCGAGATCGGCGGTGCGCACGGTGGCCAGCAGCTCGGCCAGGGTCGCGTCCGGTCGAATCTCGGTGCGCAGCACCAGGGTATTGACGAACATGCCGACGAGTTCGTCGAGGGCGGCGTCACCGCGTCCCGCGACGGGCGCCCCGATCACGATGTCGGTGGTGCCCGCGTAGCGGCTCAGCACCACCGCCAGCGCGGCGTGCAACACCATGAACGGCGTCACCCGGTGCGCGCCCGCCAGGTCTTGAATCTCTTGGTGCAGAACGGGATCCAGCCGACCGAGGACGGCTGCGCCGCGGTTGGTGGCGACCGCGGGCCGCGGCCGGTCCGACGGCAGGGTGAGCACCTCGGGGATGCCCGCGAGCCGCCCCGTCCAGTACCCCAGCCTGCGCGACAGCACGGAGCGCCGGTCCTCGATCGAGCCGAGCGTCGCCCGCTGCCAGACCGCGAAGTCGGCGTACTGCACCGGAAGCGGGCTCCACGCCGGCGCCGTATCCGCGCAGCGCGCGACGTACGCCGCGGCCAGATCGCGGGTCAACGGCGCGAAGGACCAGCCGTCGGCGGCGATGTGATGGACGACGAACAGCAAGACGTGTACCCGGCCACCCGGCAGGACGGCCGATTCGCCATCGTCCAAGCGCAACAGGCGAACTCGCAGCGGTACCTCGGCGGTGACGTCGAAGCCGCTCGATGCCGCGGCGGCGATCAGGGCGGGCAGTTCGGCGGGGTGGACGGAACGGGCCACCAGGTCGACCAGCTTCGTCTCCGCAGGCAGCACGACCTGGGTAGCGGCACCGTCTTGTTCGGGGTAGATCGTGCGCAGCGTCTCGTGCCGGGCGATCACGTCGGCAATCGCCGCCTCCAGGGCGGGCACGTTCAGGGCGCCGGTGAGCCGCAACGCGAAGGGAATGTTGTAGCCGCTGCCCGTGGTGTCGAATCGATTGAGGAACCACATGCGCTGCTGGGCGATCGACAGCGGGATCGGGTCGGGGCGAACCTGTGCCGTCACCGGCGGCAGGACAGCAGGTTCGGCGTCCGGTCGGCCGACGGCGAGCCTGCGCGCCAATTCACGCACGGTGGGTGCGTCGAAGATCGTGCGCACCGGAACCGCGGTGCCCGTCGCCTTCCCGAGGCGGGCAGCGAGTTGGGTGGCGATCAGCGAGTTTCCGCCAAGGGCGAAGAAGTCATCCCCGGCACCGACGCGCTCGGCGCCGAGCAGTGCGGTAAACGTCTCGGCCACCAGCGATTCCGCGTCCCCGATCGGCTCCTCGAACACAGCGGGCGCGAAGACCGGCGCGGGCAACGCCTTTCGATCGAGCTTGCCGGAGGCATTGACCGGCAGCCGGTCCAGTAGCACGAAAGCGTGCGGCACCAGATACCCCGGCAGCCGCTTCGCCAATTCGGTACGTAACCGATCGCTGTCGACCGAGCCGCCCGCCACCAGGTAGGCCACCAGTTGATCACCGTTCGCGTGGTCGTCTCGAACCAGCACGACGGCTTGGGCGACGTCGGGCAGGGACAGCAGCGCCGATTCGATCTCGCCCAGCTCGATCCGCAGGCCGCGGATCTTCACCTGGAAGTCGCTGCGGCCCAGGAAATCCAATTCGCCGGTCGGTGTCCAGGCCACGAGGTCGCCGGTGCGATACATGCGACCGCCGGCCGGATCGAACAGGTCGGCCACGAACCGGTCGGCCGTCAGATCCGCCCGGCCCCAATAGCCGCGAGCCAACTGCGCCCCCGCCAGATACAGCTCGCCCGGCACCCCCACCGGCACGGGACGCAGCCGTGCGTCGAGCACATACGTGCGGGTGTTCCAGATCGGCGCGCCCATCGGCACCGTCTGCGTGTCAGCGTCGGTGACCTCATGGAATGTCACCTCGACCGCGGCCTCGGTGGGCCCGTATCCGTTGTGCACCCGGGCGCCGGTCAGCTCGCGCGCCCGCTGGGCCGTGCCCGCCGGCAGTGCCTCGCCGGAACAGAACACCTCCCGCAGCGTGGGTACCTCGATCCCGTCCGCGACGAACACCGCCAGCATCGACGGCACGAAGTGCGCGGCGGTCACGCCCTCGCGCCGCATCAGCTCACCGAGATACGCGGGGTCCTGATGACCGTCCGGCTTCGCGAGCACCAGCCGCGCGCCGACCTGCAACGGCCAGAAGAACTCCGGCACCGACACATCGAAGGTGGCCGGGGTCTTCTGCACCAGCACGTCGCCGGCATCCAGCGCGACGTAGGCGGACTGCATCCACCGAAGCCGGTTCACGATGCCCGCGTGGCTCATCGCCACCCCCTTCGGCCGTCCGGTCGAGCCGGACGTGAACAGGACGTACGCGATATTCGCGGGACGCAGCGGCGCCTGCCGGTCCGCGTCGGTCAGCGGTGCGTCCGAGTAGCCGGACAGGTCGAGTCGATCGATACGCTGCTGCGCTACCTCGAGATTCAGCTCCGCGCCCGCGGTGAGCACGCAGAGCGGGGCGGCGGTGTCGAGGATGTAGCCGGTGCGCTCAGCCGGGTGATCCGGATCGAGCGGCAGATAACCGCCGCCGGCGGTGACGACCGCGTACATGCCGACCACCAGATCGACCGAGCGCCGCATCCCCAGCGCGACCAGCGAATCCGGGCCGACACCCTGTCTCACGAGCCAACGCGCCAGCCGATTCACCCGGCCCGCGAGCTCGGCGTAGGACAGACTCGTGCCCTCGGAGGTGAGCGCTACCGCCGTCGGCGTGCGGGCTGCCTGCCGGGCGAACAGCGCAGCGAGCGTGCACGTCTCGCCGATCGGCTGGGCGGTGTCGTTCCACCGGCGCAGCACGAGTTCCCGTTCGGCGTCCGTGAGCAGTTCGACATCGCCGATCTTCTGCTCCGGGTCCGCCGCCGCGGCGCCGAGCATCCGCAGAAAGCGGGCAACGAACGATTCGATGGTCGCCGGGTCGTACAGATCGGTGGCGTAGCGCAGGCTGCTGGTGAGCGCCGAGCCGTCCTGCTGCTCGTTGACCACCAGGTGCAGATCGAATTTCGCGCCACTGTCCTCGACCTCGACCGGCTCGATCGCGAGCCACGGCACCTCGAGCGCGCCGGGGCCGAGCACCCGTTGCGCCGCGCCGAAGCTGAGCAGCACCTGGAACAGTGGATGCGCGCCGGTGCCGCGGTCGACCGCCATGGCGTCGACCAACCGCTCGAAGGGCAGGTCGGCGTTGGCGAACGCGGCCAGATCGACGTCGCGTGTGTGCCGGACCAGCTCGCGGAACGAGGAATCCGCGGCCACGGGCGTGCGCAGGGCCAACGTGTTGACGAACATGCCGATGAGCGCGTCGAGTTCGCGTTCGCCGCGTCCGCCGAGGGGCGAACCGAGCACGATGTCGTCGCTACCGCTCAACCGGGCGAGCGTCGCCGCGAACGCGGCGTGCAGCACCATGAACAAGGTGGCGCCGCAGCGCCGCGCGACCTCGCGCAGGCCGGAGACCACCGCCGGCTCGACCGTGAAGTCCACTGCGGAACCACGATTCGAGGGCGTCGCCGGTCGCGGGCGATCGGCCGGCAAGCCGGTCTGTGCCGGTGCGCCGTCGAGCACGTCCCGCCAGAAGCGCAACTGCTGATAGGCCAGATCACCGGGGACGTCCGGCTCGCCGAGCAATTCCCGTTGCCACAGGCTGTAATCCGCGTACTGCACCGGAAGCTCCGCCCAGTCCGGTGCGTGGCCGATCAATCGGGCGAGGTACGCGCGGACCAGATCGGTGACCAGCGGCGGCATCGAGAGCGCGTCGGCGGCGATGTGGTGGACCACGAACACGAGCACGTACTCGTCGCCGATGACGCCGCGCGCGTCGTCGACTCGGTCGACCAGTAGCAGCGCTACCCGGGCGGGCAGTTCGGCGGTGACGTCGAATCCGGCTCGGGCGATCGCGGCGACCGCCGACCCGACTAGAGACCGTTCGACGGAAACCGGTTTGAGCACGAGGCCGATATCCGCGCCGTCCAGAATCAGTTGGTATGGGCCGGTTTCGGTTTCCGGGTAGAGAGTGCGCAGCGACTCGTGCCGGATCAGCACGTCGACCACCGCACGCTCCAGCGCGGCGACATCGAGCCGGCCGGTGAGCCGGAGAACTACCGGCAGGTTGTAGACGCCGGACGAACCATCCTGGGTCTCCAGACGATTGAGGAACCACAACCGTTGCTGCGCGGGCGACAGCGGAATGCGCTCCGGTCGATTTCGTCGAGTCAACGCAGGCCGGAGCACCCCGGCGGTGCTCAGGTCATCGACGGCCGCCGAGAAGCGCTCGACCGTGGCCGCTTCGAACAAGGCGCGCAGGGGAACTCGAACGCCGATGGCCTCGCCCACCCGGGCGGTCACCTGGGTCGCGTCCAGCGAACTGCCACCGAGCGCGAAGAAGTCGTCGTCCAGACCGACCCGGTCGACGCGCAGCACTTCGGTGAAAACCGCGGCGACCAACCGCTGCGCCGCGTCGACCGGAGCGCGGAATCGCTCGGCCGCGGGCGCCGGAACGGGCAACGCCGCCCGGTTCAGCTTGCCGCTGCTTCCCAGCGGGAATTCGGTCAGCTCGACCAGCGCGGTCGGCACCATATAGGCCGGGAGACGCTGCGCCACGGCGGCTTTGAGCGCGGCCCGATCGAGTTCCGCTCCTGCCGTGCGGACCACATAGCCCGCCAAGAAGTCGCCGGAGGTACCGGTGACGAGTCGTGCCGCGGCCTGGCTCACCTCGGGCGACGCCAGCAGCGCCGTCTCGATCTCGGCGAGCTCGATGCGCTGTCCGCGGAACTTCACCTGGAAGTCCGTGCGGCCCAGGTAGACCAGCTCGCCGTCCCGGCTCCAGCGCACCAGATCGCCGGTGCGGTACATGCGTTCGCCGCCAATCCCGAACGGATTCGCGACGAAGCGATCCGCGGTCAGGTCGACCCGCCCGTGATAGCCGCGCGCCAGCTGGTTGCCGGCCAGGTAGAGCTCTCCCGGCACGCCGATGGCCACCGGGCGCAGGCGCGCGTCCAGCACGAACACCTGAGAGTTCCACTCCGGCTCGCCGATCGGCACGACGGCGGTGTCGTCGGTGGTCACCTCGCGGTAGGTGATCGAGACCGCGGCCTCGGTGGGACCGTAGAGATTGTGCAGTCCGGCGTCGCTCACCGCCTGGAACGCGGCTGCCGTCTCCGGGGCGAGCGCCTCGCCGATGACGAAAACGTCTCGGAGGGAGTCGAGTTCGCCGGGCCGGGCCTGGGCGGCGAAGACGGAGAGCATGGCGGGCACGAAGTCGGTGAGTGTGACGCCTTGCTGCGCAATGGTTTCCGCGAGATAGCGCGGATCGCGGTGCCCGTCCGGTGCGGCGAGCAGCAGTGTCGCGCCCGCGCGCAGCGGGAGGAAGTATCCCCAGAGCGACACGTCGAAGGTGGTCGCCGTCTTCTGCAGGTAGATATCGCCGGTGCGTGGGCGATATTCGGCGTGCATCCAGGACAGTTGATTGGCAATGGCCCGATGACTGACCGACACACCCTTCGGCGTGCCGGTCGAGCCGGAGGTGAAGAGGACGTACGCGGGGTGCTCCGGGTGCAACGGGGCAAGCCGCTCGCGCTCGCTGATCTTGGCGGCGGAGTATGCCGACAACTCCAGCTCATCGACGTGGTGCACGGCCACCGTGGCGGGAACCGTTGCGGGAAGGATGAATCCGGCGGCCCGCGTGGTCAGGACGGAGTGCGGCCGGGCGGTATCGACAATGTGCCCGATCCGCTCGGCCGGATGCGCGGGATCCACCGGGACATATGCGCCGCCGGCCCGCGCGACCGCGTACATGGCGACGACCAGCTCGATCGAGCGCGGCATGGCCAGCAGCACCAGCGATTCCGGGCCCACGCCGGCATCGATGAGCAGCCTGGCCAGCCGGTTGGCTCGATCGGACAGCTCGGCATAGGTCAGCTGCGTCGAATCCGTCTGCACGGCTACGGCATTCGGTGTCCGCCGGACCTGATTGTCGAATCCCTCGTGCAGGAAGCGGTCGGGGACCTTGTGACCGCTCGCATTCCAGCTCGCGGTGACATAGTCGAGTTCGCCCGCGTCGAGCAGGGCGATGTCGCCGATGGGCTGCTGCGGTCGCGCCACCGCCGCGCGTAACAACCGCACCAGTTTGGCCGCGAACTCCCGTACCGTCGACGCGTCGAACAGGTCCGTCGCGTAGGTGAATTCGGCGCGGTAAGCGAGGTCGTCCGCCGAGATCGTCAGTTGCAGATCGAATTTGGCGAAGCCCGGATCGAAGTCGACCGGATCGGCGGTCAGGTCGGGCAGATCCGGTGTGACCCGGCCCAGGTTCTGCATGAACAACGCCACCTGGAACAGCGGGTGCCTGGCCTGGGACCGGGCCGGATTCAGCACCTCGACCAGGCGCTCGAACGGCAGGTCGGCGTGCGCGAACGCGCGCAGGTCGCGTTCGCGGGCCTGCGCGACCAGCTCGGCGAACGTGGCCGCGCCGTCGATCTCGGTGCGCAGCACCAGGGTGTTGACGAACATGCCGACCAGGTCGTCCAGCGCGGCGTCGCCGCGGCCGGCCACCGGCGTGCCGATCGCGATGTCGGTCGTCCCCGAGAGCCGGGCCAGCAGTGCGGCCAGCGCGGCGTGCAGAACCATGAACGGGGTCGCGTGACCGCGGGCCGCGACCTCGTCGATCGCCGCGCGCAGCTCGGCGTCGAGCCGGAACTCATGGGTCGCACCCCGATAGGACGCCCGCGCGGGACGCGGCCGGTCGGCGGGCAGATCCAACTGTGCGGGGAGATCGGCCAATTCGGTACGCCAGAACGCCAGCTGGCGGGCCGCCGCCGAATCCGGATCGGCCTCGTCGCCGAGCACGTGCCGCTGCCAGAGCGCGTAGTCGGCGTACTGCACCGCCAGCGGGGTCCAGCCAGGCGCGCGTCCGGCGCGGCGCGCGGCATACGCGGTGCCGAGGTCACGCACCAGCGGGCCCAGCGAGACGCCGTCGGCGGCGATGTGATGCACGACCAGCACCAGCGTGTGATCCGCCGGCCCGCAGCGCAAGAGGCGCACGCGGACCGGGATCTCCTCGGCGACATCGAACCCCTGCACCGCGGCCAGCCGAACCGCGGCCGCCAGCTCAGGCTCCGGAAGGTCGGACGGTGTCAGATCGAACACCGCGTGCACCCGGCGGATCAACTGTGCGGGACCGGCCACCGTGTGCGGATAGACGGTGCGCAGGACTTCGTGTCGCGCAACGAGATCGGTGATCGCCGCGGAGAGTGCGGCCACGTCCAGCTCACCGCGCAGCCGCAGAGCCACCGGAATGTTGTCCACCGCGGTGGTGTCGAACGCGCGGGCCGATTCCGCGTCGGTGCCGAATCGGTTCAGGAACCACATGCGCCGTTGCGGCGGCGACAGCGGAATATGCTCCGGCCGTGGCCCTGCCACCAGCGGCGGGCGATCGGTGCCATGCGGCGCCGACGCGGCGATCGCGCCCGCCGTCGGCCGATCGAAGAAGTCTCGGACATCGATGCTCACGCCGAGCGCGGTCGAGATGCGAGCGATGGCGCGAGCGGCGATGAGCGAATTGCCGCCCAGGGCAAAGAAATCGTCATCGACGCCGACCCGGTCGAGGCCGAGCAGGCCGGCGAAGATCTCGGCCACCGCCACCTCGGCGGTTGTCTCCGGGGCACGATAGACGGCTGCGGCAGCGCCGAATTCAGGTTCCGGCAGCGCACGACGATCCAGTTTGCCGTTGGCGTTCAACGGCATCGCGTCCAGCACCGTGATCAGTGACGGCACCATGTATTCCGGCAGCTCCCGCCGCACCGTGGTGAGCACGGCCACCGCATCGATGGCACCGCTGCCCACCACGTAACCGACCAGCTGCTCGCCGCCCCGATGCCGGTGCAGGACGACCGCCGCCTGCGTCACCGCCGGGTGCCGCAGCAGCGCCGCCTCGACCTCGCCCAGTTCGATCCGCAGGCCACGCAGCTTCACCTGGAAGTCGCTGCGGCCCAGATATTCCAGTTCATCCGGTCCACCGTCGCGACCGGCCACCCAGCGCACCAGGTCGCCGGTCCGGTAGATCCGCTCCCCCACGGGTCCGTCCGGACTCGCGACGAATCGCTCGGCCGTCAGACCCGGCCGCGCGAGGTAGCCGCGGGCCAGCTGCACACCGGCGAGGTAGAGCTCGCCCACCACGCCGGTGGGCACCGGGCGCAGATTGTCGTCGAGCACGAGCAGATCGGTGTCGTCCGCGGGTGTCCCGATCGGCACGCTGGTCACGTCGGCACCGGTGACCTCGTGGGCGGTCACGTCGACCGCGGCCTCGGTGGGGCCGTACAGGTTGTGCAGCGTCGCGCCGCTGACCGCGCGGAACGCGGCCGCGGTCGCCGCCGGAAGGGTCTCACCGGAGGCGAAGACCAAACGCAGTGAATCCACCGCCGCGTCCACCGCAGGCTCACCGGCGAACACCGCCAGCATCGAGGGCACGAAATGCGCTACGGTGACCCGGCTTTCGGCGATGAGCCGAGCGAGGTCCGCGGCGCTGCGGTGCGCGTCCGGTGCGGCGATGACCAGCCGGGCGCCGATGTGCAACGGCCAGAAGAACTCCCACACCGACACATCGAAGGTGAACGGCGTCTTCTGCAGGACGACATCGTCGGCCCGCAGCCGGTACCGGCGCTGCCGCCAGCGCAGGTTCGCCAGGATCGACCGATGCGAGACGGCGACGCCCTTCGGACGGCCGGTCGATCCGGAGGTGAAGATGACGTACGCGGTGTTGTCCGCGCTCAGCCGCGCGGCGGACGCGGCCGGTGATTCGCCGGAGGTACCGGTGAATTCGTCGATGTGCAGGGTTGCGACCGCACCTGACTCCGGTAGGTCGCGGGTCGTGGTGAGCACCAGCACCGGGCGCGCGACCTCGAGCACATAGGCGATCCGCTCGGCGGGGTGACCGGGATCGATCGGCACATAGGCACCGCCCGCCTTCAGGATCGCGTACATGCCGATCAGCAGGTCGAACGAGCGGCGAACGGCCAATCCCACCAGTGCTTCCGGGCCGACGCCCAGCGAGATCAGGTGGCGGGCCAGCGCATTCACCCTGCCGTCGAACTCGGCATAGGTCATGGTCGCGCCTGCGTATTCGAGGGCGATTGCGTCCGGAGTGCCGCGCACCTGCCGCTCGAATTCGCTGACCAGCGTCTCGACCGGCGGCTGCTCGACGGACAGCACGCTCCTGGCCGCGGCCAGCGCGTCGTCCAGCAACTCCGTCAACGCCGTGCCCAGCGCCCCGTCGGCCGAGTCGAGCAGCGCGGGCAGCTGATTCGACACCACCACCGGCACCAGTGCCTCGGCGCCCAGTCCGCCGCCCGTGGCTTCGGCCAGCAACGCCAACTCGTTGGCGAGCACCTCGTAGGTGACGGTCGTTCCGTCGTGGCGCACCGCGATGCGCTCCGGGTCGAGTCCGGCGACGGTCTCGATCAGCATCGGCAGATCGTCGACTCCGTAAGCACGGCGCAGCGCGGTATCGCCACCGAGCGCCGATCTGGTGCCGAGTCCATCGGGTGTCACCGAATCTGTGTGGGACATCAGCTGTTTCCTTCCGAATCGACTACCGACGCCGAGCCGGCGAGCACCGCACGCGCCGCGGCAGGCAGGGTCCGCAGCAAGGTCGCGAGACCGCCGCCGAGCGCGGCGAGCATGCCGGGGACCAACCCGGCGAGGGAGATATTGAGCAGGACTTCGGGTTCGGCCGCGGCGCCCATGGCCCGCGCGACGGCCGCCAGCTTCGCGTCGAGTTCGCGATAGGAGATCGCCCGATCACCGTGGGTGACGGCGATGGCGTCCGGGGCCACGTGCGCGGCGGCGGAGATGAGCGCGGGCAGATCCGCCGGGGCCGGCCGGGGTTGTCGTTCCGCCGCGGAGCGGATGTCGATCGCGCGGATCGCGATCGCGGGGTCGGCGGCGACCGCGGTCAATACCCGGGTCAACCGCGCGGCGAAGGAGCGAACGGTCGCGGCCTCGAAAATGTCTGTCGCGTAACCGAACCGCATGTTCAGGCCGGTACGGGCGCCATCGGCGGCGAACGCCTCGACCACGGTGAGCTGAAGGTCGAACTTCGCCTCGCCGAGGCCGAGGTCGAGGGCCTCGACCTCCAGGCCCGGGAGGGCAACGGGGCCGGCAGGCAGGTTCTGGAAGGTGAACAGGACCTGGAACAGCGGCGGGTAGGCGCCGGACCGCGGGCGGCCGATCGCCTCGACCACCTGCTCGAACGGGACGTCCGCATGGGACAGGGCCGCCCGGTCGCGCTCGTGTGCCCGGCGTAGCAGGTCGCGGAAGCCGGTGCGCGGGTCGACCTCGGTGCGCAGCACCACGGTGTTGACGAACATCCCGATCAGGTCGTCCAGTTCGCGGGCGCCGCGCCCGGCGACCGGGGCGCCGATGGTGATGTCGCTCGCTCCGGCGAGTTTGGCGAGCAGTACCGCGAAGGCCGCGTGCAGCACGGTGAACAGCGTCGTGTCGTGGTCACGGGCGAGTTCGTCCAGGCGGCGGGTGAGGTCGGTGGCGATGTCGAATTCGACGGTCCCGCCGTGCGGATCGCGGCGGGCGGATCGCGGCCGGTCGGTCGGCAGGGCCAGCAGCTCGGGTGCGCCGCCCAATTCGCGCTTCCAGTAAGCGAGTTGGCGCGCGGCGAGGCTGTCCGGATCCCGCTCGGAGCCGAGGAGCTCGTGCTGCCAGCTGCTGTAGTCCGCGTACTGGATCTCCAGGGGTGTCAAGTCGGGTGCTCGACCGGCCGATCGGGCGACATAGGCGCGCACCAGATCTCGGGTCATCGGTGCCACGGAGTATCCGTCGGCGCTGATGTGGTGCAGCACCACGACGAGCACGTGTTCCGCGGGGGCCACCGCGAACAGTGCCGCACGAACCGGGGGCGTCGCCGTGATGTCGAAAGCGACAGCGACGAATTCGGCGATGCGTCCCGCCAGGTCCGCCTGCGCCACCGATATCGGAGCGAGGTCGAAGGACAGGGCGCTGACCGGTAGTACCTCCTGCACCGGTCCGGCAGCCGTGTCCGGATACCGGGTGCGCAGGGCGTCGTGCCGGTTGCGGACGTCCTCGATCGCCGCGCTCAGCGCGGCCAGGTTCAACGCGCCGGTGAGGCGCAGTGCCAACGGGATGTTGTAGGCCGCGGAATCCGGGGCCAGCCGGTTGACCGCCCACATCCGTTGCTGTGCGGGCGACAATGCCGCGGGGGCCGGATCGGTCCGGCGCACCAGCGCCGGTCGTGCGTCGGCGCCATCCAGCGTCGTGAGGTGCGCGGCGAGCCCACCGACCATCGGTTCCTCGAATACCGCGGCGACCGGCACGTGCACGCTCAGCGCGGCGCTCAGTCGAGCGGCCAGGCGCGTGGCCATCAGCGAGTTGCCGCCCATGCCGAAGAAGTGGTCGTCGAGTCCCACGGTGCCGGTGCCGATCACCTCCCCGAAGGTGGCCGCGACCAGCTTTTCCAGCGCGGTGGCCGGAGCACGGAAAACCGCCTCGGCGAACACCGGTTCCGGCAGCCGGTTCCGGTCGACCTTCCCATTCGCGTTGAGCGGCAGCGCCGCCAGCACCACGACCGCGGCGGGAACCATGTAGGCAGGCAGCTCACCCGCGAGCGCGGCGCGCAGGCCGGACGCCAGATTCGCACGACGGACCGAATCATGCTCTGCCACGGCGACATACCCGATGAGCCGAGTACCCGCGCGCTCGTCCTCCGTGGCCACCGCGACGGCGGCCCGCACCCCTGGCTGCCTGCGCAGCACGGTCTCCACCTCGCCGAGCTCGATCCGGAATCCGCCGATCTGCACCTGGAAGTCCGCGCGCTCCAGGTATTCGAGCGTCCCGTCGGCACGCCAGCGCACGATGTCGCCGGTCCGGTACATCCGCCCAGCGGCGTAGGGATCGGCCACGAACCGGTCCGCGGTCAGGCCGGGACGGTGCTGGTAACCCCGGGCCAATTGCGTTCCGGCCAAATACAGCTCACCCGCGACGCCCACCGGGACCGGCCGCAGTCGCGCGTCGAGCACGTAGGTCCGGCTGTTCCAGGCGGGAGAACCGATCGGCACCGTGTGCACCGGGTCGGTATCCACCGCATAGGCCGTGATCGACACCGCGGCCTCGGTGGGACCGTAGAGATTGACCAGCCGCGCCGACGTGCGCTGCCGGAACTCGATCGCGGTCGCCTGCGGCAAGGCCTCGCCGATGGCGAGCACCTGCCGCAGGGCGGCAGGCAGTGCGGGAGCGGCCGCCAGCAGCATCCCGATCAGCGAGGGAACCGCGTGCAGGATCGTGACGCCGTGCCGTTCGATGAGGTCGCGTAGTCGATCCGGATCTCGTTCCGTGCCCGGCTCGGTGATGATCAGGCGGCCGCCGGTCACCAAGGGGGACCAGAACTCCCAGACCGACAGGTCGAAGGTGGCGGGGGTCTTCAGCAGCACCCGGTCCGCCGGACCCTGCGCGAAGGTGGCGCTCAGCCAGCCCAGTTGGTTCACGATCGCCGCGTGCGGGATTGCCACGCCCTTCGGCCGACCGGTCGAGCCGGAGGTGAAGATCACGTAGGCCGGATGGCCGGGACGCAGCGGGCGGATGCGGTCCGCGTCAACGATCGCGGTAGCTGCCGTGCCGCTGAGATCGAGACGGTCCACCGCCCAAGTGGGGATGGAGGTTTCGATCGGCAGGCCGTCGCGCGCGGTGGTCAGGATCGCCACCGGGGCCGCGGTATCTACGCTGTAGACAATGCGCTCCGCCGGGTGGTCGGGGTCGATCGGAACGTACGCGCCGCCCGCCCGGATCACGGCATACATGGCGACGACCAGATCGACCGAACGCCGCATCGCGAGCACCGTCGTCGTCTCCGGACCGACGCCGATCGCGATCAAGCGGCGCGCCAGACGATTCACCCGCGCGTCGAACTCCGCGTAGGTGAGTTCGGCTCCGGTCACCGCATCGATCAAAGCCGGTGCCTGTGGTGATCGCCCGACCTGCGCATCGATCAGGTCCGCCAACGTCACCGCCTCGACCGGATACGCGGTGTCGTTCCAGTGGTGCAGCACCCGATTCCGCTCGACGCCGAGCACATCGATATCGCCGACGACGACTTCGGGGTGCGCCACCACGGATTCGAGCAGGCGACGCAGCTGCGCGACGATCCGCTCGGCAGTCTCGGCGTCGAACAGGTCGGTCGCGTAGCCGAGGGCCAGATCGATACCCGCGGGCGTCCCGGCCGCGCCGTAGTGATCGACGGCGAACAGGTGCAGGTCGAATTGCGCTACCTCGCTGTCGAATTCGAGCTCCCGCACCTCCAGGCCCGGCAGCTCGACGGTGCCGCGCGCATGATTCTGGAACGAAAGGCCGACCTGGAACAGCGGATGCCGCGCCGTCGATCGGGTGGGGTTGAGTACCTCGACCAGTCGCTCGAACGGCACGTCCGCGTGCGCGAACGCCGCGACGTCCACGGCGCGCACGTGCCGCAGCAACGCATCGAACGGCGCACTGGTCGCGACCCGGGCGCGCAAGACCAGCGTGTTGACGAACATTCCGATGACGTCGTCGAGTTCGGCCACGCCGCGCCCCGCGATCGGTGTGCCGACGGCGATATCCTCGGTGCCGGACAACCGCGCGAGCAGGGCCGCGAAGGCCGCGTGCACCACCATGAACAGCGTGGCGCCCTGCTTGCGGCCGAGTGCGACGAGATCGGTGTGCAGCCGCGCGTCCACCGCGAACCGGATCTGCCTGCCGCGCAGGCTCTGCCGGGCCGGGCGCGGATGGTCCGTCGGCAGCGTCAGCTGGTCGGGCAGGCCGGACAGGGTGTCCGACCAGTACCGGAGCTGCTGCGCACCCACCGATTCGACCTCGTCCTCGGCACCGAGCAGGGCGTGCTGCCAGAGCGCGTAGTCCGCGTACTGCACGGCGATCGGTGGCCAGCCGGGCGCACGCCCGTCCAATCGTGCGGTGTACGCGACCAGCAGATCGCGCACCAATGGCACGACCGATGATCCGTCCGCGGCGATGTGGTGCAGGACAGCGGCCAGGACGAACTCGCCGCTGCTCGTCCCGTTATCGCTGCGGACCGGGTCAGCGACACGGAACAGGCGCATCCGCACAGGCACTTCGGTCGTGACATCGAAGGCGGTGCCGACCAGCTCCCGGATACGCTGCGGCAGCACCGATTCGGCCACTTCGACCGGCAGCAACGCTGGAACAACTTGAGCGGCAGGCAGAATCAGCTGCACCGGCGCGCCGTCCCGCTCCGGATAGCGGGTGCGCAGCGATTCGTGCCGGCCGATCACGTCGCCGACGGCCGCCCGCAGCGCCGCGACATCCAGCTCCCCGGACAGCCGGAGGGCAAGCGGGATGTTGTAGGCGACAGACTTTCGATCGAATCGGTTCAGGAACCACATGCGCAGCTGTGCGGGCGACAGCGGGATCCCGTCCGGGCGGGCGCCGGCCATCAGCGCGGGCCGGGCAGTGCCTGCGGTGGCGCTCACGAGGGCGGCGAGATCCGCGACCCGGGGCGCTTCGAACAGGGCGCGAACGCCGACCGTTCGATCCAGCGCGGCACCGATCCGCGCGACCGCCTTGGCCGCCAGCAGCGAGCTGCCGCCGAGGGCGAAGAAGTCGTCATCGGCACCCACCGTCGCGTCCGAACCGAGCACCTCGGCGAAGATCGTGGCCACGACCTGCTCGGCCATGGTGGCCGGGCGGCGATAGCCGGTCGACTCGAAGACCGGTGCGGGCAACGCGGCGCGGTCGAGCTTGCCGTTGACCGTCAACGGGATTCGCGCCACCCGGACGATCGCGGCGGGCACCATGTGGTCCGGCAGCCGATGTGCGAGGGCTTGCCGCAGTGCGGTGAGGTCGAGGTCTGCGTCGGTCACCGCGTAGGCGACGATGCGCGGCTCGTCGACCAGGTCGGTGCGCACGACCACCGCCACCTCGCGAATCGCGGGATCGTCGAGCAGCGCGGCCTCGATCTCGCCGAGTTCGATGCGGAAACCGCGCAGATTGACCTGCTGGTCGGCGCGACCGAGGTACTCCAGGTCACCGTCTGCGGTCCAGCGGGCGAGGTCACCGGACCGGTAGGCCGGTGCACCGTTGGCGGAATAGGGGTCGGCGATGAATCGGCCGGCGGTCAGCGCCGGGCGGCCGAGGTAGCCGCGCGCGAGTTGCCCACCGCAGACATAGATCTCACCGGGCACGCCGACCGGCACCGGACGCAGCCGGTCGTCGAGGACCCGAATGGCCAATCCCGGTATCGCACCGCCGATTACGCTGGCCGATCCGGCATCCGCCGGGATGGGGCGGTAGGACACGTGCACCGTGGTCTCGGTGATGCCGTACATGTTGACCAGGCGCGGACCGTCCGGATGACGGTCGAACCATCCGGCCAGGCGCTGCGGCTCCAGGGCCTCACCGCCGAAAATTACTTGGCGCAGCGCGAATTCGGCGGCGTCCTGCGCCGCGAGGTCGGCGGCGATCAGCTGATAGAACGCCGACGGCGTCTGATTGAGCACGGTGATCCGCTCCGCGATCAGCAGTTCGCGGAACTGCTGCGGCGAGCGGGAGGTGTAGTAGTCGACCATGACGAGGGTGCCGCCGTGCAGCAGCGCACCCCACAGTTCCCACACCGAGAAGTCGAAGGCATAGGAGTGGAACATCGTCCACACATCCGCCGGGCCGAAATCGAACTGGCTCCGGGTGTTGTCGAGCAGGCGCAGTACGTTGCGATGCGGGACGACAACGCCTTTGGGCTTCCCGGTGGAGCCGGAGGTGTAGATGACATAGGCGACCTGGGCGGGATGCAGAGGTGCGCGCCGGTCGGAATCGGTGACGGCCGAGCCGTCGCAGATCGTCGACGGCGTCTCGTCGAGGTCGATCACCGGCCCGCCGAACCAGCCGCGCGCCAATTCGGTTGCTCCGCCGGTGATCGCGCAGATCGGGCGGGCGTCGTCCAGGATGTACTCGATGCGGTCGGCGGGATAGTTCGGATCGATCGGGAGATACCCGGCGCCCGCTTTGACCACGGCGAGCAGCGCCACGACCAACTCAGCGGAGCGGGGCAACGCCACCGCGACCAGCGTTTCCGGGCCGACGCCCGCGGCGATCAGCCTGCGCGCCAGACGATTGGACCACTCGTCGAGTTCGGCGTAGCTCAGCGTGCGCGCACCGGCCCGAACCGCGTCCGCCGTCGGATCCCCCGCGGCGACCTGCGCGAAACGATCCGCGAGCGTGCCGACCGCCGCCGCGTCCGCGCCGGTGCTCGCCCATTCGTACAGCGCCCGATGCTGCTCCTCGGCACTGAGCAATTGGATGTCGCCGAGCACCACGGTCGGGTCGGCCGCGATCGCGGCCAGCACCTGCGTGAATCGGCGGCCGAGCACCGCGATCGTCTCGGCATCGAAAAGGTCGGTGGCGTAGGTGATCTCGATGTCCATGCCGTCCGCCCGCCCACCCCGATCGATCGCCTCGACCACCGTGAATTGCAGATCGAACTTGGCCGCCGCGGCGTCGAATTCGCAGAGTTGGGCGCCCAGTCCGGCCATCTCCAACCGGGGCAGGGCGAAGTTCTGGAAGGTCAGCGCCACTTGGAACAGGGGGTGGCGGCTCTGGGCACGGGCCGGGGCGAGCACTTCCACGAGGCGTTCGAACGGGACATCTACCCGCGACAACGCATCGATGTCCTGGTCCCGGACGGTATCCAGCAGGGTCTCGAACCGGGTCCTGGAGTCGACCTGGGTGCGCAGCACAAGGGTGTTGACGAACAGGCCGACCAGGCGATCCAGCGCGGCGACGCCGCGACCGGCCACCGGGGTGCCGATCGCGATGTCCGTGCTGCCGGAGAGCCGGGCGAGCAGCACCGCGAGTGCGGCGTGCACGGTGCTGAACAGGGTGGTCTCGCGTTTGCGGGCCAATTCGCCGAGCTCGCTGTGCAAGTCGGAGTCGATCCGGAACCGATGCGTGGCACCGCGATGCGAGGCCACCGCCGGGCGCGGCCGGTCCGCGGGCAGGTCGAGTTGTTCGGGCAGGCCGTCGAGGGTCTGCCGCCAGTAGTCGAGTTGGTAGTCCTGGTGCGCGAATTCGGCCTGCCACAGGGTGTAGTCGGCGTACTGCACCGGCAGCGCGTCCCACGTCGAGGGTACGCCTGCCCGCCTGGCCGCGTACGCGGTCATCAGATCACCGGACAGCGGGTCCAGCGAGAAGCCGTCCGCTGAAATGTGGTGCAGCACAATCGCCAGCACGTGATCATCGGCGGAGAGGGCGAACAGTGCCGCGCGCATCGGAGTTTCGCGCGTGAGATCGAAGGGGACAGCCGCCAGCGTGCTGAGCCGGTCGGCCACGGCATGCTCGGCGATCCGCTCGGCCTGCAGATCCGGGATCGCCTGGGCCGCCGGGATAATCACCTGCTCGGGACCATCGGGGCTGTCGGGATAGACGGTGCGCAACGTCTCGTGCCGCCGCACCACGTCGCCGAGCGCGGCGTTCAGTGCGCCGATATCGAGGGGGCCGGTCAGGCGGAGCGCGACGGGAATGTTGTCGACGGCATCGCCGGGACCGGACTGCTCGTCCGCCAGGAACCGGTTGAGAAACCACATGCGCTGCTGGGCAGGCGAGAGCGGGATCCGCGCGGGCCGGGGTCGCGGCTGTAGTGCCGCACGGCCGCCGGCACCGCGCTGAGCTTCGGCGTGGACGGCCAGCGCGGCTACCGTCGGCGCGTCGAACAACGCGCGCACGGGGAGGTCCGCGTCCATGGCGACGCCGAGCCGGGCCGCCACCCGGGTGGCGGTCAGCGAGTTGCCGCCGAGGGCGAAGAAGTCATCGTCCAGGCCGACGCGCTCCGCACCGAGGAGATCGGCGTAGATGCCCGCGACCAGTCGCTGCACCGGGGTAACCGGTGCGCGGAACTCGGCGATCTCGAATGCCGGTGCAGGCAGCGCCGTTCGGTCCAGCTTGCCGGACGAGTTGACCGGCAGTTCATCGAGCAGGATATAGACCGCAGGCACCATGTAGGCCGGAAGACGCTCGGCGAGAGCGGCTTTCACCGCCGCGCTATCGATGGCCGCGCCCGTGGCCGCCACGAGGTACGCGACCAGCCGATCGCCCGCCGCGTCGTCGGCACGGAGCACGACGACCGCCTGTGCGATCTCCGCCAGCCCGATGAGGGCGTTCTCGATCTCGCCGAGCTCGATGCGCTGACCACGCAGCTTCACCTGGAAGTCGGTGCGGCCCAGGTATTCCAGCTCTCCGGCCGCCGTCCAGGTGACGAGGTCACCCGTGCGGTACATCCGTGCGCCGGCGGCGAAGGGGTTCGCCACGAAGCGAGCACCGGTCAGATCCGGCCGTCCGATATAGCCGCGAGCCAGCTGACCGCCCGACAGGTAGAGCTCACCCGCGACGCCTATCGGCACCGGACGAAGGCGCGAATCCAGTACGTGCGCCTGGGTGTTGAATACGGGCGCGCCGATGGGCACCGTGTCCGCGTCCAGGTCGACGACCTCGTGCGCCGTCACGTCGACCGCGGCTTCGGTCGGCCCGTAGAGATTGTGCAACGTCGCACCGGTCAACTCGCGCAACCGGTGCGCGGGCCTCGGCGGCAACACCTCCCCCGAAGCGAACACCAGGCGTAGCGAATCACAGCGCGCCGCTGCGCGTTCGGCGACGAACACCGCCAGCATCGACGGCACGAAATGCGCGACCGTCACCCGCGCACCGCTGATGAGCCCAGCGAGATAGGCCGGATCACGATGCCCGTCCGGTCTGGCGACAACCAGGCGGGCACCGATCTGTAAGGGCCAGAAGAACTCCCACACCGACACGTCGAAGGTAGCGGGCGTCTTCTGCAACACCACGTCGGTGTCGTGCAGGCGATACTCGGCCTGCATCCAGGTGAGACGGTTGACGATGGCGGCGTGCGCGACCGCGACACCCTTCGGCCGACCGGTCGATCCGGACGTGAAAATGACGTACGCGACGTTCGACGGACGCAGCGGCGCACGACGATCCGCGTCGGTCACCGGCGACGCCGAGTAGTGAGCTAGGTCGAGACGGTCGATCGCTACCGCGGCGGTCTGTCCCGCGTCGACATCGTCGCGCCCCGTCGTCAGCACACACACCGGTCGCGCGGTATCGAGCACGTAGCGGGTGCGCTCGGCCGGATGATCCGGATCCAACGGCACATAGGCACCACCGGCGACGCTCACCGCGTACATGCCGACAACCAGGTCGATCGACCGGCGCAGGCCGAGGGCGACCAGCGAATCCGGTCCGACGCCCAGCGAAATGAGGTGACGGGCAAGACGATTGACCTCAGCCGAGAACTCGGCGTAGGACCGGCTCACACCCTCGAACGTCACGGCGACCGCGTCCGGTGTCCGGGCCACCTGCGCGTCGAACATCGACACCAACGTCGCCGACTCGTCCACCGCATGCGCGGTGTCGTTCCAGGTGCTCAGCAGTGCCCGTTCGCCGGCGATCAGCAGATCGATGTCCCCCACGGCCGTCGCCGGGTCCGCGACGACCGCGTCGAGCACACGGTGCAGGCGGGCCGCGAGCCGCGCGACCGTCGCCGCATCGAACAGATCCGTCGCGTATTCGAGCACCGCGCCGAGGCCGTCCGTGCCCGCTTCGGTCACGGTCAGCTGAAGGTCGAACTTCGCTGTGTTCGTGTCGATCTCGATCCGCGCTGCCTCGAGCCCGGCCAGCTCGATGGACTCCGGCGCGGCGTTCCGGAAGTCGAGCATGACCTGGAACAGCGGGTGCCGCGCCGCCGATCGTTGCGGCCGCAGCACCTCCACCAGTCGTTCGAACGGCACGTCGGCGTGCGCGAACGCGGCCAGGTCGGCATCCCGAACAGCGGCGAGCAGCGCCGTGAACGACAGCTCGGGCCGTACCCGGGCACGCAGCACCAGGGTGTTGACGAACATGCCCACCAGGTCGTCCAGCGCTCGGGCGCCGCGCCCGGCCACCGGCGTACCGATCGCAATATCCTGCTGCCCGGCAAGTCTCATCAGCAACGTCGCGAAGGCGGCGTGCACCACCATGAACAGCGAGGCGTTCGCGGCCTCGGCGATCCCCCGTAACCCCCGGTGCGTCGCCGCATCGATGGTGAAGGCATGACGGGCACCACGACCCGATGCGGTCGGCGGACGTGGGCGGTCGGTGGGCAGGGTCAACACGTCCGGCACTCCGTCGAGCTGGGTCGACCAGTACCGGATCTGAGCGGCCAGCGGCGACTCCGGATCGTCCTCGGCGCCCAATATCTCGCGCTGCCACACGGTGTAGTCGGCGTACTGCACCGGCAGCGGCGCCCAGTCCGGTTCCGTCCCGGCGCGGCGAGCCGCGTAGGCCCGCATGAGATCTCGGGTCATGACCGCGATGGACCAGCCGTCGGCACTGAGGTGGTGCATCGCGACGATCAACACGTGCTCGTGGGAACCGGTGTGCAACAGGGTCAGTCGAACCGGCGGTTCCCGGTCCACCTGGAATGGTGTCGCCGCGGCGGCGTCGAGCCGCCCGGCGAGTTCGGTCGCCTCGATCCGCTCGGGCTCCAGGACGACGGACACCTCGTCGACCGCCGACACCTCCTGGCGCGGAATGCCTTCGGCCGCCGGATAACTGGTGCGCAACGCCTCATGCCTGGCGAACACATCGTTGACCGCCGCCGCCAATATCGAGTAGTCGAGCACGCCACGCAGTCGAACGGCGGCCACCAGGTTGTTCGCCACCGAGCCTGCGTCGAACTGGTGCAGGAACCACATCCGCTGCTGCGCGTACGACAACGGCACGTGCGCCGGACGCACCGACGCCGTCGGTTCGCGCCGTGCGGTGCCCGGACCCGAAGCGGCCAGGTGCGCCGCCAGCGGTCCGACGACCGGGTATTCGAACAGCATCCGCACCGGCGCGTCGACCTTCAGCTCCGCGGCGAGGCGGGCCGCGATCTGCGTGGCGACCAGCGAATTCCCGCCGAGTGCGAAGAAGTCGTCGTCCAACCCCACCTGGTCGAGCCCGAGTACCTGACCGAAGATCTCGGCGACGATCCGTTCGGCAGCGGTGACCGGTGCCCGAAACACCTTGGCGGCAAGCACCGGATCCGGCAGCGCCTGCCGATCCAGCTTGCCCGAAGCGGTCAACGGCATCGCGGCCAGCGACACGTAGGCGGTCGGCACCATGTACGAGGGCAGCACAGCGCGCAACCGTGCCTCGATCGCCGACTCAGCCAACCCCGTCACCACATACGCGACGAGCAATTCACCTGCCGGGTGGGCGAATACCCGCACTGCCGCCGCGCGCACCTCGGCCATGGCCAGCAGCGCGGCCTCGATATCGCCCAGCTCGATCCGTTGCCCACGCAGCTTCACCTGGAAGTCGCTGCGCCCCAAGTACTCCAGCGCGCCGGCACGGTTCCGCCGAACGAGATCCCCGGTGCGATACATCCGCGCCCCGGCCGGCCCGTACGGATTCGCCACGAACCGTTCGGCACTCAGGTCCGGGCGTCCGTGATAGCCGCGCGCCACCTGGACACCCGACAGATACAGCTCACCGATCACGTTGTCGGGCACCGGACGCAGCCGAGCGTCGAGGACCAGCGCGTGGCTGCCGAGCACCGGGCCACCGATCGGCACCGGCCCGTGCACCGTCGGGTCGACCGGCGCGTGCGTGGCATGCACGGTGAATTCCGTCGGACCATAGAGGTTGTACAGCTTCGCGCGGCTGACCGCCGCGAACGCCGCGGCGGCCGCACCGGTCATCGCCTCACCGGCAACGAATACGGTGCGCAACGACCGGAGCGCGGCGGCCGGGGCGGCAGCGGCGAACACGGACAGCATCGACGGCACGAACGACGTCATCGTGACCCCGTGGGTAGCGATGACATCCGCGAGATAGGCACTGTCCCGATGCCCGTCGTGTTCCGCGACCACCACCCGGGCACCCCTGGCCAGCGGCGCGAACAGCTCCCACACCGACACGTCGAACGTCGCGGGCGTCTTGAACAGCACGACGTCGCGCGGCCCGATGCCGTATTCGCCCGTGATCCAGGCGATCTGGTTCGCCGCCGAAGCGTGCTGAACCGCCACGCCTTTCGGCCGACCGGTCGACCCCGACGTGAAGATGACATACCCGGTGTTCGCCGGCCGCAGCGGCGCTCGCCGGTCCGCATCGGTCACCGGCGCGCTCGAATACCCGGAGTAGTCCAGGGCATCGACCACGATGGCACCCCGCTCCCCCGCCCACCCGTCGACGGATCGGGTCAGCACGCAGACCGGCCGAGCCGACGCGACGACCTGCTCGATCCGTGCGCTCGGCTGATCCGGATCGACCGGCACGTACGCACCGCCCGCGGTCAACACCGCGTAGGCCGCGACCACCAGCTCGGTTGACCGGCGCAGGCCAAGCACCACAAGCGCTTCCGGCCCGACGCCGGCCTCGATCAGCGCCCGCGCCAGCCGGTTGACATCCGCCGCCAGCTCCGCGTACGTCAGCGCACGCGCACCCTCGACGACCGCGATCGCGTCCGGCGTCCGCCGCACCTGCGCTTCGAAGGCCATGAGCAGGGTGCCGTCGCCGGCCTGCCGGGTATCGCGCCCGCAGTCGATGGCCCGGCGCGCGCCCGCGGCATCGAGCAACGGCAGATCGCCAACCCGGATGCCGGGGTCGTCGATGATCGCCCGCAGAAATCGCACGAAGCACTGCGCGTAGGCGGCGATGGTGGGTTCGTCGAATAGATCCGTGGCGTAGGTGAATTCCGCCCGGATCCCCGCCGGTGCCGAACCTTCCCTGAGTCCGGCACCGGCGAAGCCTTCCGTGACCGCCGAGCGTGCGGCAACCTCCGAGCTTCCGGTCACCGTCGCTTGCTCGGTCACCGTCAGCAGGAGGTCGAACTTGGTCACTCCGGTATCCAGAGTACTGGTCAGCACCGACATGTCGGGCAGTTCGAACGTGATTGCCTCCGCATTGTCGAAGGCGAGCATTACCTGAAACAACGGATGCCGTGCTTGCGAGCGTGCCGGGTTGATGGCCTCGACTAGCTGCTCGAACGGGAGTTCGGCGTGTCCGAGGGCGGCGAGGTCGGCTTCGCGGACCCGGGCGAGCAGGGTCGCGACGGGGTCGGCGAAGTCGATCATGGTTCGCAGCACCAGCGTGTTGACGAACATCCCGACCAGGTCGTCCAGCGCCCGGTCGCCACGCCCCGCGACGGGGGTGCCGATCACGATGTCGGTGCTGCCGGACAACCGCGCCAGCAACGCCGCCAGCGCGGCATGCAGCACCATGAACGCCGAAACACCGTGGGCGCGGGCAAGGTCCGCGAGGCCGGCCTGCACCGGGCCGGGCAGGTCGAAGCCGAACACCGCGCCCCGCCCGGAACTCACCGCGGGGCGCGGCCGGTCGGCGGGCAGGTCCAGCTGGTCCGGCGCGCCGGCCAGTGTTTCGGTCCAGAACGCCAACTGGCCGGGATAGGCCGGTGATTCGAGCAGCTCCCGCTGCCAGAGGCTGTAGTCCGCGTACTGCACGGGCAGCGGCGGCCGATCCGGGGCGACGCCCTGCTGCCGGGCGGTGTAAGCGATCATCACGTCGCGCGCGAGCACCCGCAGCGAAAGTCCGTCGGCGGCGATATGGTGCAGCACCAGCGCCAACGCGCAGCTGCCGTCGTCCAGGACGAACACCCGCGCCCGGATCGGGATCTCGCGTTCCACGTCGAAGCCGCGCGCCGCGAAGGCGGCCAGCTCGGCGTCGAGTTCGGCCGCGCCGATCGATTCGGGTGCCGCGCTCACGGCGGCGACCGACAACACCACCTGCCGCGCGGCGGCGCCGGCGGCCTCACCGGGCAGCAGCGCGGGAAAGATCGTGCGCAGCACCTCATGCCGCGCGACGACATCGTCGAGCGCGCGACGCAGCGCCGGGATATCCACCGCGCCGCGCAGCCGGACCACGAGCGGCATGTTGTACGCCGCGCCCGCCTGCTCGAATCGGTTCAGGAACCAGATCCGTTGCTGCGCGGGTGAGAGCGGAACCAGCGGCGGCCGTGGCCGTGCCCGCAGCTGCGCGACCACAGGCGCGCCGCCGGATCCACCCGCCCGCTCGATCAGTTCGGCGAGGCCGGACACCGTGGTAGCGGTGAACACCTCGCGAACCCCGAGCAGGCAGCCGAGGTCGGTGCCGAGCCGGGCGGCGACCTGCGTCGCCACCAAGCTGTTGCCACCGAGGGCGAAGAAGTCGTCGGTGCGGCCGACCCGCGCGCAGCCGAGCACCTCGCCGAACACGCGGGCCACCGCCTGTTCGGTGGGCGTCGTCGGCGCGTGATACTCGGCGCTCGACCGGGCCGGGGCCGGCAACGCGGCGCGGTCCAGCTTGCCGGAGGCGGTGACCGGCAGGGCGTCGAGCACCACGTAGGTCGCGGGCACCATGTACCCGGGCAGCGCACGCGTCGCGGCCGCGCGCAGCTGCGCGGAATGCACGGTCCCCGGCTCGGATTCGACGACGTACGCGACGAGTTGCTCGCCGACCCCGGCGTCGTCGCGCACCACGACCACCGCGCGGACCACCGAATCGACCGTGCCGAGCACGGATTCGATCTCCCCGAGCTCGATGCGCAGTCCGCGCAGCTTCACCTGGAAGTCGGTGCGGCCCAGGTATTCGAGCTGCCCGCGGGTGGTCCAGCGGACCAGATCGCCGGTGCGGTACATGCGGCCGCCGGTCGCGGGCCCGCCGAACGGATCGGCGACGAAGCGCGCCGCGGTCAGGCCCGGCTGTGCCACGTAACCCCGGGCGAGCTGTACCCCCGACAGATACAGCTCACCCGGCGCCCCGACCGGAACCGGCCGCAGCCGCGAATCGAGGACATAGAGCCGGGTATTGAATACCGGCGCGCCGATCGGCACCGAGAGGGTATCGGCATCGACCACTTCGTGAAAGGTCACGTCGACCGCGGCCTCGGTCGGACCGTACAGGTTGTGCAGGCGGGCGCCGGTCGACACCCGCAGCCGCTGGGCGAGCGCGGCGGGCAGCGCCTCACCGGAGGCGAACACCGAGCGCAGCGTGCTCCGGCGGGCGAAGTCGTGATTCGCCAGGAACACCTCCAGCATGGATGGCACGAAATGCGCTGTGGTGACGCCGTACTCGGCGATCAGCGCGCGGAGGTAGGCCGGATCGCGGTGGCCCTCGGGATGCGCGAGCACCAGTGTCGCGCCGATCTGCAACGGCCAGAAGAACTCCCAGACCGAGACGTCGAAGGTTGCCGGAGTCTTCTGCAACACAACGTCTTCGGCGCTCAGCCGGTAGGTGCTCTGCATCCAGACGAGCCGGTTCACGATCGCCTGATGGGTGATCGCCACCCCCTTCGGCAGCCCGGTGGAGCCGGAGGTGAAGATCACATACGCGGGGTGTTCCGAACGCAGCGCGGCGGTGCGCTCGCGATCCCACACGCGGCCCGCGGGGCCGGTCGCCCCGAGCTCGTTCAGCCGGAGCACCGGTGCCGCGGCGACCACGTCGTCCTCGGTGATCAGCACACACGTCGGGCGGGCGCGGTCCAGGATGTGCGCGGTGCGCTCGGCCGGATGGTCCGGGTCCAGCGGCACGTAGGCGGCGCCGGCCGCGAGGATCGCGTAGATCGCGACCACGAGTTCGGGTGAGCGCCGAATGTGCAGCGCGACCAGGGTCTCCGGCCCGGCGCCCCGCGCGATCAGGTGCCGCGCCAGTTGGTTACTGCGCGCGGACAACTCGGCGTAGGTCAGATCCGCCGCGCCCGGGTATCGCACGGCGACCGCGTCCGGGGTGCGTGCCGCCTGCGCTTCGAACATCGCGACCAGCGTGGCCCTGGGCGCGGCGCCCGAGCAGCGATCCGACAGCACCGCGTCCACGTCGAAGGCGGTGGCGTTCCAGATTCGGGTGCTGACCTCGAGCTCCAGCTCGGTCGCGACCGGGACCTCGCTCATCGGCGTGGTCGCGTCGGTGACGAGCAACCGTTCGAGATAGCGGAGGAAGCGGGCGTGGTGCCTGGCGATGTCGTCGGCGGTGTAGAGATTCGGGTTGGCCTCGAAATCCACGTGCACGCCGTCGCGTTCGCCGTAGTAGACGTTCAGGCTGAGGTCTTCGACCGGGCCGGTGGACAGCACGCGGTAGTAGCCGACCGTATCGCCGAGGGTCAGATCGTTGCGGAACAGCATGATGTTGGCCAGCGGTCCGAACAGCGCGCGGCCCGCCGAGCCGCCGGCCTGCTCGGCGTCGCGCCGGATGTCCTCGTGGCGGTAGCGCTGGTGGCGCAGCGCGCCGGTCACCTCGACCCTGGTCGCGCGCAGCAGCGCACCCCAGGTGGTCGCGCCGATCGGCAGCCGCAGCGGCACGATGTTCGACAGCATGCCCGCCGAGCGCCGCAGCGCCGCCGTGGTGCGCGCGGTGACCGGGAGGCTGAGCACCGCCTCGTCCCGATCGGCCAGCCGGGCGAGGTAGCCGGCGAACGCGGCGAGCAGCACCACCGCGGGCGTCGAATCCTGGCTTTCGGCAAGCAAATTCAGCCGGGACACCTGGGTCTGCGACAGTGGCCGACCGGCGATCAGGTTGCTCGCTGCGCGCGCCGCGGTGCGTCCGTCGAGGCTGGTCGCACCGTCCAGCCCGGCGACCCGTTCGGCCCAGTGCGTGCGGTCGGCCGCCCGGCGGGCGCTGCCCAGGTAGTCGAGTTCGCCGGTGACCAGGTCCACCAGCGCGCTCGGCCGCACCGGTCCAGGTTCGGTGCCGCGCAGTCGCGCGGTGTACAGCTCGGCGATCCGCATCATGTTGGTCAGGGCGCCGTATCCGTCCAGCACGATGTGATGCACCCGCAGATACCAGAAGTACCGATGCTCGGCGATCCGCAGCACCGCGCCCGCGAACAGCCGATCGGTCAGCAGGTCGACCGGCGTGCTCGCGTCGGCGCGCATCCATTCGTGCGCGGCGCGTTCGGGATCGGGCCGGGTGCGCAGGTCGAGCAGCGGAATGTCGATCGAGAGCGCCGGGTCGACGCATTGATACGGCACACCGCCGGATTCGCCGAGCCGCACGATCACCGATTCGTACTCGCGGCCCGCCTCGGCCGAGACCTGTTGCAGCAGGGCGGCATCCAGCTCGCCGCGCACGTCGACGTACTGCGCGATATTGATCGGCACGTCCGGATCGAGCAGCTGCGCGTACCAGACGCCGAGCTGAGCGGGGCTGAGCGGAAACGATGCGGGGACCGCGGCCGCCGGCGGCCGCGCACTGAACCGGCCCAACTCCGTACCGTGCACCAGAGCCTCCTAGATTGGCGAAAAAACAGCTGGCCGAATGGTTTTGGGCAGCGCGAATAAGCCATGGCAGGGCGGGCCGAGCCCGAATGCATGGCATCGACCAGCACAGGCGATTCAGTGAATGCGCGTAACGCGAAGCGTCAGCGCGAGTTCCGACAGATTTCCCGCCGTCGGCCCAACTCTTGCTCGTTCCTCCAACTTCACTGCCGCTCGGCGGGCGTCGCGGCCATGTCGGTTACATCACACGAAGCTGATCCGTGCAGTGCGAACATTAGGCGCTCGGTTAATAAAAAGGAACTATTTCCCTTAAAAACTTCTGGTCACTTGTCCAGTGCTACTACCAGCGCCGACGCGGCCAGACAGAAGTGTGTGCGCGACCACATCACGGCCGCGTTTGTGAGCTACCACACGTTCGGAAGTGCAGACTATGAGCCGGAACGTTGCATCCACGTTGCATCGGCGCCGAGGCGGCGATCGAGCACCCGGATCTTGGCCTCGATCTGCGCATACAGGGGCGAATCACGATCGACCGTCGCCCGGTAGGCGGCCCACGCGGCGGCGTCGTCGCGGCCCTCGGCACCCGCGGTCCAACGGCGCAGCACGCCGGAATCACCGGAACTCAGGACCGCGGTGCGCAGCCGCACCCGCAGCTCGTCGCGAATGTCGATAATTCCCGGCGCGGTCGAGCGCGGGAGTACCGGTCCGGCATAGAGCCGCAATGCCGCATCGACATCACCGGAGTCGAGCGCGGCCCGCAGCGCCTCCACATCGGTTGCGACATGGACGCGCAAACGGTAAGGGCGCGAACCGAATACGGTCGGGCCGACCACGCTGCGCAGGCGGGACACCGCGGCCCGGATGGTGCCGTTGTCCAGATCCGTGTCGTCCAGCAGCAGCGCGAGGTGATCGGCGCCGAGGCCCTCCAGGTGTTCGGTGAGCAGCAGCAGGATCTCGGCGTGCCGCTGCGACAACGGAACCCGGTCACCCGCCACGCTCAGTTGCGGCTGCCCGAGACCGAGCACCTCCAGACCGAGCCGGCCCGACGCCGGGGCGTCCAGCGCCTGGCCGCCCGGCGCGCCGTGCCGGGTCGAACGCATGGCGGCCAGCAGCAGATCCATCTCCGCGGCCGTCGCGGCGGCCTTGACCAGGGCGAGGATCTCCGGCTGGGCGACCCGCACGCCGCCCGCGATCATCAGCACGCCGACCAGCCTGCCGTCCGGATCGTGGACCGGCGCGGCGGCTCCGGTGATCAGATGCATCCGGTGCAGGAAGTGCTCGGGACCGTGGATCCAGGCGGCCCGGCCGGTGCGCACCACCATGCCGACCGCGTTGGTGCCGATGCGGCGCTCGCTCAGATCGTCGCCGGCCCGCAATCCGATCTCCGCGGCGGCACCGACCTGATCCGGATTGCCGTGCACGGACAGCACCCGGCCGAACTGATCGGCGACCACGACGATCAAACCCGTTCTGGCCGTGTCCTGTACGAGAAGTTTGTCGATCAGCGGCATCAGCGTGGCGATCGGATGCGCCTCGCGATAGCGCTGCAGATCGGCGCCGCGCAGACCGCGCCCGTCCAGCGGATCGAGCGGATCGACGCCGCCGCGCACGCTGCGCAACCAGGATTCGAGCACGGCAGGGCGCAACAATCCGGCAAGCTGGGTAAGCTGATCGCCACCCGCGCTAAGGTATCCGTGGGCTTGCGCGGCATAGGCCTCGAGCGCGCCGAGTTGCGTGCCGGGCTCGACGCCGTGCTGTGGGTGCCGCCCACCTGCAATGTTGCTGACCATTTGCCTTTCTTTCCGACCCAAACTGTACCGGCGGCTATACCGCGACAAGGGCGGATGCCTGCGTTTGTCCGCCAGGTCACACCGTGTTTGTACCCCGCACAAATGTGACCTATCCGTCTTCCACATCACCGCCCGAGGTAGTCCGCCACGTTTTCCGCGATCATCACCGTGCTCGCCTGCGGCCCGCGGCTCAGCGGCACCGGAACGACGGAGAGATCGACCACCGACAAGCCGGTCACCCCGTGCACCCGGCACAACTCGTCCACCACCGCCCGATCGTCGGCGGCGGGCCCCATTCGGCAGGTTCCGGACAGGTGTTGCGAGGTAGCCAGATTCGCGCGCAGCCAGGCGGCGGCGGCTTTCGGCCGCTGCGGCACCGGATCGGTGACCGGTTGCGCGGACATCCGGTGCAGCACCTGCGCCGCCGTCGCGACGGCGGCACGCAGCCGGGTCCGATCGTGCTCGGCCGAGAGGTACCGATGCTCGATCACCGGTGGCACAGCGGGGTCGGCCGAGCGCAGGCGCAGCACGCCCGCGGACCGTGGGCGCATGAGGGCGACACCGAGGCGTTGCACGCCTGCGCGGAAAGCGACCGTGTACGGCCGGATCTCGATGTCGTCCAGCTCCAGCACGTATTCCAGTGGGACGGTTGCCTGTTCGCCGACATCGAGCCGGTATTCGAGGCCGATCTCCGGGTGGTCGGTGAACCAGGCGCCGACCGGCGCGTCCTGGACCACCGGGATATCCAGGGCCCGAAGGTGGTCGGCGGTGCCGATACCGGAACGCAGGAGCAGCGCGGCGGATTCGATCGCGCCCGCGCTGAGCACGATGCGGTCGGCCAGGATGGTTTCGGTCCGGTTCTCCTGCACTACGTCGACGCCGATGGCGTGTGCGCCGCGAAAACGGATGCGTAGCACCGAGGTCGCGCCCTCAACGGTGAGGTTCGGCCTGGACAACGCGGGCAGGAGATATCCGGACGCCGCGCTGACCCGCTTACCGTCCTCGATATTGCACGGCACCGCGCCTAGGCCGACGACCGCACCTTGCGCGTCGTTCAGATCGGGAATCGCCGGAAAGCCCAGTGCGGCACAGGCACTCGCGAACCGCTGACTGGACGCAACGGGATTCGCGCTGCGGCGCACCGGAATCGGGCCGGATCGCCCGTGCCACGGGCGATCGCCGAAGTCCAGGTCGCGCTCCGAACGGCAGTAGGCGAGCAGCGCCGCATCGAACGACCACAGCTTCGACGGACCGAGCTCGCCGCTCCACGCCGCGAAGTCCGCGGCGGTGGCCCGCACGAAATAACCGCCGTTGACCGCGCCGGAACCGCCGATCACCCTGCCGCGCACGATGTTCGCGCTGACCGCGACGCCGTCGTCGGCCAGCGTGACCGGATAGCGCCACAGCCAGGACGCGTCCGCGCCGACCGGCAGGCGGGTGGCGTCGAGCAGCTCCGCCGGAAATCCCGCCGGCGCGCGCCACATCGGCCCGGCCTCCAGCAGTCGGACGGTGTGGTCCGGATTCTCAGTCAGCCGCGCCGCGAGCACGCAGCCCGCGGTACCGCCGCCGACGATGAGCGTGTCGGTCATCCGAACCCTGTCCGATCAATGTGACCGCGCCGATCAGTGCGACGGCGCAGTGGGTTTCAGCGATTCCGGGCTGCGCGCGCGGAACGCGCCCACCCAGAGGCCGGTGCCGTAGGCGATGTCGTCGAGCCGCTTGTACGCCACGTAGCGCACCGGGTCGAGGCCACCGGCATCACGATGGGTGAACCAGTCGGCGAGGCCGTCCGCGACGGCCATGGTGATCGCGATGCGCCGGATGCGCCGCGAGGCAAGCATGGCCACCAGCGTCACCGGCCAGTAGTGCCTGCACATCGCCGAGGCCAGCCGCCACAGCCCGGCGAAGAAGCCGCGGGACAGGTAGATCGCGGCGATCCGCGTGGGGTTGTCCAGCTCGGCGAAGACCCGGCGTAGTCGGACCAGCGCGGTGACCAGGGTGATCACCCCGCCGATCAGTCCCCACCTGGACAGCGTGGCGAACAGGAACGCGGCCAGCATCGTCCAGGAGGGCAGCGACAGCGGCGAGACCATTCCCGGATGGCGCTCGCCGAGCGGCGCGGCGCCCGTGCCATAGAACATCTTTCGGCCGAACCAGGCGCGGAAGGAGACCCGGTGATCGTGCGCGACGTGCGCGGCGGGCTCGTAACGCAGCCGCCAGCCGGCCTGCTCGAGCCGCCAGCACAGATCGACGTCCTCGGCGACCAGCATCGACTCGTCGAAGCCGTCCTGCGCCAGCAGCGCGCGGCGGCGCACCAGCAGCGCGGCACTCGGCACGTAGGAGACCAGACCGTGCGACTGCACGGCGGCCTCGCGCCGGCCCAGGTCCAACGAGGAGCGGGTGTGCTCGTAGCGGGCAAGGGCATTGGACTCCGGATCCAGCGCGACGATCCTGGGGGCGACCAGCGCCACCTCCGGGTCGCTGAAGTGCCCGAGCATCACCTCGAGCCAGCCGCTGCGCGGCACCACGTCGGAATCGAGGAACGCGACGAAGTCGGTTGTCGCGGCCTTCAATCCGGCGTTGCGCGCGGCGGCGGGGCCCTGCTTCTCGTCGTGGCGCAGCACGGTCACCCGGCAGCGGGTGCCCCGGTCGCGCGGGATCTGCACCGGCTGGTCCGAGCCGTCGTCGACGACGATGACGTTGTGCCCGCGCAGTGCCGCGAGTAGCCGGGCCAGACCGTCGGGATTGTTGTGCAGCGGCACGATGACGGTGACGTCCTCGGGGGACGGAAGCAGCCGGGGACGCGGGTTGGCAACTCCGGAGTCGAGCAGCCGTCTGGCAACGGTCGCGGACTTCGGGCCGGTCACCTCGAGGTACCCGTCGCCGATCATCTCGGCGGCCTCCGGGGCAAGTCGCAGCAACCGAGCCGGCGAGCCGCCGATCAGCACCCGCCCTCCGGAGTATGCGCGTACCCGTGGATCAATCCGCACCCCGAATCCGTCGGGCAGGCGATCATGGCGCATTCCTGGCATGCTAGGCGGAGATTCGCGCACAAGCATCATCCGTCCGGTTTAAAGGACAGAATTCCGCACGAATCCGGCACGCCGAGCCCCGCGACAGTCGTTGCGGCGGACGGCGAAGCGCCGACTCCCGCGCGATTCCAGCATCCGGCAACGCGGCGGCAATCGGCCGGTCGTGACCGGAAGACCTCCGCCGCGCGAGCGGCAGCATACGACTGGCTACTGCCGCGCATCAGGCCAGCGGACTCTCGTCGCAGGCACGGGCCGGCGGACGTTCAGGCGGAAATACGCTCGGGCGCGTCACGGACAGGGTGAGCGGAACCGGCGCGGGCTTGCGCGCGCCGGCGCGCGGCGTCACCCGCCGGGAGTGATCGACCGACGAGCGCGGGATCAGCCGCGCGGTGTCGGCCAGCGCGGCCTCGCCGTAGCCCTGGACGCATTCCGGGTCCGGTCCGTCGGCGGGCAGGCCGGTGAAGAACTTGGCCGCCATGCAGCCGCCGCGGCACGAGTCGTAGTGACTGCACGACGCGCACGCGCCGCCCCCGCTCGGCTCACGAAGTTCGGCGAACAGCGCCGACTCGTGCCAGACCGTGCGAAAACCACCGTCGGACACCACATTTCCGGCATGGAACCGATCGTGGATGGCGAACGGGCAGGCGTACACGTCGCCCAGCGGGTCGACCAGGCAGACCACCCGGCCCGCGCCGCACATGTTCAACCCGGGCAGCGCCTCGCCGAACGCGGACAGGTGGAAGAACGAGTCGCCGGTGAGCACCCCCTCGCCGTTGCGCACCAGCCAGTCGTAGAGCACCCGCTGCTGCTCCTGGGTCGGATGCAGCTCGTCCCAGACGTCCGCGCCGCGACCGGACGGCCGCAGCCGGGTCAATCGCAAGGTGGCGCCGTACTTTTCGGCGATCGCCCGGAACTCGTCGAGCTGACCGATGTTGTGCCTGGTCGCCACGACGGACAGCTTCGCGTCCCGGAAGCCCGCCGCCGCAAGGTTTTCCAGCGCGCGGATGGCCATGTCGTAGGAGCCGGGCCCGCGCACCGCGTCGTTCACCGCGGCGTCGGCGCCGTCCAGCGAAATCTGTACGTCGACATAGTCGCTCGCGGCCAGCCGGGCGGCGACCTCCGGGGTGATCCGAACTCCGTTGGTAGAGAACTTCACTCCGACGTGATGCGCGGTCGCGTAGTCGACCAGCTCCCAGAAGTCCGGGCGCACGGTCGGTTCGCCGCCGCCGATGTTCACGTAGAAGATCTGCATGCGCTCGAACTCGTCGATCAGCGCCTTGCACTGTTCGGTGCTCAGCTCGCGCGGATCCCGGCGGCCGGACGAGGACAGGCAGTGCACGCACGACAGGTTGCAGGCGTAGGTCAGTTCCCAGGTCAGGCAAATCGGTGCGGCCAGACCGGTTTCGAACCGATCGATCAGGCGCACCGCCCGGTCGGACGACGGGACCACCCCCGTCGCCGACGGCGCCGCGGCCGAACGGACGGCGGCGGGCGCCAGCGGAGCGTCCGCGGGCGCACCGACGATCATGTCCGAATCGACCAGCTGGGTCAGCGCTTTCACGTATTGCGCGGAATTCGCGTCGGTGACGCCCGCCGCGCGCATGGCCGTGCGGGCCGAGGCGTGCTCCGGCAGTGACCGCACGATCTCGACGATCCGCGGGCTCTTCAGGAAGGAGAGCTTGCGGGTGCCGAAGTGGTAGAGCAGCGCACCGAACGGTTCCGGCCGCAGGGCCACCCGGGGATGCAACTGCCATCGGGTATCGAGATCGAGCATGGTCTCCACCGCCTTCGTCAGTACACGCCGCACATGCCGTCGATGGATACCTCTTCGATGAGGGTCTCCTCGATCAGCGGTGCCGTGTCCTCGTGTGCCTCGACCGTGCCGACCGTTCCCGAGTGGTCGGTGTCGGTGTGTCCGTTGGATCCGTATTCCGGCATCTCTACCTCCGAGCGAGCGATCCGTGCCTGCGACCGCCAGCTGGTGGCCGCCGTCACACGATAACGTCATTCGCTGACAAAATGGAACCTGTTCCACCTCGAATACTTGGCCAATGTCTACCGACCGGCCTTCCGCGGGCTCACGGAGATCGAATATCCCTGCTCGGCGGTTCCGCCCAGTCGCACGCACACCGAACCCGCGGCAGCCGCGCCCTCTAGACTTCGGATGGAAAGCAGCTGAACAGGACGTGACGGGCGACACGCGCCCGCGGTGGTAGAGGTGGCATGGGAGTCGGACGAATGCAGGCGAGCGGAGGCGGCAGTACCCTCTCGGAATCCGAGATCGTCGAGGCCGCGCTGCGGGTGGTCCGCGAAGACGGCGTGGAGAAGCTGTCGATGCGGCGACTCTCCCGCGAGCTCGGGGTCTCGCCGATGGCGCCGTACTACTACGTCGCGGACAAGCGCGAGCTGCTCGACCTGGTCGCCACCGCCGCGCTGACCGGAGTGCGCACGCCACCAGCGGAATCCGGCCCGTGGCAGCGCCGGCTGCGCGACCTGATCGACCAGATCGACGACAAGCTGCGCAAGCACCCCGGCCTCGGCGACGTGCTGATCGAGCAGATGCTCGGTAAACAGCTCGACCTGATCGCGGCCATCATGGAGATCCTGCTCGAGGCGGGCTTCACCGATCGCAATGTGCTGGCCGCGTACGCGACGATCCACACCTACCTGTTCGGCCGCAGCCGGGTGAATCCGCGCGATCGCGCGCCGCTGTCGGACGTCGCGCTGCCCGAGGCGGTCGAGCGCGCCACCAAGTACATGGCCGACCTGCGCGGTAAGTACGCCTACGACTTCGGCATGGAGGTGCTGATCTCCGGCCTGGAGGCTCAGCTTGTCCGGCAACCGGAGTCCGACGTACGATAAAACTGCAACACGTTCTAGTTTTGCCGCCGCGCAGCGCCGGTACCAGGTTCGAGAGGACGACATGACCACAGTCGAGGTTCCACACGGCTCGCGATCGGTCGTACTGCGGGTAGCCGCGGTCATCACCGAGACGGCCGATACCTGCTCACTGGTCTTCGACATCCCGGACGAACTGGCCGAGCGGTTCCGCTACCAGCCCGGCCAGTTTCTCACGCTGCGGATCCCGAGCGAGCGGACCGGCTCGGTGGCGCGCTGCTACTCGCTGGCCAGCTCGCCGTACACCGACGATCGGCCGAAGGTCACGGTCAAGCGAACCGTCGATGGGTACGGCTCGAACTGGTTGTGCGACAACCTGAAAGCGGGCGACTCGCTCGAAGTCCTGCCCCCCTCAGGCGTTTTCACGCCCAAGGATCTCGACGCGGATCTGCTGCTGTTCGGCGCGGGCAGCGGGATCACGCCGGTGATGTCGATCCTGAAGTCGGCGCTCGCGCGCGGCAACGGCCGAATCGTGCTGGTGTACGCCAACCGGGACCACGAGTCGGTGATCTTCGCCGCCGAGCTGCGCGAGCTGGCGGACAAGCACCCGCAGCGGCTGACCGTGATCCACTGGCTCGAATACCTGCAGGGCCTGCCGACCGCCGACGCGCTCGCCACCCTGGTCGGGCCGTATCAGGCGTACGAGGCGTTCATGTGCGGGCCGAAGCCGTTCATGGACCGGGTGCACGACGCGCTCGGCCGGCTCGGGGTGCCGCGCACGCGCACGCACGCCGAGGTGTTCAATTCCCTTGCCGGAGACCCGTTCGCGGATCAGGCGCCGGTCGAGGTGTCCGACGAGGAGGCCGCGGGCGCGGCCACGGTCGAGGTGGAACTCGACGGCGAGGTGCACGAGCTGAAGTGGCCGCGCAAGCAGACCCTGGTGGACATCATGCTGGCCAAGGGGCTCGACGTGCCGTACTCCTGCCAGGAGGGCGAATGCGGGTCGTGCGCGTGCACGGTGCTCGAGGGCAAGGTCGAGATGGACAACGCCGAGATCCTCGACCCGGAGGACATCGAGAACGGTTACATCCTTGGCTGCCAGGCACATCCGGTGACGGATCACCTGAAGATCCAGTTCTGAGCCGGGGCTACCGCGCGCGATAGCCGGCGCGCAGTGCGGCGTCGAGGTGTTCGGTGGCGTAGCTCAGGGCGGTGCGGCCCAGGTTCGCCGCGTGCTCGTCCAGGAAGCCGGTCAGCAGTCGCTGATCGATGCGCTTGCCGACTTCGCGCAGCATCCAGCCGAGCGCCTTCTGGATGAGGTCGCGGCGGTCGTCGAGCAGGCGCTCGGACAGCTCGAAAGTGGTTGTGGCGTCACCGGATTTGATGAAAGCGAAGGTGGAGAGCAGGGCAACCCGGCGCTCCCACAACGAATCCGCGCGGGCCAGGTCGAAGAGCAGGTCGCGCGGTTTGTCCAACAACCACGGGCCGATGATGTTTTCGGCGGACGCGTCGACCAGATCCCAGTTGTTCACCCGGCCACGGCGCACCGCGGCGAGATAACGCTCCACTATCTCCGCGCGGGCCGCGTCGTCGAAGGCGCCCGGCTTGGATGCCCTGGCGAACTTGGCGTTGAGGATGATCAGCCCGGCGAACCGATCCTCGTGCACGGCACTGTCCAGCAGCACGTCGATCTCGTCGAGCGACAGTGCCGCATAACGTTTCGCGATGCCCCGGCTGACGGGCACGCGCACGCCGATGAAGACATCGCCCTCGCCGTACTCCCCAGGACCGGTCTTGAAGAACCGCTGCAGATGGATCGCGTCCGCCGGGTTCGCTACCGCGCGTAGTGCGGCCTGCACGTCCGCTGCGGTCATCTGCCCGCTCCCTTCGGCCGCGGTGGCGTCAACCCTGCGCACCCAGGATTCGGCCGGATTCGAAACTGGCCGCGCTGGCAGGCAATTCGCCGGGCCGTCCGCTGTTGCGCACGATCACCTCGCCGTTGCCCGGCGTCGGGCGGCCGAGCGCGTCCATCCGCCGAATGGTTTGCGCGGCAACGGCTTGCGCGCTGTCGAAGAGGCGGACGCCGTCGGGCAGCGCGGCGACGATCGAGTCGATCACCAGGGGGTAGTGGGTACAGCCGAGCACGACGCCCTCGACATCGGCCGGGGTCTGCTCCACGGCGCGGGCGATGGACTCGCGCGCCGCGACCAGGTCGCCCCGATCGATCGAGTCCGCGAGGCCGTGGCAGGCCACGCCGACCACGTCCGCGTCGCCGCCGAACTTGGCGATCAGATCCGCCTGATACCGGCTGGCGGTGGTCGCCGCGGTGGCCCAGACCGCCACCGACCGGCAGACGGCGGCCGCGGGTTTGATCGCGGGCACGGTGCCGATGACCGGCACGTCGGGGCCGACCTCCACGCGCACATGCTCCAGCGCGGTGACGCTCGCGGTGTTGCACGGGATCACGATCACCTCGGCGCCCAACTCGATCGAGGTGCGGGCGGTCTCGACCACGCGGTCGATGGTCCACTGATCCGGCTTCGGCCCCCACGGTGCGCCGTCGGGGTCCAATTGCAGCAGCAGATCCACGTCCGGCCGCAGCTTGCGCAGCCAAGCGGATGTGGGCAGCAGCCCGAGACCCGAATCGATGAGCGCGACGATCACAGGGACAACCGTATTACAGTGCTCCGACGCGATTTGCGCGGCAGCGGTTCGACCGGCGGCCGCGCCGCGCCGCGGTACCGGCCGACCAGGCTCGACTCGGGGATCGAGCAGTCGAGAAGTGCGGCCAAGCGGCCGAACTCAGCCGGCCGCGAGCAGTTCCGCGACCGGGACGCCCGCGGCGATCTTGGCTCTGGTCTTCATCACCTGGGCGGTCAGACCCGCGCCGACGACACCGGTGAGTTTGCCGTCCTGGGCGTAGTAGGCGAGGAACTTGTGACCGTCGTCGACGACCACGTGCACGTCGTCGGTGGCGCTCGGCGTGCCGAGGGCCTGGATCTTCACGTCGTACTGGTCGCTCCAGAAGTACGGGACCCTGGCCGCGGTCGGCGGGGCGGCGCCGAGCAGGGCGCAGGCCACCAGGCGGGCCTGCTCACCCGCGCTGGTCCAGTGTTCGACTCGCTTGCGGTGGCCGGTCTCGTGCAGCCAGGCGGCGACGTCGCCGACCGCCCAGACCCGTTCGGCCGAGGTGCGGCCCACCTCGTCGGCCACCACCCCGCCGCCCTGCGCCGGGTCGGCCAGGGCGATGCCGGAATCGGCGAGCCATTCGGTCACCGGGCGCGAGCCGATGCCGATCACCACCAGGTCGGCGGCGACCTCGGTGCCGTCGGACAGGACCGCGCCGCGCACCCGATCACCGTCGGCGAGCAGAGTGTCCAGCCCGGTGCCGCAGCGCAGGTCGACGCCCTCGCCGCGGTGCAGTTCGGCCACCAGCGCGCCGACCTGTTCGCCGAGCACCGCGGCGAGCGGGGTCGGCTGGGGCTCGACCAGCACCACCTCGACGCCGCGAGCGCGGAAGCTGGCCGCGAGCTCGCAGCCGATGAAACCGGCGCCGACCACGAGTGCCGTTGTGGCCTTGGCCAATTCGGCGCGCAGCGCGGTGGCGTCGGCGTGGCCGCGCAGCACGTGCACGCCCTTCAGTTCGGGCAGACCGGGCAGCCGGCGCGGACGCAGGCCGGTGGCGAGGATCAGCTGGTCGTAACCGAGGGTCGAGCCGTCGGCGAGGCAGACCTCGCGCGCGGCGGTGTCGACGCCGGTCGCCGCCGTGTCGAGGCGCAGGTCGATCTGCTTCTCGGCGAAGAACTCGGCGGGACGCAAGGTGGTGTCGTCGGTTTCGCCGCGGACGAATTGCTTGGACAGCGGCGGCCGGTCGTACGGCAACCGGCCTTCGTCGCCGAGCAGAACGAGTTCGCCTGCATACCCGGCGCGCCGCAATTCCTCGGCGGTGCGCAGGCCGGCGAGCCCGGCGCCGACGATCACGATCGGCGCGGAATCTGTTGCTGAAGGTGCCACGCAGCTCACCCTAACGTCTGCTTGGTTCAGTACTCGAGTGAACCCGCTCACTCGGCGATGGGGGGCAATCGTATCCGTTCCGATATTGATCGGGCGGTCAATCAGGTCTATACCGAAGACAGGACATATTCCTGAGCCCATAGGAGGCACACCATGTTCACCGAAAGTCGCGCACAGGATCTCCTGGCCGTAGTGCTGGGAGTCTTCGCCACGCTCTCACCCCTGTGGCTGGAGACCACCGACAAAGCGATGTGGTCACTGGTCGTGCTCGGCGTGCTCATCGCGCTCACCGGCCTGGCGCAGATGTACCGGCCCGCCCTCGGGGCGAACGCCGACTACGCGATGGGCCTGTTCGGCGTTTTGCTGTTCATTTCCCCCTGGGCAATGGACTTCACCGATTACCGCGGCGCATCCTGGACCGCATGGGTAGTCGGGGTAGTGACGGCGGTGGTCGCGGTGGCGGCGCTGCCGACGGTGTCGGGACGTCTGCACGGCGCGGCGACACACCACTGATGCAGATGCCGAAACCCGGTCGCCGGGCAGCCGCCAAGCGACCGGGGAAGGAACCGAGGGCCGGGCGCAGGCGTAGCGCGAAGGTGGACGGCGACGCCCGGCAACTCATCCTGGACGCCGCCGAAAAGCTCTTCGCGGCACAGGGATTCGACGCCACCGCGACGGCCGCCATCGCCGGTGCCGCGGATGTGCCGAAAGGTCTTGTCTTCTACTACTTCCCGACCAAGGATTCGATTCTGTCGGCGTTGATGGACGAGCGGGTGCCCGCGCACCCGATCGATGACATCGATACCGTGGTCGCCCCCGGCGATCCGGCGGCCAGTCTGGTCGCGCTGGACGCGGCGCTCAATCTGCGCGACCACCACTCCTCGGTGCTGCGGGTGATCATGTGGCGCGAGGCCGATACCCATCCCGATGTGCGACGCCAATTGCGGCAACTGCGCGATCAATTGCTGGATGTCACGGCGCGGGTGTTGCAGGCGAGTGCGACGGTGCCGGTGCGACCGGGGACGCTGCGGGCCTGTGCGGCCGCGTGGGTGTCCGCCATGTTCGCCATCGCGAGCACCGATCGGCTGCACGCGTTGGACGGCGTGCCGATCCCAACCGCCGAAGATCTGCTCAATGTCGCCCAGGTGGTCGCCGCGGGGATGACTCAGCTCGGCTGAGGTTCGAAGTTATCCACAGGGTGCGTGTTATGCACAATCGCCGGACCAGGGGTGTCGCCGGGTTCGGGCTCGAGCCACGATCGCGGTATGGATGCACCGCAACTGATCTCGCGTCGGCAGGCCCTGGCGGCCGGGATGTCCGACGGTGAATTGCAACGGCTCTGCCGGTCCGGGAAGTGGCGGCGCGTGCGCGCCGGCCACTATCTGACTGCGCCGGGACAAGAGCTCACTTCTACCGGACGTCATCTGTTGCTCGCCATGGCGACCTGCGCGGCGATGTCCGATGATGCGGTGGCGAGCCATTGTTCGGCATCGGTGATTCACGGGCTACCCGCGTGGTCGCTGCCGTTGGAACGCGCGCACATGACGCGCAACCGGGCCAACGGCGGGTTCATCAAGAAACACCTGGTCCTGCACGCGGCGCAGCTGGAGCCGGACGAGATCACCCTGGTCAACGGTCTTCGGGTGACGACGGTGCCGCGAACGGTCGTCGATATCGCGCGGTCGGCCGGTTTCGAGCCCGCCGTTGCGATCGGTGACAGCGCGCTGCGCCAAGGCCACACCACGGTGGGCGAATTGCGCGAGCAGGTTATGCGCCGGCGGCGCGGGTGGCGGCTGGCCACGCGGGTTATCGAATTCCTCGACGGCCGCAGTGAAAGCGTCGGGGAGTCGCGGAGCCGGGTACTGCTCCAGCGGGCGGGTTTACCCGAGCCCGAATTGCAGGCCCGGATTTTCACCGATGACGAAATATGTGTCGCGCGCGTCGATTTCCTGTTCGCGGGGATGGGCGTGATCGGTGAATTCGACGGTGATGTCGAATATGGCGATGGATCCCCCGACCCGCACCTGCCGTTGCCGATGACCATCGCGGAGCAGAACCGGGCGGATCGGTTGCGGGCCCTCGGCTGGTCGGTGGTCCGCTGGAGCTGGGCCGACCTCGCCGATCCGGCGCGACTGGCCGGGCGAATCCGGGCCGCGGGCGAGGCGGCGGGTGGTGTTCGCCGGTCCGGGCACTGGGCGCCGACCCCCAGGATCAGCGGGTGAGCGGGTGTGCGGCGGTGAGGAATTCGGTGACGTCGGCGGCGAAGCGGGGGTGTTTCGGGACGCCCATGTGACTGGTGCCGGGGTAGAGGAGCAGGCGGGAGTCGGGGATGCCGTCGGCGGTGCGGCGGAAGTTCTCGGTGCTGTAGGCGGCGTCGCGTTCGCCGCCGATGACCAGGGTGGGTGCGGTGATCTCGCCGAGCCGGCCGGACAGGTCGAAAGCGTCTTCGGCGCGGACGAAGGCGAGGGTGTCCGCGGGGTTCCGCGGGCGGGCGAGCGGGTCGATCAGCCACATCGCGGCGCCGGCCGCACGGGCCAGCAGCGGCGAGGAGACGGTGGTCGACGCCATGTGATGCAATGCGCGGCGACCCGCGAATGCCGCTTCGCCGTAGCGGATCTGACTCTGCTTGGCCAGCGGATCCAAGCGGTAGCCGGACGAGGCGATGACCACCCGCCGGACCGCGGCCGGATGATCGGCCGCGAGTTGCAAGGCCACCGAGCCGCCCGAGGAGACACCGAGCACGTCCACCGGCACGCCGAACTCGGCCAGCAGCGCGTCCGCGTGCTCGGCGGCGATATCGGCCATCGAGGTGCCCTCGGGCATCCCCGGCGCGCGGTTGACCGCGTAGACCCGGAAGTGCCGGGCCAGCGGAGTCAGCAGTTTGATCTCGGAGTCACGCATCCAGCCGCGCGGATTCGCGTGATCCGGGGTGAACCAGCGCAGGAACACCAGCGGGCGGCCGGCACCCAGCGCCAGGTAGGGCATCCCGTGGCGCAGCGCGCCCGCGGTGACGCCGAGTTCGGTGGCGAGGGCGGACTTACGCATATGTTCTCCGAATCGTCTGATCGCGTTCTCGTTTCCGACGCTAACGGAGCGGTCCGCTCCGGCGCGATAACCTCGGAGGTCATCGAATCACCTCGCGGGCGAACCACCGCCGGATTGCGTTGCGACACAACGACTAGTGTGGGGAATATGCGAATCGCGGCACTCGCTGCCCTAATCCTGGCGCTGAGCGCCTGCTCCCAATCCACCTCGGGTCGACCTCAGCCCAGTGCGGACCAACCGCGGGCGACGACGACCTCGACCGCCCCGGCCACCACCTCGCAGAGCCCGGAAAGCCAGCTGAAGGACCGGATCGCCTGGGCCCAGTCCGGCACCGCGGTCGACGTGAACCGCTACCACTCCGCGAGCACCGGCACCGGGGCCGCCGCCGACCTGAAGGGCGATATCGCCTTCGTCAGTCCCTCCGGAAAGATCAGCTGCATCACCGGAACCGAATACCACATCGACGGATTCAGCTGCACGGTCAAGCTGAAGAACCCGATCCCGAAGCCCGGCGAGGGGTTCGGCAACTGGGACGGCGGGTTCGTCAACTACTCCGGACAGAATCTGATGGTCGGCCAATTCCGTGGCGACCCAGGCCTTTTCATCCACGGCGACGGGCAGACCCTGCCGTACGACAGCAAGCTGACCTTCGGCGACTACGTGTGCCGCATCGCGACCAGCGGCCTCACCTGCGTCAACCCGGCCAGCCGCACCGGCGTGCAGATGAGCGACGACGGCATCGTCCCGTTCGGCTGCCTCCGGGAACTCTCGGACGCGCAGCGCGATCCCTCCGTCGGCCGCGCTTTCAGCTGCTGAGCGACACCGCGCCGAACCCGGCGCGAACCCGGCGCGCGGGTCTAATGTTGCTCCATGCGCGGCATTGCACTGGTCCTTCTCGCTGCGGCACTACCCATGACCGCATGCGGCACCTCCACGCGGGACCCATCGTCCATGGCCACCACCCCGCCCGCGGCGGCGTCACCGTCTCATCGAACGCCGACGCTCGCCAGCACGCCCACCACCCCGGTGGCCGCCCCCACTGGCGTACCCGCCTGCGCCCCCGCCGATCTCACGGTTTCCCTGGGCAAGAACAACGGAGCGGCCGGCTCCATCTACCTCCCCATCGTCTTCACCAGCACCGCCCCCGCCCCCTGCACCCTCGCCGGCTACCCCGGCGTCTCCCTCGCCACCGGCACACCTCCCGCCCCGCTGGGCCCACCCGCCGAACCCGACACCGCCTCCGCCACCCCCCAACCGGTCACCCTCGCCCCCACCGAATCAGCCCACGCCACCCTCCGCTACTCCCAAGCCGGCAACTACGACTGCGAACGCACCCCCGCCCAATTCCTCCTGATCACTCCCCCGAACCAGCCCACCCCCACTCCCCAACCCTTCACCGCGGACGCCTGCACGAAACCCGCCTACCTCCTCCTGCACGTCGACTACATCAAGCCCGGCAAGGAGATCTAGGCCCCGAAATGCCAAACGGCGCCGCTCCTTTCGGAGCGGCGCCGTTCAGGTCAGCGATTCAGGGAATCACTTGATGATCTTCGTGACGCGACCGGCGCCGACGGTGCGGCCACCTTCACGGATCGCGAAACGCAGGCCCTCTTCCATGGCGATCGGCTGGATCAGCACGACCGACATTTCGGTGTTGTCGCCCGGCATGACCATCTCGGTGCCCTCGGGGAGGGTCACAACGCCCGTCACGTCAGTCGTACGGAAGTAGAACTGGGGACGGTAGTTGTTGAAGAACGGCGTGTGCCGGCCGCCCTCGTCCTTGGACAGGATGTAGGCCTGGCCCTCGAACTCGGTGTGCGGGGTGGTGGTGCCCGGCTTCACGATGACCTGGCCACGCTCGACATCTTCGCGCTTGATGCCACGAACCAGCAGACCGACGTTGTCGCCGGCCTGGCCCTGGTCGAGCAGCTTGCGGAACATTTCGATACCGGTGACCGTGGTCTTGGTCGAGGTCGGCTTGATGCCGACGATCTCGACTTCCTCGTTCACGTTGACGATGCCGCGCTCGACGCGACCGGTGACGACGGTGCCACGACCGGTGATGGTGAACACGTCCTCGACCGGCATCAGGAACGGCTTCTCGGTGTCGCGGACCGGGTCCGGGATCGACTCGTCGACAGCGTTCATGAGCTCAACGATGGACTCGGTCCACTTCGGGTCGCCCTCGAGCGCCTTCAGGCCGGAGACACGCACGACCGGCGCGTCCTCGTCGAACTCCTGGGCGGCCAGCAGTTCGCGGACCTCCATCTCGACGAGCTCGAGGATTTCCTCGTCGTCGACCATGTCCGACTTGTTCAGCGCGACCAGGATGTAGGGCACGCCGACCTGACGGGCGAGCAGCACGTGCTCGCGGGTCTGCGGCATCGGGCCGTCGGTTGCGGCGACCACGAGGATGGCACCGTCCATCTGCGCCGCACCGGTGATCATGTTCTTGATGTAGTCAGCGTGACCCGGAGCGTCGACGTGCGCGTAGTGGCGCTTTTCCGTCTGGTACTCGACGTGGGAGATGTTGATCGTGATACCACGAGCCTTCTCCTCCGGCGCCTTGTCGATCTGATCGAACGCGAACGCCGCGTTCAGATCCGGGTACTTGTCAGCCAGCACCTTGGTGATCGCTGCAGTCAGCGTGGTCTTGCCGTGGTCGACGTGACCGATGGTGCCGATGTTGACGTGCGGCTTCGTCCGCTCGAACTTCGCCTTCGCCACTGTGGTGTCCTCCTGGACTTGTTGGTGCGTGCAGTTGCAGCAGTGCGGTTATTACTTGGGGTCGTGCTGACTCCCGGCTGATGTGGGGCAAGTCTTACACCTGCCCCGGCATCGGTATTACTCGCCGGTCGCCTTGGCGATGATCTCCTTCGACACGTTGGCCGGAACCTCCGCGTACGAGTTGAACACCATGGAGTAGTTCGCCCGGCCCTGGGTCTTCGACCGCAGGTCACCGATGTAGCCGAACATCTCCGAGAGCGGAACCAGCGCCTTGACGACACGGGCACCACTGCGTTCCTCCATGGCCTGAATCTGGCCACGGCGGGAGTTCAGGTCGCCGATCACGTCGCCCATGTAGTCCTCGGGCGTGATGACCTCGACCGCCATGAGCGGCTCGAGGATCACCGGACCGGCCTTACGAGCCGCTTCCTTCAGGGCCTGGGAACCGGCGATCTTGAACGCCATTTCCGACGAGTCGACGTCGTGGTAAGCGCCGTCGAGCAGGATCAGCTTCAGGTTCACCAGCGGGTAGCCCGCGAGCACACCGTACTGCATGGCATCCTGCGCACCGGCGTCCACCGAAGGGATGTACTCGCGCGGAACGCGACCACCCGAGACCTTGTTCTCGAACTCGTAGGTCGCGCCGTCCTCGCCGACGAACGGCTCGAGGGCGATGATGACCTTCGCGAACTGGCCGGAGCCACCCGTCTGCTTCTTGTGGGTGAACTCGAGCTTCTCGACCTTCTTGGTGATCGTCTCGCGGTAGGCCACCTGCGGCTTACCGACGTTCGCCTCGACCTTGAACTCGCGCTTCATGCGATCGACGAGGATGTCGAGGTGGAGCTCGCCCATGCCGCCGATGACGGTCTGGCCGGTCTCCTGGTCGAGCTTGACCGAGAACGTCGGGTCTTCGCGCGCCAGCTTCTGGATCGCGGTGCCGAGCTTCTCCTGGTCGGACTTGGTCTTCGGCTCGATCGAGACCTCGATGACCGGGTCCGGGAAGGTCATGGACTCGAGCACGACCTGGTTCTGCGCGTCGCTGAGGGTGTCACCGGTGGTGGTGTCCTTCAGCCCGATCACGGCGTAGATGTGACCGGCGGACGCGGTCGCGACCGGCATCTCCTTGTTGGAGTGCATCTGGAACAGCTTGCCCAGACGCTCCTTCTTGCCCTTGGTCGAGTTGACGACCTGGGCGCCGGAGGCGACCTGACCCGAGTACACGCGCACATAGGTGAGCTCACCGAAGAACGGGTGCACCGCGATCTTGAACGCCAGGGCCGAGAACGGCTCGTCGACGCTCGGCTTGCGGGTCAGCAGCTCGTCTTCCTTGCCGGGAACGTGGCCGGTGGTGGCCTCCACGTCCAGCGGCGAGGGCAGGTAGTCGATGACCGCGTCGAGCATGGGCTGAACGCCCTTGTTCTTGAACGCGGAACCACAGAGCACCGGGTAGAGCTCGGAGTTGACCGTCATCTTGCGGATGGCGCCCTTGATCTCCTCGATCGAGAGCTCCTCGCCGCCGAAGAACTTCTCCAGCAGCGCCTCGTCGGACTCGGCGACGGTCTCCAGCAGTTCCTGGCGGTACTGCTCCGCGCGGTCCTTGAGATCGGCCGGGATCTCGACGATCTCGTACTCTTCGCCGAGCTTGGTCTCGCCCTTCCAGACCTTCGCGTTCATCTCGACCAGGTCGACGATGCCCTCGAAGTCGTTCTCCGCGCCGATCGGCAGCTGGATGACCAGCGGCTTGGCACCGAGACGGTCCTTGATGGTCTGCACGGTGAAGTAGAAGTCCGCGCCGAGCTTGTCCATCTTGTTGACGAAGCAGATTCGCGGCACGTCGTACTTGTCGGCCTGACGCCACACCTGCTCGGACTGCGGCTCGACGCCTTCCTTGCCGTCGAACACCGCAACGGCGCCGTCGAGCACGCGCAGCGACCGCTCCACCTCAACGGTGAAGTCGACGTGCCCGGGGGTGTCGATGATGTTGATCTGGTTGTCTTTCCAGAAGCACGTGGTAGCCGCGGAGGTGATGGTGATACCACGCTCCTGCTCCTGCTCCATCCAGTCCATGGTGGCGGCGCCATCGTGGACTTCACCGATCTTGTAGGTGATGCCGGTGTAGAAGAGGATGCGTTCAGTTGTGGTCGTCTTGCCCGCATCAATGTGGGCCATGATGCCGATGTTGCGGACCTTGTTCAGGTCGGTGAGCACGTCCTGTGCCACGGAAATCTTCCCCGCTCGTAGCTAGATGGGATTTTCGGGGACGACCCTGTGGTCGTCTCTGTTCAACGCCGGCTGCGGCAGGTTGGTGCCGCGGCCGACTGTGCCTCCCGACCCGAAACACCGGGCCGGGCAGACGTCACCAGCGGTAGTGCGCGAAGGCCCGGTTCGACTCGGCCATCTTGTGGGTGTCCTCACGACGCTTCACCGAGGCGCCGAGACCATTGCTGGCATCGAGCAGCTCGTTGGCGAGACGCTCGACCATGGTCTTCTCGCGGCGAGCGCGGGAGTAGTTGACCAGCCAGCGCAGGGCCAGCGTGTTGGAACGGCCCGGCCGAACCTCGACGGGCACCTGGTAGGTGGCGCCACCGACGCGGCGGGGCTTCACCTCGAGGGCGGGCTTGACGTTGTCCAGCGCGCGCTTCAGCGTGACGACCGGGTCGGTGCCGGTCTTGTCGCGCGCCTGCTCCAGCGCGCCGTAGACGATGCGCTCGGCGGTGGACTTCTTGCCGTCCAGCAGGATCTTGTTGACCAGCTGAGTGACCAGCGGGGACCCGTAGACCGGGTCGTTGATCAGCGGACGCTTGGGTGCGGGGCCCTTGCGTGGCATATCAGCTCTTCTCCTTCTTGGCGCCGTAACGGCTGCGGGCCTGCTTGCGGTTCTTCACACCCTGGGTGTCGAGCGAGCCACGGATGATCTTGTAGCGGACACCGGGAAGGTCCTTCACACGGCCGCCACGAACGAGCACCATCGAGTGCTCCTGCAGGTTGTGGCCCTCGCCGGGGATGTACGCCGTGACCTCGACCGCGCTGGTCAGGCGAACGCGCGCGACCTTACGCAGCGCGGAGTTCGGCTTCTTCGGGGTCGTGGTGTACACGCGAGTGCACACGCCACGACGCTGCGGGCTGCCCTTGAGCGCCGCGGTCTTCGTCTTGGAGACCTTGTCGCGGCGACCCTTGCGGACCAGCTGGTTGATGGTTGGCATAGACCGGCTTTCCTTATTAGTTACGCGGTGTCTGAAACTTCATGTCTTGGTCTTCGAGCTTTCACTCGCACGTCCGGCCACGTTTTACGTGCCCCGAGGTCGGGCGTGTCGCGCGCGGCGTAGGGCCCGAATCGCGGGCACGCTGGAGGTGTCAGCCGCTTTCGCTGGCCTACGGTCACGCACGAACTTGCCCGTATGCTTCCGGGCACAGCGATCCACGATACTCGTGGTCGCGACACAGGGTCAAAGCGGGGTGGGTATCGCCCCCGCTACCTGGCCAGGTTCAGGGTCAACTCTACGAGTTTCTTCGCGCCCGCGCACGGATCCGGGTGCGCCGATCCCTGCCGATAGTTGATCCAGAACCCGATCACCCCTTGATCCGCCGCGCCGGCACTGACGCCGCAGGAGTCCGGATCGTTCGGCCGCCGCGTCTCCAGCCCACGCCGGCCCTGCACAGTGATGTTGTTCGTCGAGTAACCCAGCCTGTCGTTGTTGGCCTTCTCGTTGTTCAGCGAGCCGATCTCGTACCAGTTCAGGGTGACCATGGCACCGCCGCCGGGTGCGCCGAGCACGTACCACATGCAGACCGCACCGTAAAACGACGGCTCCGGGGCGGTTCCCTTGGCACCGACCGCATCCGCGATGTCGGCGAGCGAGACGATTTCACATTCGCGCAGGAGCTTGTCGAAGTTGGTATTGACCGTGTCGCCCGTCCCCGAACCCGCGGGCTTCGCCGAACCGCTTACCGTCTGCCCGCAGCCGGAGGAGCCAACCGCAATCATCAACACGGCGACGGTGGACAGTATTCCGCGAATCGAGCCACGAAAAGGTTTCATCCCGCGCCCTTCCTACTGCAGCCGCTGCACGGTCAACTCGGCCATTTTGCGAACTCTGTCACATGGGTTGTCATGAGAAGAGTAGGGCGGAAAGGACATGGACCACTCGAAGAAGTCATCACCGAGCTGCACCGCCAGGTCGCAGACGTCGCCACTAGGGTCGAGCGCCTGCCATCCGGAGCGCCCGCCGACGTCGATCGTCTGCGGATTGCGTCCCTGGGTGGACACCCAGGCTTTCTCCCGAGCGATCGGGCTGCCCCGATAGGACGCGAAGGTTACGCCGATCGAACCGACCCCGGCGGAGAGCCAATTGCACCCGACGGAATTCCGCTGAACCTGAGATACCTGCCCGAGGCCGCCGAGGTCGCGTACCTCGTCGTCGGTGACGTGCCCGCACTCGCCCGCGAACGGGCCGAGCGTGGCGACCTTCGGCGGCGGCCGCAGCGGAGTGCTGGTGTTGTCGGAATCGCCGCCGGAACCGCACGCGGAGAGCAGCAGCGTGAAGACCGTGCCCGTGACGATCGCCCACTTGGTCCGCATGCCCGAGACTCTACCGGCGCGGCGGGACGGTCGGCCGGAACGCGGGATCAGGCCGAACGGCCCCCGGTGTCGGCCCAGCAAAGGCTGTGCGGCGCAACAGGGATCGACCCTTGCCGCAGGTACGTCTCCGGTTTATTCTGACGGTGTCGGAGAAATGACCGGACGGTCGCGACTCCGATACAGGGGGTTCATTATGGGGGGAATCGACAGACAACGGGCGTCTGCCATTCAACATGCCCGATCACTTCGGGCCTCTCGATCCATAGCCGCGAACCTCGATTGCGAATCATCTGGGTAACCGGATGAGAGACCATGGAGGAAGCACATGAAGCTGGTCGCCAAGTCGACTTTTATCGCCGTGACTGTCACGCTCGGTTTGCTCGGCGCTGCGGGGCAGGCAACGGCGTCGAATCCCGTCATCGGCTTCTATCCAACGCTCGTCGAGTGCCTCAAGGCCGGTGATGCGCTGGAATCCGGCCCGCTTGCGGGCCACTGGCACTGCCACGCTGAAACCGACGACTGGACCGGGCCCAACTCCCTCTACGCCGGCAGGTAATTACCGCTGGCTACCCGCCGGGGACCCGCAATTCGTAGCCGCCGATCGCGTCGATATATGTGCACTGGGCCGGGCCGGTTTTGTATTTCGACATGGCGACCAGGCAGGCGTCGAGGGTGGGGTAATAGGTGGGTGGGGGATCCGCGTGCGCCGTCGCGCTCAGTGGGAGGGCGAGCGCGACGGCCAGTGCGAAGGCGGCGGCAGATCTCTCGAGCACTGCGGCAGTCCCCTAAGCATCCGGCGAATCCAAGCAGCGTACTGCCGGATACTCAGGGCCACAACCGATCACAGGTTGCCGCGGGCCTCCTGTTCACGCTCGATCGCCTCGAAGAGTGCCTTGAAGTTGCCCTTGCCGAAACCGAGTGAGCCGTGCCGTTCGATGAGCTCGAAGAAGACGGTGGGCCGGTCGGTGATCGGCTTGGTGAAGATCTGCAGCAGATAGCCGTCCTCGTCGCGGTCGACCAGGATGCCGCGGCGCTGCAATTCCTCGACCGGAACGCGAACGTGGCCGATGCGGGCGCGCAGTTCCGGGTCCTCGTAGTAGGAGTCGGGGGCGTCGAGGAACTCGATGCCCTCGCGGCGCAGCGCGTCGACGCAGGCCAGGATGTCGCCGGTGGCGAGCGCGATGTGCTGCACGCCGGGACCGCGGTAGAACTCGAGGTACTCGTCGATCTGCGACTTCTTCTTGCTGACCGCGGGCTCGTTGAGCGGGAACTTCACTCGATGGTTGCCGTTGGCGACGACCTTGCTCATCAGCGCGGAGTACTCGGTGGCGATGTCGTCGCCGACGAACTCGGCCATGTTGGTGAAACCCATGACGCGGCGGTAGAACTCGACCCACTCGTCCATCTGGCCGAGCTCCACGTTTCCGACGACATGGTCGATCGCCTGGAACAGCCGGTTCGGCGCGCCCTCGCGCGGCTGATAGCCGGCGCTGCGGGTGATGTAGCCGGGCAGGTACGGCCCGTTGTAGCGGGAACGGTCGACCAGGGTGTGCCTGGTCTCGCCGTAGGTGGCGATGGCGGCGGACCGGACGGTGCCGAATTCGTCTGTCTCGTCGTGTGGTTCGACGACGACGGTCGCGCCGTGGGTGCGCGCCCATTCGATGCAGCGGTCCACATCGGGCACCTCGAGCGCGATGTCGACGACGCCGTCGCCGTGCCGATCGTGGTGCGCGACCAGCGGGCTGTCCGGGTCGACCGCGCCCTTGACCACGAACCGGGCGCCGCCGCTGCGCAAGACATAGGACTTGTGGTCGCGGTTGCCGGTCTCCGGACCCGAGTAGGCCTCGAGGCGCATGCCGAAGGCGGACTCCAGGAAATGCGCGGTCTGGGTGGCGTTGCCGACGACCCACACGAGGGCGTCCCAACCGGTCACCGGGAAATTGTCGACGCTGGTGTCATGGTCCACGAGACCGACGAGCTTGCGCAGCTCAGTGTCGGTGGGGGCGGTACTTGGCGCCGTGCTGGACCGGGCATTCGGCATCTGCTCGATGGTCATGCACCAAGTAATCGTCAGGGTCGGCGGTTAGGCAACAGCGGCGATTTTCGATAGACACTCTGGCGAATTCGGCTAGGAAGTGCCGTTGAATGCTGGACAATTTGAATAGCATCAGCTGGCTGGTGCTATCCATGGCTGGGATCCCAGCCTGTGCTCGGAACGGAGGCCGCCATGTCACGAACGCCGGCGAAACTTGACGAACTCGATCTCGCGATCCTGACCGCGATGCACGAATACCAGAAGGCGGGCATTCTCGAACTGTCCCGCCGCACGCGGGTGGCCAGAGCCACGGTGCAGTCCAGGATCGGCCGGATGGAGGAGTCCGGCGTCATCGCCTCCTACGATCCGCAGATCGACGTCACCGCAGCGGGTTTCGATGTGCAGGCCTTCGTCACGCTGGAGATCGCGCAGGGCGCGCTGGACGCGGTCGCGGCCGAACTGGAAACGATCCCAGGGGTTTTGGAGGCGTACGCGACCACCGGCACGGGCGACGTGTGGTGCCGGATCGGCGCTGACTCGCATGCCGGATTGCAGTCGGTGCTGTTGAGCATCGACCGGACCTCGTCGGTGGTGCGATCGCACAGCGTGATCGTGCTGTCGACCGTGGTGCCGTTCCGTACGCTGCCGCTGCTGCGCACCCTGGATCCGGCGGGGAACACGAAGGCTCCGGCCTATCGGGCGGCGCACGAGCGGTAAACGGGTCATCGCCTGCCCAGGCGGGTGACCAGTCCGTGCACATGGGCCTGCGCGGCGGACCGGGCGGCCTCGGCATGGCCCGACTCGAGCGCCTCGACGATCTGCCGATGCTCGCGCAGGGCGACCCGTCGGTTGAGGTCGGAGCGCCACAGATCACCCCGGTAGAGGTGGGTCTGGGCTTCGAGCCGGGCCAGCTCCTCGGCCAGCGGCCGGTTGCCCGCCCGCTCGCGGATGAAGGTGTGGAATTCGACATCGAGTTCGGTGTCGCGGGCGGTGTCCGGGCCGGTCCGCAGGTTTTCCTCCTGGGTGGCCAGGATGGTCGCCAGCTTGGTCAGGTCGGCCTCGGACAGCCGGGTCGCCGCCTCGGCGGCGGCCAGCCCGTCCAGCACGGCGCGGACCGCGAGCACGTCGCGCACCTGCTCGTCGCCGATCGCGGCCACCCTGGCGCCGGCGTGCCGCACGGTGACCGCCAGCCCCTCGTAGATCAGCTGCTGAACGGCCTCGCGGACCGGGCTGCGGCTGACCCCGAGCCGGGCGGCCAGCGCGGGCACGCTGAGCGGGTGTCCCGGCTCGAGCTCGCCGGTGAGCACCAGCTGCCTGACCTGCCGGTGCACGGACTCGCCGAGCAGGGCGGAGCTCGTCGCGTCGTCGTCGGGCATCGCGTGGGTCCTTTCCGTGTCCGGAGCTGAAGTTACTCCTGCGGGCGGTAGTTGGCCTGTACCCGCTGGGTGAGGAAGTCGGCCGCGGTCACCGGCGGGTACTTGCCCTGCGGTCCCTGGATGACGGCGTCGCGGTCGGCCTGCGCGAAGTAGGCGATGCTGTAGCGGTCGCCCTGATACTCCCCCTCGCCCGGGCTGCGCACGCGATGGAAATTCGACGGCAGCAGGTCGTCGCTCCAGCGGGTGAGCATGTCGCCGATATTGCAGGTGATCAGGCTCGAGGACGGGGTGATCGAGGTCCACTCCTGCTCGGCCATCTCCCGGCCGGGGCACACCTGCAGGCCGCCCTGCCCGTCGCGCTGGAAAAGCAAGGTCAGACAGTCGAAGTCGGTGTGCGCGCCGGCCCGCCAGCGGCCCTCGACGCCGCGTAGTTCCGCCGGCACCGCGAAATAGTGCAGCAGTCGCAGCGTGCTCTGGTACTGCGCGGAGCTCGGGTCGTGCGCCCTGGTGAAGTGGTCCCGGTCCAGGGCGAGCCGATCGGCGAAGCAGGACAGCACCCGCATCGCGACCGACCAGGCCTGATGTTCGAAATCCAGGATGGCACCGCGGAATCCGGCGAGTTCCCGCTCGCTCGGCCACAGTTCGGCCATGTGCGGACGGGTGACCTGATAGGACTCCTTCTGATCCGGGACACCGATGGACGGGCGCACCTGGCTCAGGCTCTCCCAGCCCGCGTTGTTCGCTTTGACCAGTGGGTATTTGGCCTTCACCGACTCGGGGAGCGCGAAAAACCCTGCGGTGAGCTCGAATACGGTGTCGATTCGCTCCTGCGGGATCCCGTGGCCCGCGAGCTGGAAGAAGCCGATCTCGGTGGCGGCCGACCATAACTCGTCGGTGATCTCGGCGCGGCGGCCGGCGAAATCGGTCAGGTCGATCACCCGGATCTCCCGGTCGGTCTCCCGGCCGAGGCCGCCCATCTGCTGCTCGCGGGAAACCTCGGACAGGTCGTAGCTGGCGGTCATGATGTCCGTCCTTGTCTGCGTGGGTAGTTCATCCGGCGACGCTGATCGCCGGGTCCAGGAATTCCTTGGTGACGAGATCGCGCGCGGTCAGTCCGGCGGGGACGGCTGCGCCGCCGCGGCGCAGGATGGGCGCGAACTCGTCGATGACGCGCTGCACCCTGGCCTCGTCGAAACTGCCGAGCACGCCGTCGGTGTCGTTGCCGATCAGGCCGCCGTCGATCAGCGCCTTGGTGCCGTAGGCGGCCAATTCGGCGCTGTAGGGGTTGAAATTGGCGCTCTTGGCGACGACATCGACGACCGTGTCATCGACGTGGCCGGGGTCGGCCCGGAATTGTGCTGTCGCCCTTTGGATCATCGGGACGAGCCGCCGCAGGCACGGGCGCAACTCGGCCAGCTTGTCGGCGCGGACGTTCACGGTGCGCGCGTAGCCCTCGTAACCGACGTCGCGCAGCAGTTGATAGGCCACCGGCTTGCCCCAGGCGCGCACCTCGTGCTCGTAGACGTACGGTTCGGAATTCAGGAAACCCTGCTGCGCGAACGACGGTCCGGCGACGAAGCGCGACGGCGCGTTGTCGTAGGACGTATCGATCTGCTTCGCGTCGACCAGGCCGCGCGAGACCAGCCAGTCCGGGTAGAGCTGGCCCTGCGAAACCACTATCGGCGCACCGGATTTCCCGATATCGGCGATACCGTGCCAGTCCGGGTGGGTCTTCGGATCCCACATGAGCAGCTGGGGACTGTTGCGCAGCAAGGTCGTCACGGCGACGATCGGCTGCGCTGCCGCGGCGGCGATGGCGTGCTCGGAGTGCGCCAGGCCGAGGGTGATGCTCTGGTCGACATACATCTGCGACGGCACGGTCTGGAAGCCGATGGCCGGCCCGCCCGCGCGGATCTCCAGCCGTACGCCGGTGTCTTTGCCGTCGGTGACCAGCGGACCGGTGACCTTGTTGTGGTCGGAATCGACCCGGTAGCCCGGACCGAGCAGACCGAAGATCGGGCCGGAATCGGTCTCGGGTTCCCACTGCAACTGCACCACGACGGTGCTCGGGCAGACGCCGGACAGTTGCTGTTCGGCCGGCGCGGCGGGGAGATCCACCGCGGCGGTGTCGGATTCGCCGCTGGTGCAGGCCGCGCCGGACGCGACGACGAGGGTCGCGAGGGCGGCTATGCCGAGCCGGCGAAGGGGTGTGCTCATGCGATTCTCCATGGACTAGCGGCCGGACGCGTGCCAGCGGCCTACGGTGAGCTTCTGGGCGGCGGTGAACAGGGCGAAGACGAGCACGCCGAACAGCGCGGCCAGCAGCAGCGCGGCGATCAGATCCTCGGATTGCAGTCGCGCGCGGTAGTTGTCGAGCAGGGTGCCGATGCCCGGCCGCCCCTGCGCGAAGAACATGTCGCCGATGATCGCGCCGGTCACGGCCAGTCCGGCGGCGGTGCGCAGGCTGGTCATGATCGACGGCAGCGCGGCGGGTAGTTGCAACGCCCACAGCCGGCGCCAGCGGCCCGCCCGCCCGAGGGTGAACAGCTCCTGGAGATTACGGTCGACCGACTGGATCCCGAACAGGGTCATCGCGATGATCGGATGGATGGCGATCAGCACGCAGACGATGGTCCGCGCTGCGGTGCCGTAACCGAACCACAGCCCGATCAGCGGGACCACGGCCAGCACCGGAATAGCTTGCATAACAACGGCATAGGGATACACCACGCGCTCGATCGGCTTGGCCTGACTCATCAGCACCGCGATCGCAACGCCGAGCACCGCCGACACCACGAGCCCGCTCACCGCCACCTTCGCGGTCACCGCCAGCGCCCGCAGCATCACCTCGAGCTTGGCCGGATTCGCCAGCGACTCGGTGAACACCGCGTGCGGGGGCGGTAGCAGAAAGCGGCGGTCCGGGCCGAGCAGCACCATCGAAACCAGGTACCACGCCGCGATCGCCAGCCCGGAAGACACTACCGGCGCAACAAGTTTGGTGACCGCGGCGCGGGGACGGACCGCGACCCGGCGGATCGGCCGGACCAGCGCCACGGGTGCCGGGATACTGACCATCAGCAGGCCTCCTTCAGGGAATGCGAAGCGCGCGCGACCAACTCGGTGAACGCCGGATCGAAGCGCAACTCCCGGTCGCGCGGGTAGGGCAGGTCCACGTCGATCACCTCGTGCACCCGGCCCGGCCGCGCGGACATGACGACCACCCGGGAGGCGAGGAATACCGCCTCCGACACCGAATGCGTGATGAACAGCGCGGTGAACGCGTTGTCCGCGTACAGCCTGAGCAACTCCTCCTGCATGTTCAGCCTGGTCAGCTCATCGAGCGCGCCGAACGGCTCGTCGAGCAGCAGCAGTTGCGGCTCGAGCGCGAGGGATCTGGCCAGTGACACCCGCATCCGCATGCCGCCGGAGAGCTGGCTGGGCAGGCTGCTCGCGACGTCCGCCAGGCCGACCGCGGCCAGCGCGCGAAGTGCGCGCCGCCGCCTGGCCTTTCGATCGACGCCGCGCAGTTCGGCGGACAGCTCCACATTGCGCAGCACCTTGCGCCACGGCAGCAGCGTGGCCTCCTGGAAGATGAAGCCGATCGAATCCGCCCGCACCGCAACAGTTCCCGATGTGGCCCGCGCCAGACCGGCGGCGAGCCGCAGCAGCGTGGACTTCCCGCAGCCGGACGGCCCGACCACCGCGACGAACTCCCCCGCGTGCAGCTCGAGCCCGATATCGGCGAGTGCCTCGGTGCCCGCCGGGCCACCGAATCGCTTGTGCACGTTGACGAACGAGACCGCCGGGGCCGAGAGCCGATTCCTCGCGACAGCTTCCGGCAATGTCTCCACAGAGCGCGTCATGGTTCGCACCTTCTCTCGATATTGCGTGCAACTCGTGCACGGCATCAGTTTCATCGAGAGTGATTACATGCAATCGCTGGTTGATTTCCGTTTGATTAACTTCCTCGCATGTTGTTCAACCGACGTGCGAGCAGTTCGGCGTCGACCCGGGTACTGCGGCCGTCGCGGATGACGGCCTCACCGTCCACCCACACCGTGTCCACCACCCGGGGCGAGCCTGCGGTCAGCAGGGTCGCACCCGGGTCGAGGACCGGCAGACAGGCGAAGTCCCGGTCGAACCGGAGCAGGGTGAGGTCGCCGCGATCGCCGAGCGCGACTCCCGGCTCGGCGGTGACGCGACCGAGGACCCGGTCCGCACCCCGGGTCGCCATGCGCAGCATCTCGTCGAAACCCAAGAGGTCAGCGCGTTTTCGAGCGGCCCGCTGCAGGTAGGAACCCATCCGCAGGGTCAGCAGCATGTCCTGGGTGTCGTTGCTCGCCGCGCCGTCGACGCCGAGTCCGACGTCGATCCCCGCCGCCAGCATCTCCAGCACGGGCGCGACGCCGCTACCCAGGCGCATGTTGCTCAGGGGGTTGTAGGAGACGGAGACGCCGCGATCGGCGAACACCGCACGGCCGGAGCCGTCGAGCCGGCAGCAGTGCACCGCCAGGGTGCGATCCCACAGCAGGCCGCCCGCGTCGAGGTAGTCGACCGCGCCGCGGCCTGCATGCAATCGGCACATTTCCTCGTCGGTCGAGGTCTCGAGCACATGTATCGACACCGTTTTGCCGGTCCGCTCGGCGTACTCGCGCGCCGCGGCCATGCCGTCCGGGGTGAGGCAACGCGGATTCGGCACGGCCAGGGCGGTGCCGATCCGCGACCCGGCCAGCCGGCCGTCCAGGTCATCGATGTGCGCGAACGCGTCCGGCAGCGGCTGCATCAACCGCGGATCGAGACCCCAGCGCCGGGTCGGATCGGCGCGGTCGGCGATCCCGCGGCCGAGCACGACGCGGATGCCGAGCTCGCCCAGCGCGCGAATCATGGCGTCGTGCACGGCCTCCGAGCGGTTCGGCCACATGTGCTCGACCACGGTGGTCACGCCGCCGCGCAATAGTTCGAGTCCGCCGGCCAGCGCGGACAGATACGTCTGTTCCGGGGTCGCGGCGACCGTGCGCTCCCCCACGCAGCGCAGCCATTCGAGCAGCGGCAGACCCTCGCCGATCCCGCGCAGCACCGACTGTTGCAGGTGGGTGTGGGTGTTGACGAAGCCGGGAATCAGGTAGCCGCCGCTGCCGTCGACGAACGGAAGCGCCCGATGGTCCGCCCGCGCGGACGGGCCCACAGCGACGACGGCGCCATCCTGGACGACGACGTCGTAGCCGGACCGCCACGCACCTCGGGTATAGACGGTGGCGGCACCGATGACGACGGAATGAGGTCGATTCTCGAACACGCGGCATTCCTCCTGGGAAATGCGGCTGGTTCGCCCGCTCGATCCGGCGGCTCGCGTCGCCCGTTGCAGCCATGAGCGACGTGCCGGGCAGCCTACCGAGCCCGTATTTCGACCCGGTTAAACGTCAGGGACGCAGGTCGGCGCCCACCTCCAGGATCTCCACGCGCGGCTCCTTGTCCCCCTCCATGAAACCGAGCAGAGCCTGCGCTTCGGCCTGCACGGCGGCCCGCTCCGCCTTCGTCCACCTACGGGTCGGGCTGATCCGCAGGCGCGCGACGCCGGCCTCCGGGAAGATCTTGTAGAGACCGGCGAGATAGCCGTCGACCAGCACCGGGGCCACCGCGGCGGCGAACGCGCGCAGCTGCGGTGCGTCGCCCTCGGGCACGATTCGGGTTCGATCCTGGTGCGAGAGAACGGCATTGTCGTACCAGCCGAGCAGGCGGACCGGCGCGGGGAGGTCCGGATCGGCCAGCTCGGCATCGGCGGCGTCGTAGAGGGTGCGACCGCGCTCGTCGGTGTAGGTGCGCACGCGGTCGCCGAGCTGTTCGATCGCCTGCTTCATGCCGAGCAGCTTCGACCAGGTCTGCATGTCCATGGTGGAGGCGGGTCCGAACGCGCGCAGATAGCGAATCAGCAACTCGCTCAACGGATACGCCGGGTCGAGCGGCGCGCCGAGCCACGGCTCGACCCGGGACCAGATCGGCCTGCTGCTGTCCTTCCACTTGCCGCGCGGCGGCGTTTGCAGCACGGGCAGCTGGTAGAGCCAGGTCTGCACGACCATGCCCGGATTGCGGTCGGGATAGATCGCGGCGGCGTGCTCGCGCAGCGCGGCGGCGGACATCGGCTCGTCGCCGAGTACCCGCTCGCCGTGCGCCCGCACCTCGTCGGCATCGAGACCGACCATCGCGCCGTAGTTGAAACCCTTACGGAAGGGGATCTTTTCGAGCTCCGGCTGGATGTGCGGTGCGATCCGCAGCGCGTCCGGCGGGGTGACCAGGTGAATGGTGCCGCGCATCAGGGTGATTCGGACCAGCGACCGGTCTTCCAGTCCGTCCGACACGGTCGACGGATCGAAATCCGTTATGCGGCTCCACAATGCGACGAACGGCGGCGGCGAGTCCTGGGCTTGCAGGCCGACCAGGTGGTCGCACATCTCGTGCACCGTGAGCCGCGAGCGCTCCAGCAGGTGCTGACGCGCCAGCAGCGTGCGGTTCAGTGTTCGACGGGATAACTCCATGTTCCGGTCAGCGCAGGGTGACCACGACTTTGCCGGTCGCGGTGCGGTTGTCCAGCGAGGCGATCGCCTCGGCGGCCCGCTCCAGCGGATACAGCACCGGCTCGGGCGCCTTGATCTTGCCCGCGGCCAGCAGCGGCGCCACCTCGTCCCATTGCTCGGCCAGGTAGCCGGGGTGCGTCATCACCCATTCACCCCAGGCCGCGCCGACCACCTCGACGTTCTTCAGCAGCAGCCGGTTCACCTTCACGGTCGGGATCTCGCCCGCGGTGAAGCCGACCACCAGCAGGCGGCCCGCGGACGCGAGCGAACGGATGCTGTCGGTGAACCGGTCGCCGCCGACCGGGTCGAGCACGATGTCCACGCCGCGACCGCCGGTGAGCTCCTTCACCGCCGCGAGCCAGCCGTCGGTCAGCACCACGTCGGTCGCGCCGTTGGCGCGGGCCACCTCGGCCTTCGCCTCGGTGCTGACCACCGCGATCACCCGGCCCGCGCCCAGCGCGCCCGCCATCCGCAGCGTCGAGGTGCCGATGCCGCCGGCGGCGCCGTGCACCAGCACGGTCTCGCCCTCGGCCAGCCTGCCGCGCTTGCGCAGGCAGAACTGGACGGTCAGGTCGTTGAACAGGATGCCGGCGCCGGCCTCGAGCGAGACATTATCCGGCAGTTTGAACACCATCTGCGTCGGCGCGACTGCCACCTCTGCCATGGCATTGCCGAGCAGCGTCAGCGCGACCACCCGGTCGCCGGCCTTGACGTGGGCGTCGGCCGGCGCCTCGCGCACGAGGCCGGCCACCTCGCCGCCGACGACGAAGGGCAGTTCCGGCTTCATCTGGTAGAGCCCGCGGGTCATCAGCACATCCGGGAACGCGACACCGGCCGCGTGCACGTCGATCACCACACCCCCGGGATACCCCGCGGGCTCAGGGAGATCGACGATCTCGACCGACTCCGGTCCCTCCAGCTTGCTGACCTGGGCTGCGCGCATCTGCCGACCTCTCTGTCGTGGCACCGGCTTGTCCACGCCGGCGCCGCCGTGATCAACGTAACCCGCATCGATTCGCCGTGCGCACTCTGTCCACGTTTGCGCGCACTGCCAGACCGGTCCGACGCCCCGGTTCGGCTGCCTCCGTTTTGCTATGCTGACCGCGACCTATGGTCGGGCGTGAAGGGGGACTCATGGTCGAGCGAAATCAACCGGCGTCGACAAGTGTGCAGGTAGATCCGGGCGCACTGCGATCGTTCGCGCAAACCCTCGGCACCGAGGCCGGGGAGGTGACCGGGCTGAACGCGGGGGGTGCGCTGGCGGGCGCGGCGGGCGCCCTGCCCGGCACCGAATTCGGCACCGCGGCAAACCAGGCCAACGACGTGGTCAACCGCTGCCTGCAGCGGATCGGCGGCCGGCTGACCACGATCGCCGACAACCTGCACAATGCCGCCGGGAAATACGAACTGGCCGAGGACGATTTCGCCGCGAAACTCCGCGCGATCGGATTGACCGCATGACCCTCAGCATTCCCGACGTGGAGAACTGGAAGCCCGAACAGCTCACCGCCGCGGGCGAACAGGCCGGGACGATGTCGCAGGGCCTCGACGCCGCCGTCGGCAAGGGTGCCACGCAGACGAAGTCGCTGGACGACGGCAAGAAGTGGTCCGGAACGGCGGGCGCCGCCGCGAACGCGCGGATGGACACCGAGAAGACCCGGTCGTCCGCGGTGAGTGCCGCGCTGCTGGAACTGAAGACCGCCTTCACCGCCCAGACGCAGAACCTGGTCGAGGCGAAGAACAAGGTGATCCAGCTGCGCGACGACGCGATCAACCAGACGCCGCCGTTCGACGTGGAGCCCAACGGCAAGGTCAACGCCACCACCCGGATCGCGGCGCTGCGGGAACACTCGGACAAGGCGAACGTGGAGGGGCTGGTTTTCCAGGAGTCCCTGCTGGCCGCGTCGCGCACCTGGGAACTGACCAACGCGCTCAAGACCGCGGAAACCGTGGCCGGCCAAGCGAAGACGCAGGTGGACACGGCGGTCGCCAAGCTGGAACAGGCGTTCAACGGGCTCGGCGACCCGAGCGCGAACGTGGCGCCGCCGGCCAGCACGGTGCCCGCCGGCGTCGGTTCCCCGGCCGCGGTGAACAGCGGCAACGACAGCCCGTCGTCGAGCAAGCCCAATTACGCGATGGGGAACCATCACAACTCCGGATCGGGCACGCCGTACAACAGCGGAAGTTACAGCGGTTCCGGCAGTCCCAGTTCGTCCGCGCCTACCGGGCCGATGCCAAGCGGGGATATGGCGAAATGGATCGCGGAGGCGAAACAGAAACTCATCGAAATGGGCTACGACCCCAAGGATATCGATGAGAGCGCCATCGCCATGATCATCGAGCACGAATCCGCGGGTAACCCGTACGCGGAAAACCAGTGGGACAGTAACTGGGTCGCCGGGCATCCGTCGAAGGGGCTGATGCAGACGATCGACAGCACCTTCAACGCCTACAAGGCACCGGGTCACGATGACATCTGGAACCCGGTGGACAACATCATCGCGGGCGTTCGCTATTCGATCGATACGTATGGATCGGTCAAGAATGTGCCCGGTGTAGTCGCGGTCAATTCCGGTGGCGCATACCAGGGTTACTAACGCTCACCGCTTTCGTTGGCGAGCAAGGCGTACTGCGCGGCCGCTCGCTGCTGGGTTTCCCACAGGCGGCTGCCGAGCACCAGGGCCGCGTATCGCCGGTAGGAAACGAAGCACCTGAACTGCGCTTCCTTCGGCGCGACATAGTCCTGCACGCACGCCGCGCTGGGCACGTCCGCCGGTGGATCGACCGCGCGCCGATCCACCGCATTGCCGAGTTCGGCGGACTCGGTGACGAATCGTGCCGCGGCGGCGTCATCCGCGGTCCGGAAACCGAACGCATTGGGCGTCACCGCGATCCGATCAACCCCAGCTCGCTGTAAAACGGGAAAGCGGCCCGATTGATCCAACACATAATTCAGGTACCCACGCAATGTGAGTACCACCTCCCCTTGCCCATCCGGCGAAGGGACGACGCCCTTGTCATGGATGACTCGGACCAACAGGCCATCCGGGTCCTGGCGCAACGTATTGAACTTTCCGATCGGCGTCGCGGTGAACTTGTCGAGTTCGACTACCTCTGCGTCGAGATACTTCTGGGTCGCGTCGACCAACCGATTGATATCCGTAGTCCGCGAATCCGCCAGCACACTGATCACATAGTTTCCGTGAGGAGTCGTACTACCCAGGGTCGGAAAGGCGGGGCGCCAATGTGCCCGCGCGTCCGGGTATTTGGGCAGCGTAACGGCAACATTTTCCGGGTTGATGGCGAAATCGACGGCATCGAGCTCGGCCGCCGCAGCCTTCGCCGCAGCCGCGTCCGGGAAGCGTGACACGGTCACGGTTAGGCCATCGCGCTGGCGAGTGCCGACAGCGGCTTCGGTGAGCGGCAGCACGTCGTCCGCTGAACCGGTCGAGAAACCGAGAACGAAACCGTGATTCAGCAACACCGGAATGGCCGGCTCCGCGAGGTACTGGCCCACCGACTGGGCGTCAGTGTGTACCCGAGCCGATGCCCCGGCGGTGTATTTCGCGTCCACCTCATGCGGACTGAGGACCGCGTCAGCAAGTCGCGCAGCCTCCACACGCGCGTACCCGAGGTCGTCCAGGCGCGATGCGATCTTCGGCGGCGTGGTCGGAAACTTGCCGGTGTCCAACGCGCGCACGTCGATCTCGCTGGAAACGCTGGTTCCCTGCACTTCCGATGCGCAGCCGCCCGCTCCGACGGTGGCGAGGACGACGAGGAGTGCCGTGGCGACTCGTGGATTCCAGTTCATCAACTCACCTGTGGGAGGTTGTCCAGGACGTTCTGCAGCACTACTTGTGCTGCCAGACATCTGAATTCGGGATGTTCGGCGAGGGTGGGATTGTCGACCTGCACCGTCACCACCTCGGCGTCGCCGCCGTCGATGCTCCGGTACTGCCCGCGCCGCACACACGTCGGCGAGCCCAATTCCGCCTCGTCCAGGAAGACGAAGTTGCCGCCGCCGAGGTCGAACGGTATCGGCTTCTCGGTCGGCGCCAACGCCTTCGAGCGTTCGAGCGCGACGGTGACCGTACTGGTCGAAATCCATTTGCAGGTGTGCAGCTGATCCGGGGCGCCGCGAACCTGATCGCCGATATTCAGCTTCACCACGATCGAATCGACCAGCGCGCACGGGTCCTGCCGGGCCAGCGAGTTGCGAATGTTCGGGAGTTGCGGCGCCCCCTCGGCTATCCGACGGGCGAGTTCGGTGGCCGCCTCGTCCGCGACGCCGCACAGCTTGTCGGACTGCGCGCCCTGCACCCGGACCGCGATGCCGAATTGCGGATCGGTTCTCGCGGGCAGCAAGGCTCGCCCACAGCTGTCTTTGCCGCTGGTCACGTCCTCCAGGACGGGGACACCCGCGGCCTTTTTACCATTATCCCGGTAGCCCTCGAGGCGCTTGATCTCGACGTCGAACCGGTATCCGCCCGACTCGCCCGCGCACGTGCCCCATTGCGTAGAGCTCGGCGCCTTCGTCCACTCCCCCGGCGACGAGACCAGCGGATCCTGCACCGCGGCGCACAGGTCGATCGATCTGAGCTTCGTGAGGTTCAGTGCGGCAAGCGGATTCACCGCCGGCGCGGCCGGCTCCTCGTCGTCACCGCCGAACAGCGCCGTTCCCGCGACCACGGCGACGATCAGGGCCGCCACCGCCGAGACCCCGATCAGGGCACGCTTGCGCCGCCTGCGCAGCGAACTCTCCCGCTGGATCTCGACGAGCGCTTGCAGCCGCCGCTCGAAGGCGTCGACGCTGGGCGACTCCGCGAAGCGCGCCGGTTCCGCGCCGATGACCTGCGTGGCGTCCGGATCGGCGAGCAATGCCGACATCTGCGCCTCCTGCTCGCCGATCGCCTTGTGCACCTGGGCCGACCAGGGCCGATGCTGCGGCGGCAGCGGGCCGAGGAAGTCGAGCAGCTGGGCGGGCGTCGGGCGGTCCTTCGGGTCCTTGCTCAGGCACGGCGACACCAATTCCCTTACCTCGGAGGGCAATCCGCTCAGATCGGGATCGGTGTGCACGATGTTGTAGAGGGTGTGCGGCAGCGACGATCCGGCGAACGGGCTCGCACCGCCCGCCGCCATCGCGAGCACGGCGCCGAGGGAGAACATGTCGCTGGCCGGGGTCAGCGGCTGCGACTGCGCCTGTTCCGGGGACATGAACGCGGGCGACCCGATGATCGAGCCGGTGTGCGTGAGTTCGGAGCGGCCCTCGACCGCGCGCGCGATGCCGAAATCGATCACCCGCGGGCCGTCCTCGGCCAGAATCACGTTGGCGGGCTTGAGATCCCGGTGGATGAGCCCGACGCCGTGAATGGCCCGCAGCGCCGACGCGAGTCCGATCGCCAGCTTGTGCAGTTCGTCCTTGGTGAGCGGGCCGTACTCCTTCACCGCCTTGTCCAGCGGCACTCCGGGCACGAAAACGGAAGCGAGCCAGGGGTTTTCCGATTCGACGTCGAAGTCGACCACGGCGGCGGTGAAGGCGCCCGAGACCTGAGCCGAGGTACGCACCTCGCGGCGGAACCGAGGCAGGAAGTCCTCCTCGGTCACCAGGTGCTGGTGCACCTGTTTGATCGCGACCAGGCGGCCGTCCGGGCCGACGCCGAGCAGGACCCGGCCCATGCCGCCGGAGCCGAGCTCGCCCAGCAGCCGGTATCTGCCGATCTGCTTGGGCTCGGCGGGGTCGAGGGGAGTCACCATCACAGGCTCCTCAGTCGGGCCACGACACCGCCGAGGACTGATTCGGTAGCGGCGCAGGCTGCCTCGGCAGCGCCGGGGGCGGTCGGTCGCGCGGTCACGGCGATCTGTTCTCCTCGATCTTCGATGGTCGGCCGCACCAAATGGTAGGTCGCACACGTGCCGTCGGAATCTATACGGCGGGCCGCGGGTAAGTCACCCAGTGGGCCGCTGTTCACCAGGAATCTGGTGTATTTCGGGTCCAGATCGACGCGTTTGCCCTCGGCGGTGTGCACCGTGATGGCGAAGGGGGCGCCGGCCCACGCGCAGGTGTGCGCGTCCACCGGTGCCGCGGGCACATCCGCGCCCACCTGCGGGTCGAGCACCCGCCGATCCGTCGACTCGCACGGAATCAGCCGCACGACAGACTGTTTCGGCGGGTTCACGCCCGGCGGATTCGTGACGAGCCTGGTGACGATGGCGGTCAGGGCGTCGGTGGCCTGCGCGCAGGTGTCCCCGTCCGCCTCGCTGATCCGCACCTCGACGCCGAGCGCCGGTGCATCGCGTACCGCGACGGCCCGCCCGCACGATCGCGCGCCGGCCGTGGTGTCCAGCATCGATCGACCCGCCACCTGCTCGCCCAGTGGCTTGCCGGCCACCGCGGTCCCGACCGCGACGCTCAGCCGCGCCTGCCGCCCGTCCGCGGCGACGAATTTCGTGCCGCACACCGACGAATCCGCCAGCTCCGGCTTGACCGGCTGACCCAGTTTCCCGACGACATCATTGCCGAGCAACGCGCACGCGTCGGCGAGCCGCAGCTGTTCGTCGGTCAGTTCCAGCGTGCGGTTCGCCAGTGGATCAGCGGGTGGGTCGCCACGGCCGAGCAGCAGGGCCGTGACCGAACCGGCCACCACCAGCACCAGCACAGCCACGGCGGCAATCCATCTCCCGGTGCGCCGAGGCGATTCATCCGGCGCCACGCCGCCGGTCTCGACCCAGCGCTCGGCCTCGGCTCGATCCCGGGCGACCTGCTGCCGAACGTCCGCAGGCCACCCGGAGCGGCCGCTGCTCGAGGCCACCGCGTCGATCAACTGCCTCGGGTCCGGGCGATGCGCGGGATTCTTGTCCAGGCAGGCGTCCACGAGGGGTCGCAGCGGCGCGGGCACGCGACTCGTGTCCGCGTGGTTGTGCACAACGTTGTACAAGGTCTGCGGCGCCGACGCGCCCAGGAACGGGCTGTCCCCGGTCGCCGCCAGCACCAGCATCGCGCCGACCGAGAAAACGTCACTGGCCGGGCCGAGTTCGTGCCCCGACGCCTGCTCCGGCGACATGAAGGCAGGCGAGCCGACGAGAGTTCCGGTGCTCGTGATCTGCGGGTCGGCGGCCAGCGCACGGGCGATGCCGAAGTCGATGACCCGCGGACCGTCCGCCGCGAGAAGAACATTCGACGGTTTCAGGTCCCGGTGGATCATGCCCGCGCGGTGGATCTCCACGAGCGCGGAACCGAGACCAGCGGTCAGCAGGCGCAATCCGGCGAGCGGCAGCGGACCGTACTGCTCGACGGCGGCGCGCAGCGACGGCCCCGGCACGAAAACCGAAGCCAGCCAAGGTTCTCGGGCCTCCGGGTCGGCATCCATCACGGCGGCGGTGTAGGCACCGGTAACACGTTGGGAGGCTTGCACTTCCAGCCGGAAGCGGGCCCGGAACTCCGAATTCCCGGCCAGGTGACGGTGAATCATCTTGACCGCGACCAGACGCCCGTCCGGCGCACGTCCGAGCAGCACCCGCCCCATCGCCCCCTGACCGATGAGCGCGATCAGCTGGTGCCTGCCGGCCGCGCGCGGGTCGTGTCGGCCGAGCGGCTTCACCCGTATTCCTCCCCTGTCGTGCCTGTTCCGGGGGATCGTACCGGTGCACATGTGACACGTCTTGGCGGTGACCGGAATCCGGTGCGGCCGTCAGGCGAAGGTTTGGTTGCGCGCGGCGAGGGCGGCGCGGAGCTTGGTGACGGCGGTCGGGCCCACCCCGTGCAGCGCGGCGAGATCGCGCTCGGTCCAGGCGGTGAGGTCGTCGAGGTCGCGGATGCCCGCCGCGGCCAGGGCACGTTCAGCGGGTTTGCCTAGTTTGCCAGGCAGATCCGAATCGCTCATGGCGTCCATGATGCCTGGTAGGGGCGTTGTTCGCGGACATACCGGCGGCTACCTACGCACTCGGCGCGATGGTGTGACGTACGACCCGTAAAGTCGTCTCACAACAGCACCACACGAAGAACGCGGCACACCGTGCAGCGCGAGGAGCACCAGTGTCACTCGATCAGCCACTCGCCCCGCTTCCCCAGGAGGGCATGGGCTTTGCTTCGGCGTGGCCCATCCGGGCTGGCGATGTGGACCCCTACGACCGGCTGCGCTTCGACGCCGTCGCCCGCTACCTGCAGGACATCGCCTGGGAAAACCTGCACAAGACGTTCCTGAGCCGGAGCGACCCGAACTGGATCGTGCGGCGCACGGTGATCGACGTGATCCGGCCGATCCTGTGGCCGGACGAGGTGCAACTGCTGCGCTGGTGCTCGGCGATGTCGACCCGCTGGACGAATATGCGGGTGCGGGTGACCAGCTCGAACGGCGGGTTGATCGAGACCGAGGGCTTCTGGATCAATATCAGCGAGTCGACCGGGATGCCCGCGCGGATCAGCGACGAGGGCCTGGCCTACCTGGCGCAGACGACGCAGGAGCACCGCCTGCGCTGGCGGCCGTACCTGACCGACACCTCGCCGTCCGAGTCGGACACGGACATGCCGTTTCCGGTGCGCGCGACCGACATCGACCAGTACAACCACGTCAACAACGCCTGTTACTGGCAGGCGGTGGAACAGTTCATGGTCGAGTACCCGAAGCTGCTGGCCGGCCCGCATCGAGCGGTCATCGAATACGTCGCGCCGGTGCTCGCGCGCCAGCACGTGACCGTCCGCAGCCGGTACGAGCCGGGCGATCGCACGGGACGGCCGGTGCTTCGGCTGTGGTTCGTGGTCGGCGGGACGACCACGACCGTCGTCCGCATCATGCCGCTGCCGCCCGAATAGCCGGCGGCCGACCGGAACCTCGCGGATCCGGTCGGCCCGGCTCGGTCAGCCGCGCGCGGCCTTCAGCAGGTCCTCCCGCGTGGTGAACTTGACCCGCGGGCGGCCCGCGGACTTGCCCGCGGCCTTCTCCGCCTGATCGATCGCCCGCCAGCCGTCCCGATCCACCAGATCGGCCTGCCGCTCGCCGAGCAGCGCCTTCAGCGCCGCGCGGTTCGCCTCGGGCGCACCGAGTTTGCCGCTGGTGAAGTCCGCGATCAGGTTCTCCACCGTCTCCTCGGCGTCGGTCCGGTTCGAGCCGATGACGCCGCGCGGGCCGCGCTTGATCCAGCCGCTGGCGTACACGCCCGGCAGCGGCGTGCCGTCGGTGTCGAGCACCCGGCCGTGTTCGTTGGGCAGGACGCCGCGTCGCTCGTCGAACGGTAGGTCGGCGACGGCCGCGCCGCGGTAGCCGATGGAACGCAGCACCAGCGAGGTCTCGATCCGCTCGGTGCGTTCGGTCGCCCGGGCCACCAATTGGCCGTTGTCCTCGAACAATTCGTTGTGCACGAACTCGATCGCCTCGACGTGCTCGGTGCCGGTGAGCGCGGTCGGCGAGGCCAGGTAGCGGAAGACGATCCGCTTGTGGCTCGGGTCGCGCGGCGCGCCGGCGTATTCCTCGGCGAGGGTGTACTTGAGCTTCAGCGACGGTTCGATGTCCGGGTCGTCGAGCAGCGCCTGGCTGGCATGATCGAGCGCGAGGTCGGACTCGTCCACGACGACGTCGATGCCCTCCAGGTGAGCCAGCGCCAGGAACTCCGACGACGTGTACGCCGCCTGCAGCGGGCCGCGCCGGCCGAGCACGACCACCTCGCGAATATTGCTGTGCCGCAGGGCGTCCAGCGCGTGGTCGGCGATGTCGGTCTTGGCCAGCTGGTCCGGGTGGACGGTCAGCACGCGGGCGACGTCCAACGCGACGTTGCCGTTGCCGACGATCACCGCCCGCTCGCCGGACAGGTCGAACTGCCGGTCCGCGAAGTCGGGGTGGCCGTTGTACCAGGCGACGAACTCGGTGGCCGAGTGGCTGCCCGGCAGATCCTCGCCCGGCACGTCGAGCCGACGGTCGGTCGACGCGCCGACCGCGTAGATCACCGCGTGGTGATGCTTCAGCAGCTCCTCGTGCGAGATGTGCGTGCCCACCTCGACATTCAGGTAGTACTGCAGGGTCTCGCGCCGGAACGCGGACTCGAACAGGCTCGACACCGTCTTCGTGCCGGGGTGATCGGGGGCAACGCCCGCCCGGACCAGACCCCACGGGGTCGGCACCCGGTCGAACATCTCGATCTCCACGTCCGCCCGGCGGAGCAGCTCGTCGGCGGCATAGCAGGCCGCCGGGCCAGCCCCGACGATCGCGACCCGCAGGGTGCCGAGTTCCTTCGGCGGCCGGGGCGGGGTGACGATCGGGTCGAAGTTCGACTCGAGCGGATGCCGTTCGAAATAGGCGGCATTGATCTCGCGGTATCTGGCCAGCGATGCGGTCAGGTCGTCTTCGGAGAAGATCGCCTCGACCGGGCACGCATCGACGCACGCACCGCAGTCGATACAGGTGTCAGGGTCGATGTAGAGCATCTCGGTCGTCGCGAACTCCGGCTGATCCGGGGTCGGACGGATGCAATCGACAGGGCACTCGGAAACGCAGCTGGCGTCGTTGCAACAACGCTGCGTGATTACGTAGGCCATATTGTGCAGATCCTCGAAGATGTACGTGGGCTGTAGGCCACCCGGTGGGCAGAGGTGGACAAAAACGGCACGACGCGGAACCACCGCGATGTGACGCCGCTTTCAGTTTGCCTCGAGTGTGTTCGAGGCCATGCGACCGGAGGCCTTACGGTATCTCCATGGTGCGGACTCTGATCCTCATGCGGCACGGCAAGTCGGCCTATCCCGACGGTGTCGGCGACCACGAACGGCCGCTCGCGCCGCGCGGACAACGCGAGGCCGGGCTGGCCGGCGAATGGTTGCGCACGACGCAACCACCGATCGATGCGGTGCGGTGTTCCACCGCGACGCGCACCAGGGAAACGCTCGCCGCCACCGGGATCGACGCGCCGGTGGTCTACGAGCCGGGCATCTACGAGGCGTCCCCGCAGAGCCTGATCGAGCTGGTCCAGCTCAGCGACGACGACGTGGCGACGCTGCTGGTGATCGGGCATGCGCCCGGAATGCCGTGGACGGCATGGGAATTGGCGAGCAATCGCAGTTCGACGCCCGCCATCGAGCTCAGTCGCAAGTTCCCGACCTCGGCGCTGGCCGTGCTCGAGTTCGACCGGCCGTGGGCACAGGTCGATCCGGGAACCGGAGAGCTGGTGCGTTTCCACATCCCCCGCTGAGCGCGCGGTCAGCGCAGCAACTTGCCGCCGACCACCACGACCGCGCCGAGCACGACCAGCAGCACGAACGCGGCGAACCCGCCGAGCAGCCACCACACGACGGCCAGTGCGAGTACCACCGGCGCCACCGCGATGGCGGTGATCACCGGGCTTTCCTTGACCGTTGCCAGGGCCGAGCGGGCCCTGATCCGGTTGACGTCCTTACCAGGCATGTCCCCAGGGTAGGCCGGAACCCCGGACTTTGTCGGCGACCGATGAGATGCTCGGGCGATGGATTGGAAAATCGAGCTCATCGCGATTCCCGTCACCGACGTGGATCGCGCGAAGGACTTCTACACCAAGATCGGATTCAACGCCGACCACGATCACCGGGTGAACGAGAATCTGCGTTTCGTCCAGCTCACGCCGCCCGGGTCCGGCTGCTCGATCTGCATCGGCGAGGGCATCACCGACGCCGCGCCGGGCAGCGTGCGCGGCATGCAGATCGTCGTCTCCAGTGCTGAGGAGGCCTACCAGCAGCTGGTCGCCGTCGGTGTCGACGCGACACCGGTGGAAACCCTGAGCTGGGGCAACTTCACCTACTTCGCCGATCCCGACGGGAACCAGTGGGCCGTACAGGAATTGCCGAAGAAGGATTGAGCGCGGAAGCTCGGCTGCCGCACGGTGCGCGGTCCAACACCGAAATGACGGCGGTAGCCGAGGTCAGCCCAATCGACCCAACTGGATGGTCAGCGGGCATGGGGAGTTGGTGGTGAATACATCGGTCACCTCGCCGTTGTCGACGTAGCCGAGTTCCTCGGTGAGCCGGAAAGCCACCAAGCTGAGCGGCGGACTCAAGTCGATGATCCAGTAGTGCGGAATTCCGGCGTCTTCGTACTCGCTGCGCTTCATGACGTAATCGGTTCGCCGAGAGCCCGGCGAGACGATTTCGACGACGAGCTGGGCAGCGGATGCGCGAAGAATTCCGCGCTCGGCCTCGACTCGCTCGTACTCGGCGTTGTCGACAACCAACAGGTCGGGCTGTCGTACCGTGGCGGGGCCATCCGCCGGAACCAGTTGCAGGTCGAGGTCGATGTCGACCACGGCAACCAATTCCGGGGGAAGCTGCGCGTCAACTTGGGCATGGAGCCTGGGAAGAACCAAGTTGTGTCGCGGCGTCGGCGACGGCGAAATGGTGAGTACCCCCTCCTGCAGCTCCCTACGGCAACGCTCGTCGTCTTCTCCGAGCGCCATGTAGTCGGCAATCGTCAGCAGCTGCCCTGGTTCCGGAAGTGCCGTCACCCTCGCTCCTCAGCTCGTCCCACCCCTGGTCAGCTCCCAGTGTCCCACGCAAGATACAGAGTCAGCCGGAAGCCGACCACGGTTTTTGCGTACATTGGAGTTGCTTGGAGTGGACTCCAGGTGGGTAGCGTCGTGGGTGTTCTACGGGAAGGTGAGTGTCGTGGGTGAAGCCGCGTTGAATCAGCGGGGCGTGGAGTGGGAACAGCCTCGGTATTCGATCGGGGAGGTGGCCGAGCGGTCGGGGCTGAGCCGGGACACACTGCGCTGGTACGAGCGGATCGGGCTGATGGATTACATCGGGCGCGACCATGCGGGCAAGCGGCGGTTCAGCAATCGGGACCTGGAGTGGCTCGCGCTGATCGGGCGGTTGCGGACCACGGGAATGTCGGTGGCGGACATGGTCCGCTACGCCGAACTGGTGCGCGAGGGGGAATCGACGTTCCCCGAGCGGCTGGCGATGTTCCGCAAGACCCGCGCCGAGGTGCTCGCCAAGATCGATGAACTACAACAGACCGTGGCCGTGTTGGACTACAAGATCGACATCTACGAGGGCAAGGCACAGCTCGCCCGGCCCGCCACGATCACCGTGCGGGACGGCGAAGAGATCAAGGTTTAGCAAGCAGCACAACAGATCAGGAGTTCTACCGTGTCCACGCTGACGCTCAATGTCCGCTTCACCGCCAAGCCCGGCCACGAGGCCGAGCTGCGCGAGGTGTTGCAGAACATGATCGAACCGACCCTCGCCGAGAGCGGCTGCCTCGGCTACGAGCTGTACCTGCACCCGACCGATCCGAGCCGGGTGGTGCTGCTGGAGGAATGGGTCGACGCCGAGGCTTTGGCGGCGCACTTCGAGACCCCGCATCTGAAGCAGTGCGCGGCGGCCTTGGATCAGATCCTGGTCGAGCCGTTCAACCTGCGGCGCTTCGCCGGGGCGAAGGCAGGGACCACTGTCCATCGGCGATCCCGCAGCCGCGGCATCACACCAGCTCTGACCAGGGACGACTTTCCGCTTCCGGACGCGCCGACGAGTACCAGAAACCGGTCGGCCGGCCTGTCC
>NZ_JBHTUR010000018.1:0-51552 GCF_042793755.1 Nocardia sp. NPDC056564
GATTCATCCCGGCCGCAGCGCCTTTTCGTGTGTCCGGTGAGTGTCCGCGAAGCGATCCAAACGGCAATACAAACCAAATTGTGACGAAAATCACTATTCGATGGGCAAATGACCGCGCGTCAGCCATAAGTGGGGGCCCAGCGGACGATCGGCAATCGAAAATGCCGACGGATCCGGCCCGCCCGGCAGCGCATCGGCGGACATCGCTGCTGGTCACGCGCCCAACTGGATTCGATCGACCGGACCGGCGGTCACATGCCGAAGATTCGCGGAGTCGATGGTGCGTCCCACCATCACAAGCAATATGCTGTCCCTAACAAACCTGTAGAACGTTTTGGTACCCGTATCCGAACTTTCTGGCCTGATAAGGCTGGAAATTCAGGACTGATTCTGATAGCAAGGGGCTATGGACCCGCATTTGCGCGACCTGCGGTATTTCGTCGCCGTCGCTGAGGAACTGCACTTCACCAACGCCGCTCAGCGGCTGCACATCGCTCAACCCACCCTGTCGCGTCAGATCCGGCAGCTGGAACGCCAGCTCGACGTGGTCCTGTTCGACCGCAACCAGCGCAGCGTTGCCCTCACCGTGGCAGGCAAGGAACTGCTCGAGGGCGCCCGCAAGATCCTGGAGCTGTGGGAGGTCACCAACGTCTCCCTGCAGGAGGCGGGCGAGGTGCTGCGCGTCGGCATCCAATCCGCGCTCGGCCGTGGGTTGTTGAACGATCTGGAAAGCGCGAGCGGTCATCGGCTCGCGCTGCACGCGGCCTCGTGGACCGACCCGTCCAGCGGCCTGTCCGGGCGGCAGGCGGACCTGTCGCTGGTGTGGCTGCCGCTGCCCGACCCGAATCGCTACCGCTGGCAGGTGCTGCGCACCGAGCCGCGCTGGGTGCTGCTGCCGGAGAACCATCCGCTGGCCGACCGGGAGATCATCGAGTTCGCCGACCTGCTCGACGAGCCGTTCATCGCACTGCCCACCGAAGCCGGTGCGGTGCGCGACTTCTGGCTCGGCAACGACGCGCGCAACGGACGGCAGCCGAAGATCGGCGCCGAGGCCGCGACCCCCGAGGACAAGCTGGAGGCGGTCAGCCTCGGCCTCGGTGTCTGCCTGCTCGCCGAGAACAACGTGCCGATGTACCGGTGGCCCGGTCTCACCGCGCGACCGGTGGCCGGCCTCGCGCCGTGCGAACTGGCCGTCGCGTGGCGGGCCGACGACCAGCGTCCGACCATCCTCGAATTCGCCGGACGCGCGGTGAACGGCGGATTCTCCGAGCAGCAGCCGCAACCCGCCATCAGCGCCTGATCAGTTGATGGTGCGCCGCCAGGGGTGCAGTGTTTCCAGTTGCGCGGACAACCGCAGCAGGCTGGATTCGCTCCCCGGCGGACCGGCGAGCTGCGCGGCCACCGGCGTCCCGACGTCGGGATGCATGCCCATCGGAATGGACGCGGCCGGCCAGCCGACCAGGTTCCACAGCGGGGTGAATGGGGAAAACCGGGCGGTGGCAAGCACATTCGCCAACCAGCCACGGTGATGCCAGGCCCGCGCCTTGGGCGGCGGGCAGGCGAGCGTGGGGGTGATCACCACGTCGAAGCGTTCGAAGTATTCCAGCAGGCGCGCCTCGACCCGATCGATCTGGGCCGGTCGCACCAGGCGTAGTCGCTGCACCAGGCGGCCGAGCGCGAGGTGGCGGCGGGTGCGCGGCTGCAGGCGGTCGGGGTGCGGTAGCGCGGCGGCGTCCCTGGCGCCAACGGCCAACCAGCGCAAGCAGATCCACAGCATCGCGTCGCCGTAGGGCAATGTCGCCTGCTCGACCAGATGACCCGCCGCGGCGGCGACCGAGGCCGCGGTGCGCGCGGCATTGGTCCAGTGCCGGTCGACCGGGAAACAGCGCAGCGGCGAAGCCACGGCTAGGCCGATGCGTAGTCGGCCGGGCGGCTCCACCTCGGCTAGGTCCGGCCGGGCGGCCAGCACCGATAGCGCGAGCGCCGCATCGCCGACTGTCGTTGCCAGCACACCGTTTTCGAACATGCCCGACCATGAGTCGACGCCGATCTCCGCGGGCACCGTGTAGCGGCCCGGCTTGATGCCGTACACCCCGCAGCAGGCCGCGGGCACCCGGATCGAACCGAGCCCGTCGTTGCCGTGCGCGATCGGCACCAGCCCGGCGGCGACCGCCGCGGCCGCGCCGCCGGACGAGCCGCCCGCGCTGCGCGCGACATTCCACGGATTACCGGTGATCCGCTCGGGCGTATCGGTGGTGCCCCACAGTCCGAGTTCCGGCACCGTGGTCAGGCCGACGATCACCGCGCCCGCGGCGCGCAGCCTGCGCACCACCGGGTGATCGTCGGCGACCGGGCGGGCGTCGGTGGCCGCCGAGCCGGCCCGCATGGTCTCCCCCGCCACCGCGATGTTGTGCTTGATCGCGATCGGCACCCCGGCCAGCGGCAGCACGTCGAGATCGGCGCGCTGCTCGAGCGCGGCCGCCTCGGTTCTGGCCTTCTCGGTACGAATGACGCTGAAGGCGTTGGTGTTCCGGTGCTCGGCCACGATCCGGGCCATGGTCGTCTCGACCACCTCCGTCGCGGTCAGCGAACCCTCGCGCACGCCCGTCGCGATGGTCGCGGCCGGACCGCGCGCGCCGTCCCTATCGGCCGGATCGGCGAGGATTTGGTCGTTCGCGCCCAGCGGACTATCTTGAGCGGGCGCACTCGCTTCGGTGTTCGATCGAACGGGTGGCGCGACGGCTATCTCCGCGTCCGCCACCACTGTGGCCTTGATCTGCATGTGCTGGTCGTCCCCCGTCGCATCGTTGTCGAATTCGGGTGATCGCTCTCAAGCCGCAAGTTATCATTTCGAATACTGCTCGGGGGACGATGGCGTCGGGTGTGGCGGAAATTCTCCGCGACATCCACCGACCGACCAGTGCGGATTCTTCGGTGTCCGCCGAAGCCACTAGGTCCGAGAATGAGTGCCGACTCCGATAGAAGTTCCGAATCCACCACAGGTTTCGATCCGGGTGCCGGTTTCGGCCACCACCCGCCGCAGGCCGAATTCAGCGTCGTCGCCGCCTTCTCCGCCGCCTGGGAAGACGCCGCCTACGCCGCCGCTGGGCCGCCCGAGATCGCCGAGTTCCTGCCGGACGCGCACACCCTGCGCACCGAGGCGCTGCTCGAGCTGATCCGCGTCGACCTGCGGCATCGCTGGCTGCGCCGGGTCGTGCTCGGCGCGCATCCGGCCGGCCAGGACACCCGGAAACGGCTCGCCGAATACTGTGCCGAGTTTCCCGAACTTCAGCCCGGAAGTATCCCCGCCGGGCTGGTGTACGAGGAGTTCGTCATCCGCAGGCACAGCGGCGAACGCGTCGATCCGCGTGAATATCTGCGCGAATATCCACATCAGGCCGGCGAACTGCGCGCACTGCTGAACGCCGACGATGTCGATCAGAGCACCCGCAGGGCGGCGCTAGAGGATTCCACGGTGACCGCGCTCGCGCGTACCAGAGCGGCCTTCGTCGATAACGAATTGAACCGAACCGCCGAGTCGACTCGTAGTTCAGAAGTGACCCGAGCGACCACAACTGATCTGACGGGAACGGCGACAGCCATTCCCACCACGATCGGCACCGGACCTGGCCGCCTCGACGCGCTCGACCGCATCGAAATCGGCCAGCGGATCGATGATTTCGATCTGCTCACCGGGCTGGGCAGCGGCGCCTTCGCGCGCGTCTTCCTGGCCCGGCAGCGCTCGCTGCAACGGCTGGTCGCGGTCAAGATCTCCACCGACCACGGCACCGAACCGCAGACCCTGGCCCAGCTCGACCACGACTACATCGTGCGGGTCTTCGACCAGCGCGTGCTCGCCGACGGCGCCGCGGCCGCGCGCCGGCTGCGGCTGCTCTACATGCAGTTCCTGCCCGGCGGCACGTTGCTCGGTGTGCTGCGCTGGGTGCGCGCCACCCCGCCCGCCGAGCGCAGCGGCCAGCTGTTGCTCGATGCCGTCGACGCGGCGATGGAGGAGAAGGGCGAGATCCGGCCGACGGATTCCAGCGTGCGCGCCGAGATCGCCGCGCTGAGCTGGCCGGAAACCGTGGCCTGGCTGGGCCGCAGGCTGGCCGAGGCGCTGGACTACGCCTCGGCGCACGGCGTGCTGCACCGCGACGTGAAGCCGGCCAACGTGCTGCTGACCGCGGAGGCGGTGCCGAAGCTGGCCGACTTCAACATCAGCTTCAGCCGCAATGTCGAGGGCACCAGTCCGGTGTCCTATTTCGGCGGCTCGCTGGCCTACATGTCGCCGGAGCAACTGGAGGCCTGCCATCCCGGATTCGGCCGCAGCGCCGCGGATCTGGACACCCGCGCGGACATCTATTCGCTCGGCGTGGTGCTGTGGGAACTGCTCACCGGCGCGAAACCGTTCGACGACAGCACCGCGGGCGCCGGCGACCACGGCGACGACACCACCCTCGAGGCCATGCTCGAGCGGCGCAGCTCCGGCGTGGATGCCGCTGCGCTGGACCGGGTTCCACCCGATTGCCCGGCGGCACTGCGGCGGGTGCTGCTGAGCTGCCTGGCACCGGAGCGGACGAACCGGTGGGCGAACGGATCGGTGCTGGCCAGGCAGTTGGAGCTGTGCCTGGACCCGCGCGCCCGCGAGCTCGTCGATCCGGCGCCGACCAGTTGGCGGCTGCGCCTGCGGCCGTGGCTGGTGCTGGTCACGCTGCTGTCGGTCGGGCTGCCGAATGTGCTTGCCTCGCTGTACAACATCCAGCACAACCAGCACCTGATCATCAGCAGGCTGAACGAGGACGCCCAGCACAGCTTCGTGGTGATCACCGGCGTGGTGAACGCGGTGTTCTTCCCGGCGGGCATCGCGATCGTGGTGTACATGTCGCGGTCGCTGCTGACGGTGCCGCGCGGGCTGCGCACGGGACGACGATACGACCCGGAGACGCTGCGGCATGCCCGGCGCGACGCGCTGCTACTCGGGGATCGTGCGGTGGCCGTTGCGTTTTCGCTGTGGGTACTGTCCGGCATCACCTTTCCGCTCACCCTGCAATTGGTGACCGGCGACCTGCCCGCGCGGGCGATCGTGCACTTCCTCGCGTCCCTGGTGGTGTGCGGGGCGATCGCGGTGGCGTATCCGTTCTTCCTGCTGACGTTCTACATGGTGCGCTGCATCTATCCGCTGTTCCTCCGGCACGGCGACATCAGTCCGGCGGACGCGGTCTGGTTGCGCGGCCTGGACCGCCGGTGCAACGGATACCTGGCGGTCGCGGCGTCGGTGCCGCTGCTCGCGGTGGCCGGCGTGACCTTCCTGCCGCCGCCCGATATTCCGTTGGTGATCTTCGCGGTCCGGGTGCTGTGCGCGGGCGGCATCCTCGCGTTCGTCGGCTCCTACCTGCTGTTCCGTGCGCTCGAGGCCGATCTGCGCGCGCTGGAGCGCGTCGTCGCGCCGGACTCGGCCGGACCGAATACCGTTGCGGCGGTGTCCGAACTCGACGAGACCGAGGCTGCCGTGGAGACCCGCACGTGAGCTCCCCGCGCGCCGATGCCGTCGCGCGCTTCGCCGCGGAGTGGCAACGCCGCCTGCGGGCCGACCCGTTCGCGCCGCCGCGCCTGGCGGATTACGTGCCCGACGGCGCCCAGGTGCGGCTCACCGTGCTGGCCGACCTGCTGCGCATCGATCTGCGCGAGCGGTGGGCCATGGCCGCCGGGCTCGGCAAGCGGATTGCCGAGTACCGCAAGGAATTTCCGGAGGTCGAGCACAGTCCCGAACTGGCCGACCTGCTCTGCGAGGAGTTCCTCGCGCGCCGCCGCCACGCCCCGCTGGCCATCGACGAGTTCGTCGCCGAGTATCCCGACCTGGCCGGTGCGGTGCGGGATCGCCTCGCCGCGTTCGGCATCGATGACCACAGCGCCGACCTCGGCGCGGCCGAATCGACCGAAGCGGTTGCCGCACTGGCCGATCTGGCGCCCGGTCGGCAGATCGACGACTTCGACCTGCTCACCGACCTCGGCACCGGGGTGCTCGGCCGCGTCTTCCTGGCCAGGCAGCGCTCCATGCAACGGCTTGTCGCGGTTCGCCTTTCGGCGGGGCGGGCCACCGCGCCGCACACGATGGCCCAGCTCGATCACGCACACATCGTCCGCGTCTTCGATCAGCGGCTGCTCAGCACCGAACCCGCCGATGACGCTGATGCCGACGAGCCGTTCGACCGGGCGACAGCCGATCCCGGACGTGACGCCGGCGATCGACGAGTGCGGTCCGGCCCTCGACCGCCCGGCTTCCGCAGCATGGAGCGGACGATCCCGGACGACGCCACCGTCGCGGGATCTCGTACCACCGAGGCCACTGTCCGCGGCACCTCGAAGCGCCATAACGATGCCGCCGCGGCGCAGGACCCGAATTCCGATGACACCGCGCGTGCCGGCAGCTCGTCGACTGGTATCGGCCGAACCACTGTCACGCGACCGCTCGACGCCGACGGCACCGTCGTCAGCCGTAGTCCTCAGGACGACACCGGCGACCGGACGGTCCCCAGCCCACGCGCGCGCAGCACGGATTTCCCGCGGCCGACGAGAACCGAGCTGCCGCCACGTGTTCCGGGCGGCACAGCCGCCGACCTGGGCCGCTCGCTGCTCAGCGCGTCCGCGCCGCGCCTGGTCTACATGCAGTACCTGCCCGGCGGCACCGCGGTCGGCGTCCTGGACCAGCGTCGCGCCGGCCCCGAATCCGACGGCGGCGCACTGCTGCTGCGCGCCATCGATGCGGCGATGGAGGCGAAAGGCGAGATCCGGCCGTCGGATTCGAGCGTGCGGTCCGAGATCGCCACGCTCAGCTGGCCGGAAACGGTGGCCTGGATCGGCAGGCGGCTGGCCGACGCCCTGGATTACGCGGAGCACCACGGGGTCCTGCATCACGACCTCAAACCCGCGAACGTGCTGTTCACCGCCGAGGGCATTCCGAAGCTGGCCGATTTCGCGTTGAGCGAGTCCGGCCGGCGCCCGGCCGCGGTGAATCCGGCTCAGCACGAGGACGATTCGCTGTCCTACCGGTCGCCGGAGCAGTTGGCCCGGCTGCTCGATCCGACCGCGCCCGCCCCGGGCGCCCGCAGCGACATCTACTCGCTCGGCGTCTTGCTGTGGGAAATGCTCACGGGCGCCAACCCGTTCGACGACACCGGCCGGCCCGGCGAGACACCGGCCGAGACCTATACCCGCATGCTCGCCGTTCGCCGCGCCGGAATCACCGACACCGCGCTCGCCCAACTGCCCGCGGACACTCCGGCCGCCCTGCGCCGAGTACTCCTCGACTGCCTGCACGCCGACCCGAAACGCCGCTGGCGCACCGGCGCCGAGCTGGCCGGGCAGCTCGACCTCTGCCTCGACGCGCGCGCCCGCAACCTGGCCGATCCGCCGCCGACCAGCCTGGCCCATCGGGCCCGCGGCTGGCTGATCCCGTTCGCCGCCCTGTGCATCGGCGTGCCGAACGTGCTCGCGAGCTGGTACAACATCCAGCTGAACCAGTCCCTGATCATCGATCGGATGTCGGCCGACGATCAGGCCAAGTTCGCCACGGTCGGGTTGGTCAACAATCTGATCGCCTTCCCGGTGGCGGCCGTACTGCTGATCTTCCTCACCCGCAGACCGCTGACCATCGGCTTCCGGCTGGCCCGCGGCCGCGAGTATTCCGCGCGCACGCTGGCCAAGGCCCGCCGCGACACCCTGCTGATGGGCGACTGGGCGGTGTTGGTGCCCTTCGGTTTCTGGCTCGCCGCGGGCGTGATCTGGCCGCTCGGGCTGGCCTTCACCGGCGTCGATCTGCCGCCGAAGACGTTCCTGCATTTCTTCGCGGCGCAGGTGGTGTGCGCCGCCATCGCGCTGGCCTACCCGTTCTTCCCGATCATGGTCTACGCGGTCCGCTCGATCTATCCACAGTTGCTGGTGCGCGGCGGAATCGGGCCGGGCGACGAGCGCCAGCTGCGAAATCTGGCCCGGCGCGGCAACTTCTACCTCGGTGTCGCGGCGTCGGTGCCGCTGCTCGGGGTGGCGGGGGCGACCTTCGTCGACGCAGGCGATCTGGAGTTGGTGATCGTTCCGGTGCGCTTGCTCAGCGTGGGTGGCATCCTGGCATTCGTGGTTACCTACCGGTTGTTCCGCTGGCTAGAGGCCGACCTGCTGGCGCTCGCGCGGGCCATCCCGCAGCGGAAGCGATGACCGCGCCGCGCCCGCTCGGCCGGCTGGTGAGCCTGTCGCACGTGCACGATCCGGCGACCACGCCGCTGTATCCGGACGATCCGGAGTTCCGCACCGACATCGTCGCGACGGTCGCCAACGACGGCTACTACCTGCGCTACATCCAGCAGGGCGAGCACACCGGAACCCATTGGGGCGCACCGATCCACTTCCATTCCGACGGCCTGGCCGCCGACGAGCTCGAGCTGGACGATCTGCTGCTGCCCGCGGTGAAGATCGACGTCCGCGAATCGTGCGCGGGCGACCGGGATTACGCGATCACCGTCGCCGATCTGAAGCGGTGGGAGGGGCGGCACGGCCGCATCCCGAACGGCGCGGCGGTGATCGCCTGGACCGGCTGGGATGCCAAGTGGGGCACGCCGGAATTCATCGGCACGGCCGAATCCGCCGACCATCAACCGGGTTTCGCGGTGGAGACGATCGAGTGGCTGCTGCGCACCGGCCGGCTCGGCCGCCGCGGCGCACTCGGCATCGACACCTTCGGCCCCGACCTGGGCACCGACCAGACGTACGCGGTCTCCAAGCTGCTCTACGGCGAGCATCGAATCAGCCTGGAATGCCTGGCCAATCTGGCCGCCATCCCCGCGACCGGCGCCTGGATCCTGGTCGGCAGCCCGCTCTATCGCAGCGGGTCGGGCTCCCCCGCAACGATTTTCGGGATCCTGCCGGACCGCTAGGAGTAGACCTTCGGGTCCAGGGTGCCGATGTAGGGCAGGTCACGGTAGCGCTCGGCGTAGTCCAGGCCGTAGCCGACGACGAATTCGTTCGGAATGTCGAAGCCGACGTGCGCGACGTCGACATGGGTGCGCAGCGCGTCCGGCTTACGCAGCAGCGTGACCACCTCGAGCGAGGCGGGGTTGCGGGTGGACAGGTTGCGCTTGAGCCAGGACAGGGTCAGGCCCGAGTCGATGATGTCCTCGACGATCAGCACATTGCGCCCGGCGATGTCCTTGTCCAGGTCCTTCATGATCCGGACCACGCCGGAGGACGAGGTGGACGACCCGTACGACGAGACGGCCATGAACTCCATCTGGGTCGGGATCGACAGCGCCTTGGCCAGGTCGGTCATGAAGAAGATCGCACCCTTGAGCACGCCGACCAGCAGCAGGTCGCCCTCGGGGGCGTCGGCGGGATAGCGCTTGGCGATGAGCTCGGCGAGCTCCTTCGTCTTCGCGGCGATCTCTTCCTGGGTGATCAGAACAGACGCGATGTCGTCCCCGTACACGTCAGCTGTTCCCTTCTGGTTTTCGCTCCCGGACGGCCGATCCATTATGTGTCATCGGCCGCTGCGCAGACGCAGTATCAGTGGCGGCGTTCGTTCCGTGGTCCGTGTGGTCACGCTTCGCTACCGCCTCCGGGCCGGACGCTCCCGCCGCAGTGTCAGCCTGCCATGTTCGCGCGCCGCGACCAACCTGCTCCCCGGCCCGCCGCCGCCGACGGCGACGCCACCCTGTCCGCGCCAGTCGGTGATCAGCTCGTCGACCGCGTGTAAATGCTTGCCGGTCAGCGCTTTCGCCCCGCCGGCCAGCAGCCAGGACCGGATCGCCCGGCGGCGCAGCGCGGCCGGCGCAGTGGCGAGCGTCTCGATCGAGAGGGTCGCGCCATCACTCGCGGTGTGCAGCAACTCTCCCGCGAGGGCGTCGAGCACCGCCGCGTCTTCGCGCAGTTGCCCGGCGGTCCGCGCGAGGGCGCCGGCGACCCCGCCGCCGAGCACGTCCTCCAGCAACGGCAGCACCTCGGTGCGCAGCCGAACCCTGGTGAACTCGGGTGCCGTGTTGTGCGGGTCCTCGTACGGCGGCACGTCCAGGTCCGCGCACAGCTGCCGGGTCACCGTCCGCCGCACCCCGAGCAGCGGCCGGCCCCATGGCTCGGCCCATTCGGTCATCCCGTGAATGGACCGTCCGCCCGACCCGCGGGCCAACCCGAGTAATACGGTTTCCGCCTGATCATCGAGGGTGTGCCCGAGCAGCACCGGCAGCCCGTCCCGCGCTTCGTCCAGGGCCGCGTATCGAGCCCGCCGCGCCGCCGCCTCCAATCCGCCGTCGCCGTCCACCTCGACCGCGATCACCCGGGCGGATCGGCAGCCGAGCGCCAGCGCGGCCGCCGCGGCATCGGCGGCGACCACCTCGGAGCCGGCCTGCAATTGATGGTCGACGACCAGCGCGTCGACCGCGCCCACCTCGACCACGGCCGCGGCGGTCAGCGCCAGCGAATCCGCCCCGCCGGACAGCGCGACCGCGACGGCAGTCCCGGCATCCCCACTCGGCACATGGCCGGCAACCCAGTCCCGCACCGCGCGCCGCACCTCCAGCACCGCCGCCGTCTCCGGCAACCGCCGTGGCGCACCCACCCGCCAACGCGAAACCATGACCGGAGCCTACCGACGCCCAAGCGACGCAACTCGCACCCGGCGCGCACAGGTGCGCACCGAATCGCGTACCAATGCTCGCGCAGCCCACCGGTCCATGCGCCGCCGCGCAATCCAGGCCGGCGCGGTGCACCCACCGCTCGCCGTCCGGCGCGCACAGACTGTGCGGCCGCGCACGAAACCGCCAGCCGATCCATCCGCGGCCCCGCCAATTAGTGAACAGCCAGGCAATCAATGCGCAGCCGGGCAATCCGTGCGCAGCCAGACAGTCCATGCGCGGCCAGGCTATCGATGGCGCGGCCAGGCTATCCATGCGCAGCCAGACAAGCTATGCGCAGCCAGACAATCCATGCGCAGCCAGACAATCCATGCGCAGCCAGACAAGCTATGCGCGGCTGACCGATTCTCGGGCGGCCCTCGAGCGGGTGTGCGGAGTCAGCCGAGGACTCGGGTGACCCAGAGTTCGGGCCGCTCGATTTCGTCTGTGCGCGGCAAGGTTTCGGCGTTCGTCCAGATGGTGTTGAAACGTTCCATGCCGACGCGGCCGACGACATCGTCCACGAACGCCTTGCCGCGGACGTACTGCGCGACCTTCGCGTCGACGCCGAGCAGCGCCCGCATGATCCGCTGCAACGGATTGGTCGGGCGCTTGCGCCGCTGGTCGAACGCGGATCGGATCTGCTCGACCGAGGGCACCACCGCCGGGCCGACCGCGTCCATCACATGATCGGCGTGCCCTTCCAGCAGCGTGCCGAGCATCAGCAGCCGGTCCAGCGCCTCGCGCTGCGGCGGCGCCTGGGTGGCCCGCAGCAACCCGACCACGCCGCGGGCGGCGGGATCGTCGGGACGACCACCGCGGCGGCGATCGCGGACCTCGTCGAGCAACCGGGACAGCATCTCGTTGAGCGGCTCGTCGCCGACCTCGCCGAGCACCTCGACATTGTCCCGCATGTAGTCGGCCAGCCAGGGCGCGGAGGAGAACTGCACCCGGTGGGTCACCTCGTGCAGGCAGACCCAGAGCCGGAAGTCGCTCGGCGAGACGCCGAGCGCGCGTTCGACCGCCACGATGTTCGGCGCGACCAGCAGCAGCGTGCCGTCCGGCCCGGTGAACGGGTCGTACTGGCCGAGGATCGCGGTGGACAGGAAGGCGAGCATCGCACCCGCCTGCACGCCGGCCGGTTTGCCGTGCAGCAGCCCGCGCTCGGCGGTATCGCCGCCGGTGCCGGTCAGCTGGCCCATCGAGTCGGCGGCCGCGGTGATCCAGCCGGGCCGGTCGACGATTCGGGCGGCGGGCACCGGCTGGTCGTCGAGCAGCATGCTCACCTCCCGGACCGGCCCCTCCGCGCGCACCGACGCGTCGGCCAGTTCGGCGACCACCTGCTCGGCCGAGAAGCGCGAGGTTCGCGGCCCGGACGGCACCAGGGCCGCGCCGGTCTTCGCGGCCAGCTTCCAGTCGACGGCACCGGAGAACCCCGAGCGGCTCTTGGACTGCTCGACCACCCCGTTACCGGCGGGCACGACGGAACCCGTGCCGGTATCAGCTGGGTCGGAACTTTCTCCGTGCATTGTCAACCACCCGTCACGAGCATCCACAGTTGCGTAGCGTGCCTGCGATCGCATCCAATGCCGGTCTGCTCACCTCCGGCGGTCGATCGTTCGACATCAACGCGAAGGTCAGCACCCGCCCATCGGCGTCGAGCACATACCCGACCAACGCGCTGGACACCGACAGAGTTCCGGTCTTGGCCCGGACGAACCCCGCACCCTGCCGGTTGCGTTCGACATAGCGGCTGGTCAGCGACCCGGTCGCGCCCGCGATCGGCAGATCGTCGAGCAGCGGCGCCAAAGTCGATGCGAGGCGGTCGTTCTCGGGCCTGGCCATGGTGCCGGCCGGCTGCACCGCGGTCGACGCGTTCGGCTTGGCCGCGGTCGCGACCACCCGGTCGAGCAGTTTGGCTGGAACGCGGTCGTCCACCGACAGCCCGCTGTTGTCCTGCATGTCCAGCCCGGCCAGATCGAAGCCCGCCTTGCCGAGCGCGGTGCGCACCGCGTCGACCGCGCCGGCGAACGAGGCCTCGCCGCCGTTCGCGACCGAGATCTCCCGCCCGACCGCCTCGGCGAGGATGTTGTCGGAGTAGACCATCATGTCGCGCAGGCGGTCGCGCAGCGGCGCCGATTCGACGCTCGCCACCTGGGCCGCGCCGGGCGCCGCGGTGCCCATCCGCACCCGGGCCGGGTCGAGACCGAGCTCGGTGGCCAGCCTGCGCCCCGCGTCGAGCGCGGGCGTCGGGGTGCGCGGGGAGTACTCGACCAACGGCTGCAACCGGGCGCCGTCGATCATCACCGACTCCATCGGCGCGATCGAGCCGTCGCGGATGTCGATCGGATCCCAGCCCTTGGCCATGCTCGGCCCGGTGTAGGCCGAGGTGTCGACCACGATGGTGTCGACGCCGCGCCCCGAGTTCTTGATCTGGGTCACCAGGTCGGAGACCCGCGCGGCGTGCGGGTAGTAGCCCTTGCCCTCCGGCTCGGCGGTCAGCGTCGGATCGCCGCCGCCGACCAGCACCAGCTCGTTCGGCGCGGCCCCGGCCACCACCTTGGTGATCAGCCGGTGGTTGTCCGGCAGCGTGAGCAGCGCGGCGGCCGTGGTCAGGATCTTCGCGGTGGACGACGGGATCATCGGCCGGGTCGGGTCGCCGCTCCACAGCACGGTCGCGCTGTCGGCGTCGGTGACCTGTCCGGAGAACGCGCCCAGGTCGGGGTTGCCGATGACCGGCGCGAGCGCGGCGGCGATGCCGGCCGGGCTCGGCGCTGGTGCGTTCGAGGGCGCCGGGACGACCTGCGGGACCGGCCGGACCGGGGCCGGCGGCGCGGCCGTGGTCAGCCCGCCGTGCCGGAACTCGTCGGTCCACGGCTTCACCGTGAGCAGCACACCACCACCCGCCGCGAGGACGACGGCGAGCGTCACGCCGAGTCCGATCCAGATGTTGCGGCGCCGCCGGGCAGCCAAGCCACCGATGTTCTTACCAACCACAGCCCGCAGCTCTCCTCGACTGATTTCCGCAGCAGCCGCCTGCCGCACCCATGTCCCCGCCGACCACACTATCCTCGTTGCGCAACCGTTCCCCCGAACAACCTGGCGAGTCGGCAGTCGTGACTGCTCATGCTCATAGATGCACCGAAGGAGATGGCGTGGAGTTCGACGTCACCATCGAGATCCCCAAGGGCTCTCGGAACAAGTACGAGGTCGATCACGAGACCGGACGGGTCCGGCTCGACCGGCACCTCTACACCTCCATGGTCTACCCCGCCGACTACGGCTACATCGAGAACACCCTCGGCGAGGACGGGGACCCGCTGGACGCGCTGGTCCTGCTGCCCGAGTCGGTGTTCCCCGGCTGCCTCATCGAGGTGCGCCCGGTGGCGATGTACAAGATGGTCGACGAGGCAGGCGGCGACGACAAGGTGCTGTGCGTGCCGGCCGGCGACCCGCGCTGGGACCACATCCAGGACCTGAAGGATGTGCCCGAGTTCGAGCTGGCCGCGATCAAGCACTTCTTCGAGCGCTACAAGGATCTCGAGCCCGGCAAGTACGTCAAGGGCTCGGAGTGGGTCGGCCGCGCCGAGGCCGAGACGGAGATCACCGCCTCGATCCAGCGGCTGAAGGACAACGGCGGCCACTGAGCCGTACGGCACGAAAAGCGGGAAGTCCGTTCGGGCTTCCCGCTTTTCGTGTGTTATCCGGCCGTGCGCCGCTGTTTGCGTTCGGCGATCACCTGATCCAGGTGCGCGCCGAGCAGCGCGAGGATCGGCGCCTCCACCTCGCTGTCGAGTCGCTCGTGGGTGAGGTGCGCGTCCTCCATCGGGGCGAAAGCCTCTGCCGCCGAACGGTATACGCAGTAGGCCTGATGGGTCCGGCCGAGCGCCTGCAGGATCAGCCCGTGCATCACCAGCACCCTGGCCCGCGACAGCGGACCGATGGCGCGGTTGAGCATCCGCACGGCCGCGTCGGCGATCGGTTCCGCCTGTTCCAGTTGCCCGGCCATCATGTGCACGTGCGCCAGCCGGGCCAGCGCCCAGCCTTCGCGCAGTTCCACCCCGCTGAGCCGGGCCAGCCGCAGCGACTCGCGGCACAGCTCGATCGCCTCCGCGTGGTCGCCCTGGAATCCGCGGCTCACCCCAAGCTCGTGCGTCGCCATCGCCTCCAGCGCGGCGTTGCCGATCTTCGCGGCCAGGGTCTTCGCCTCGGTCGCCCGATCCTGCGACTCGGCGAATTCGCCTGCGTCGGAGAGGGTCTTGGACATGTGCACCAGGCTGGCGCACTCGACCGCGGGATCCTCGACCCGCCGGGCCAGGCGGATCGCGCGTTCGGCATGCCCGAGCGAGGCCGCGGTTTCGGTGCCCATCCTGGTCGAGGAGGCGAGCAGTTGCGCAGCGAACGCGATCAGCCGCACGTCGGCGGCCGTGTCCGGGGTGAGCGACAGGGCGATGCGCTGATGATCGCGGCCCTGGCGCAGCGTGCCCAGCGAATAGCTGTAGATCGCGCCGAGCGTCACCCGGATCCGGCATTCGATCCGGCGGTCACCGGCCCGCAGGGCCGCGCCGAGCAGCTTGTCCAGCGCCCGGGACAGCTCCTGGCAGTGCGGGCCGCCATCGATCAATTCCGCGGTGGCCCAGGCGATATCGGCGGCAGGCCCGAGCGCGCGACCACCCACCCGCGCGGTCTGCTCGTACAGCGAGATCAGGTTCGGCCGCTCGACGTCGAGCCAGTACTGCGCGGCGATGCTGTCCCGGAACGACAGTCCCTCGGCCACCGTGGCGCCCAGGTGTTCCGGTAGTCGCGACCCCGGATTGCACACCGCCATAAGGTTTTTCATGGTGGCGAGATAGAAGTCGAGCAGGCGGACCAGGGCGCCGGACACCGGCTCGCCCGCGTCCGGGCCCAGGTGCAGTTCGCGGGCGAACAGCCGCGGCAGATCGTGATAGGTGTAGCGCCCGGACGCGCTGGTCTCCATCAGGTTCAGATCGACGAGCGACTCGCACAGCTCCTCGACCAGCATCCGATCCGACCCGAGGATCGCGGCCGCGCCGTCCAGCGAGAGCTCCGCGACCTCCGGCATCGCCAGCATCCGGAACGCCCTGGCCTGCGCGCAATCGAGCTGGTCGTAGCTGAGCCGGAACGCCGCCTCCACGGCCAGGTCGCCGCTGCGCAGCGTGCCGAGTCGCTGCTTCTCGTCCGCCAGCCGCTCGGCCAGGCTGGCGACGCTCCAGTTGGGCCGGGCGGCCAGCCGGGCGCCGATGATCCGGACCGCGAGCGGCAGCCCGCCGCACGCGTCGAGCACGCTGTCCACCGCGGCCGACTCGGTGCCGACCCGGCGCAGCCCGGCGATCCCGGCGAGCAGCGTGCGCGCCTCCACCCGGTCGAGCACATCGAGCCGCACCCCGAGAATCCCGACCACGCAAGGCAATTCGGGCATGGACGAGCGACTGGTGATCAATACCGCGGAGCCCGGCGTGCCCGGGATCAGCGGGGTGACCTGGTCGACGTCGCGGGCGTTGTCCAGCACCACGAGCATCCGCTTGCCGTCGAGGAAGCTGCGGAACTGGGCCGAGCGCTCGGCCAGCGTGGGCGCGATCTCGCCCTCCGGAATGCCCAGGGCGCGCAGGAAATCGCCGAGGGTGTCCGCGGCCGGGGTGCCCGAGTGCCCGGCCGGGCCGCGGGCCTGCGCGAAGCCGCGCATGTCGACGTGCAGCTGCCCGTCCGGGAACTGGTCGCGCACCCGATGCCCGACGTGCACCGCGAGCGCGCTCTTGCCGATCCCGCCCATGCCGGCGATCACACACACCGGCACCGCGAAACCGTCTGCCCGGGTAAGCCATTCGCTGATCTGCCGGACCGTGTCCGCGCGGCCGGTGAAGTCGACGACGTCGGCGGGCAATTGGGCGACCCGGCCGACCGTGCGCCGCGGCGGGCGCACGCTGACCGCCGCGTTGCCGGTCTCGCGCTGGGGCGCCCGCAGATCCGCGCGCAGGATGCGCTGGTGCAGTTCGGCGAGTTGCTGACCTGGCTCGATGCCGAGCCGTTCGATCAGCACCTTGCGGGTGTCGGCGTACACCGCGAGCGCCTCGGCCTGCCTGCCCGCGTGGTACAGCGCGGTCATCAGCAGGCCGCGGATCTGCTCACGCATCGGATGCTCGCCGCACAGCGGCGTCAGTTCGGCGATCACCTCGGGGTAGCGGCCGAGGCGTAGATCCAGCTCGATTCGCTGCTCCAGTAACGCGATTCGCCGTTCGACCAGCTGGGTGCGCTGGCGCTCGGCGTAGGGACCGGGCAGCCCGGCCAGCGGTGTGCCGGACCAGAGCCGCAGCGCGGCGTCGAGCCGTTCGCGCGCCGCCTCGACCGTGTGCGCGGGCTCGGTGCCGATCCGCTCCGGCTGGACGTCGAGCAGCATGTCCTCGACCAGCTCCACATCGACCACGCCGGGGGCCAGCCGCAGCGCGTAGCCGCCGCCGAAGCCGACCAGCACCGTGGCGGCCGCGCCGGTCGGCCGGTCCGGCTCCAGCACGCGGCGCAGGTGCAGGATGTGGTTGCGCAGCGCGCCGATCGCGCTCGGCGTCGGATGCTCGCCCCAGACGCCGTCGATGAGTTCGGGCACCGTCGCCGAACGTCCGCTGCGCAGCAACAGGGCCGCCAGCAAGGCTCTGCGCTGTTTGGAGCCCAGATCGAGCTCCAGTTCATCGCGCCACGCACGCACCTCGCCGAGTACCGCGAACTTCAGCATTCGGTCCTCTCTCTCTGACCGTCGATAGTTCAACGATGAACGTAGACAATCGTCGGACGTCTCGACGACCAGGCCCGGGTGAAGTCACCGATGAGCCACCGCTGATCCAACGTCACCGTTCAGACATCCAAGCAATGGATTCATGAGGTTTTCATGACAACCAACTGATCGGACACTGGTATGGGCGCGGGGCGGACAGCGGCGCGACCGGATATCCGCCCTCGCCGGGTCGAGATCGGTTGCAGATGTATAGATCCCGGTCACCGTATGTTTGCACGCCCTACCGGCGGCGGCCACCGGCACGCGGCGGATCACACCGCGTGGTGGTGCTAGCACCACCACGCGTCCCCTGTAGGCGATACCCCCGATTCGGGTGCGCGCGGCATGGGCCGGACGGCCGCCGCTTCCTAGGCTCGACAGCGTCGGGGACGCACCCATGCCTTCCGGCTCGAACAGGAGGAAATCACTGCTCATGAACCCATTTCGGCGTAACTGCGGGAAAGCGGTCCTTTCGGCCGTGGTGGCCGGTGCGGTGCTCGCCGTATCCGCTTGTGGCGGTGACACTTCGGATTCCACGCCGAAAGACGCGGCGAAGACCGCCCCGGCCGCGGTCGCCACCGCGATGGACGACGTGGTGCGCACCGGAACGCCCGGCGTGCAGGTGGTGATCGACGGCCCCGGCGGCCATCGCACCTTCACGGCCGGCGTGGGCAACCTGGACACCCGAGCGCCGTTCCCGGCGGACGGCCGGGTCCGGATCGGCAGCAACACAAAGACATTCGTCTCGACGGTGATCATGCAGCTGGTCGCCGAGGGCAAGGTCGAACTGGACGCGCCGATCGAACGCTATCTGCCCGGCCTGGTGCAGGGCAGCGGCAACGACGGCAACCGGATCTCGGTGCGCCAGCTGCTGCAGCACACCAGCGGCCTGCCGGACTACCTCGGCCACGGCACCGCCGACGGCGTCGTGCAAGACCACTCCGAGCAGCTGAACCCGGACGACGAGGCGCTGCGCTGGCAGCATTTCGAGATGGCCGAGCTGGTCCGCCGGGCGATGACCGCGCCGCCGAACTTCGAACCCGGCGCGAAATCGGTTTACACCAACACCAACTACCTGATCGCCGGCCTGCTGATCGAGCGGGTGACCGGGCATCCGGCCGCCGAGGAGATCGGCCGCCGGATCATCGAACCGCTCGGCCTGCGCGACACCTACGTGCCCGCCGCGCGCGAAACGACCATCCGCGGCGCGCATCCGCAGGGCTACCACGTGGTCGGCGGCACATCGGTCGACTTCACCGACCTGGACCCGTCCTGGGGCGGCACGGCAGGCGACATGATCGCCACGCCGACCGACCTGAACCGGTTCTTCACCGCGCTGCTGGCCGGAAAGCTGGTCGCCCCGGCGCAATTGGCCGAGATGCAGCGCACCGTGCCGTTCGACCGGATGCCCGGCGCCGGTTACGGACTCGCGCTCATCCACCGCACCACACCGTGCGGCAAACAGGTGTGGGGCCACGGCGGCAGCATCCCCGGATTCGAGACGCGCAACGGCGTGACCGCCGACGGCACCGCGGTGACCGTCACGGTGAATCAGCTGCCGACCTCCGAGGAGACCGCCGACGCGGTCACCAGGGTGCTCGACGCCGCGCTCTGCTCCGCCTGACGCACGCCCACCTCGCCGCACCGTTATCGGTTGCGGCCCAATGACATCGAAGGATCATCAGTGAAACGCACAAGAGCGCTGACGGCCGTGCTGGCCTCCGCCACCAGCCTGGTGGCCTGCGCCGGGCTGATCGGCTGCGCGGGGCCGAGCGCGCAGGCCGAACCGCCCGCGCTGGACCGCTTCTACAGCCAGCGGCCGGACTGGAAGGCGTGCGGGGAACCGACGCTCGACGAGGCGGGCGCGCAATGCGCCGACGTCACCGTGCCGCTCGACTACGCCCAGCCGCAGGGGCCCACCCTCACGGTGGCGATCTCCCGGCTGGCCGCCACCGATCCCGCGCAGAAGCGTGGCGTCATGCTGTCCAACCCGGGTGGCCCCGGCGGCGCGGGCCTGGACTTCATGGTCACCGTCGGCAAGGCGATGACACCCGAGGTCCGCGCCCGCTACGACCTGATCGGCATGGACCCGCGCGGCGTCGGCCGCTCCTCCCCGGTGCAATGCCACTGGCCCCGCGGCACCGGACTGCAATCGGCGGGCGTCGACGCGGCGAGCTTCGCGGAGTCCGTGGCGATGCAGGGCGAACTGGCCGCTCGCTGCGCCACCACGGAGGCGGCCCGGCTGCCCTACATCACCACCCGCAACACCGCGCGGGACATGGACGTCATCCGCGGCATCTTCGGCGAGGAGCGGATCAGCTTCTACGGCACGTCGTACGGCACCTACCTGGGCGCGGTGTTCACCCAGATGTTCCCCGAGCGCAGCGACCGGATCGTGCTGGACAGCGCGGCGGATCCGGACAACTACGGGACGGTCGGCATGATGCAGGCGATGGGGGCGCCCAACGAGGCCGCGCTCGACCTGTGGGCGGATTGGGTCGCCGCGCGGGACGGCGAATACCACTTCGGCACCAGCCGGGCCCAGGTTCGCGCCGCGGTGCAGGATCTGATCCGCGCTGCCGGGGACAAGCCGATCCGGTTGGGCGAGTACGAGATCGACGATCACTGGATACCGCTGGTGCTGTTCGTCGGGCTGGACTCCCCGGACCAGTACGGGATGCTGGCCGGGCAGATCCGCACGATCGCCGACGCCGCGGCGGGCAAGCCGGTCGAGGTCGACAAGACGCTGGACGCCACCCTCGGATACGCGTTGAAGGCACGGCCGGAGGACAATTCGTCGCAGATGGCGATCCTGTGCGGCGACGTGGCCGCACCGCGCGATCCCGGATTCTATTGGCGCAACATCGAAGCCGCGCGGGCCGCGCAACCGGTGTTCGGCGCGTTCACCAACAACATCTCGCCGTGCGCGTTCTGGGCCCCGCCCGCCGAACCCGCCACCGTGGTGCGCAATTCGGTGCCCGCCCTGATCGTGCAGTCCACCGGCGACACCAGGACCGCCTACGCGGGCGCGGTCGCCATGCACCGCGACCTGAGCGCGTCGCGCATGGTCACGCTGCAGGACGTGCCGATCCACTGGATCTTCGGGCGCTACCAGAACTCGTGCACCTACGCGGCGGTGAACACCTACTTCCGCGACGGCACCCTGCCCGCCGCCGACGTCACCTGCCGGGCGGACTGAGCCCAGCGTGAAAAGGCCTGAACCTGAACGGGTTCAGGCCTTTTCACGCGTTCAGATAGGCGAGCACCGCCAGCACCCGGCGGTGCCCGACATCCTCGGTGGACAGCCCGAGCTTGGCGAAGATACTCCGAATGTGTTTGTGCACAGCGCCTTCGCTGACCACCAGCCGCTCGGCGATGGTCGCGTTGTTGTGCCCCTCCGCCATCAGCGCGAGCACCTCGCGTTCGCGCGCGGTCAACGCCGCCAGCGGATCGTCGGCCTTGCGCCGCACCAGCAGCTGCGAGATCACCTCGGGGTCCATCGCGGTGCCGCCCGCGGCGACCCGGCGCAGCGAGTCGAGGAACCGATCGACCTTGCCGACCCGTTCCTTGAGCAGATAGCCGACCCCGCCCGCGCCGTCGCCGAGCAGTTCGGCGGCATAGCTGTCCTCCACCCAGGACGACAGCACCAGCACCGGCAGGCCGGGATGAATCCGGCGGGCGCTGACCGCCGCGCGCAGCCCGTCGTCGGTGAAGGTCGGCGGCAACCGGATGTCGACGACCACGGCGTCCGGCCGGTCCGCGGTCACCGCGGCGAGGAAATCGTCCGCGTTGTCCACCGCGGCGACCACCTCGATGCCCGCGGTGCTCAGCAAGAGCACGAGACCCTCCCGCAGAAGGGCGTCGTCCTCGGCGATCATGACCCGCACGGCAGCTCCACCCGCAACACAGTAGGGCCACCGGGCGGGCTGGTCAGCACCATGCTGCCGTCGAGCGCCTCGGCCCGGCGCCGGATGCCGGCCAGTCCGCCGCCGTAGGTCTCCACGGCGCCGCCGACGCCGTCGTCGCGGATCTCGATCCGCAGCAGCTCGGGCGGGCCGCCGATGGTCAGCGAAAGGCCTTCGGCGCCGGAATGTTTGGTGGCATTGGTGAGCGCCTCGGTGATCACGAAGTAGGCCGCGGCCTCCACCGCGGCCGGCCGCCTGCCGACTTCGCTCGAGTCGAGCACGCACGGGATCGGGCTGCGCGCGGCGATCGCCGAGATGGCACTCACCAGACCCCGATCCGAGAGCACCGGTGGATACACGTTGCGCACCACGTCACGCAGTTCGGCCAGCGCGGCCGTCGCGGTGTCCTGCGCCTTGCGCACCAGGCCCCTGGCCGCCTCGGGATCCTGGTCGCGCAGCTGATCGGCCAGGCCGAGTTGCATGATCACCGCCGCGATCCTGGCCTGCGCGCCGTCGTGCAGGTCGCGCTCGATCCGGCGCAGTTCCGCGCCGTGCGCGTCCAGCGCGGCCGCCCTGGTCGCGGTCAGCGCGGCGACCCGGTCGGCGAGCACGACGCCCTCGGGGGGTCCGAGCAGGGCCCGGGCCAGCAGCGCCTGCCAGCGCGCGGCCAGCGGGATCTGCAGGACGATGACGCCGACCAGGATGCCGATGAGGAAGCTCAGCGCCGCCCGCGGCCAGGAGCCGACCTCGAAGCCGTAGTTGGTCAGCTCCCCGGGCGGGACATGCTGCCAGATCAGCGGCGTGGCCAGCTGGACCAGCGCGCTGATCGGCAGCGCGATCGCGAACAGCCCGACATAGATGCCGGTCAGCGCGTGCGTGACCAGCCAGGCGAAGTCCCGGCGATTCGCCGGATCGAGGAACACCGTCGTCACGCGCTGCCGCAGTCCGCCGGTCAGCGGTTGATAGGCCTCGATGATCGGTTCACCGAGTCGCTTTGCCGCCCTGCGGCGTTCGAACGCCACCAGCGGCCGGACCAGCCGGACCGCCTCGGGCAGCGCCGGAATCCCCACGCCGATCAAGCAGAACGAGCCGACCAGCAGCAGGCCGATCACCGCGAACATGGCGAGCACCGACGTCGCGGCGCCGACCGTCAGATACCCGATCGCACCGGGCAGCCGCCGTAATCGATCGCGCACCGTGCGCAGGACCACCATCACCCTGGTCATGCTGTCAGAACGGCAGGCGGGTCCGCCCGCCCGGTCGCCGCCGCGCCCGAGTCCCGCATCGACCCGGGCGCGGCAGGACCGCCTTCGGTCACGCCGAGCCGGAACCGTCCGCCGGCCTGCCCGCGGCGCCGTCGCGGTGGCCGGTGCCGTTCGGCGGGCTCACCGCCTCGCCGCCGCCGAGCAGCAGCCCGGCCTGATCGACCACCCGGCCCTCGGCGTCGAGCACCGAGTCCGACTCGCTCGCCGCCGCGTCCTTGGCCGCCTGGATGCCGCTGACCATGCGCAGCGGCACCTCCCGCCAGAACAGCACCAGGATCAGCGCGAGCAACGCGATACCGGTCGCGGACAGGAACACCGTCGACATGGACTCGGCGAAGCCGACCTTGAACGGGCGGGCCAGATCCGGGCTCAGCTGCTGGATCACCGAGCTGTCCTTGAGCACCGAACCCGCGGCCGAAGTGTCCTGCGCGAGCAGGCCTTTCGCCAGCGCGGCATCGGCGGGGTTGCTGCTCCGCGCGCCTTCGACCACCGCGTGCTGGAACTGCGGATCGGCTGCCGCACTGCGCATCTCGTCGGAGATGTTCGGGGTCAGCTGGGCGAACAGGATGGACAGGAACACCGCGACACCGAGCGTGCCGCCGATCTGCCGGAAGAACGTCGCGGCGGCGGTGGACACGCCCATGTCCTTGGGCGGCAACGCGTTCTGCAACGCCAGGGTGAGCGGCTGCATCAGGTTGCCGAGCCCGAAACCGGTGCACGCCATGAAGATCATCGCGAGCCACAGCGGGGTGTCGGCGGTCAGGAAGTGCAGCAGGAACAGGCCGAGCGTCAGCATGCTCGCGCCGATGATGGTGAAGCTGCGGTAGCGGCCGGTCCGCGAGATCAGCTGGCCGGACACGACCGAGCCGGTCATCAGGCCGAGCACCATGGGCAGCATCTGCAGACCCGCCAGCGTCGGGCTGGCCCCGCGCACCACCTGCAGGTACTGCGGCAGCAGCGAGATGCCGCCGAACATGCCCGCGCCGACCACGAACGAGATCACCACGCCGAGCGCGAAGGTCTTGTTCTTGAAGATCCGCAACGGAATCAGCGCGGCGTCGCGCAGCGCCTTCTCGACGAACACGAAGCCGATCACACCGAGCACGCCGATCACGTAGCAGGCGATGGAACGCCCACTGGCCCAACCCCATTCACGCCCCTGCTCGGCGACGATGAGCAGCGGGACCAGGCCGACCGCGAGCACGAACACGCCCCACCAGTCCACCCGGTCGGTGGAATGCGGCCGCTTCGGCAGCTTGAGCACGCGATACACCACGGCGAGCGCGATCAGGCCGATCGGCACGTTCACCAGGAACACCCAGCGCCAGCCGCTGACCCCGAGGATGGTGTCCTGCCCGGCCAGCACGCCGCCCAGCACCGGGCCGATCACGCTGGAGGTACCGAACACGGCCAGGAAGTAGCCCTGATACTTGGCGCGTTCCCGCGGCCCGACGATGTCGCCGAGGATGGTCAGCGCCAGCGACATCAGACCGCCGGCGCCGATGCCCTGCACGGCGCGGAACGCCGCGAGCTGGTACATCGACTGGGCCATCGTGCACAGCAGCGAGCCGACGATGAAGATCGCGATCGCCAGCATGAAGAACTGCTTGCGGCCGAACATGTCGGACAACTTGCCGTACAGCGGCGTCGCCAGCGTCGCGGTGATCAGGTAGGCGGTGGTCGCCCACGCCTGCAGCGAATAGCCGTCCAGATCGTCGGCGATGGTGCGGATCGCGGTGGACACGATCGTCTGGTCCAGCGCCGCGAGCAGCATCCCGAGCATCAGCCCGCTCAGGATCACCAGAATCTGGCGATGGGTGAACGCGGGTGGCGCCTCCACCTTCTCGACTGTGGTCACGACCGCGCCTCGCTAGTGCTCGGCTCCGTCGTGCCCACGGCGGCTGTGTCTTCGGTTCGCTCGCGTTGCTCGCTCACGTGTCGTTCTCCGTCCCAGTAAAGGTCTGATCCCAAGTGCGGCGCATCGCGGCGATCATCTCGGGTCTGGTGCGCTCGAAGTCGTCGACGAACTGCCGGAGCAGTTCGGCGAAATCGGCCCGGGATTGCGGCGCCCATTCGGCCATCACCCGGGACAGGTTCTCGTTGCGCCGCCTGCGGACCTCCTCGGCGACCGTCCGGCCACGTTCCGTCACGACCAGCACCGTGGCCCGGCCGTCCGCCGGGTCGGCCTGCCGCTCGACCAATTGCTTGCCGACCAGCTGTGCCACCTGGCGGCTCACCGTCGAGGCGTCCGAGTGCAACGCCCCGGCCAGCTCTCCCGATCGCATCGGACCGTCGCAGCACAGCCGGAGCAACGTGCCGTATGCCGCGGGATCGAGACCGTCCTTGGTCCACGTGCCGATCTGGGCCGCGGTGCGGTCCCGGATTCGCTGCAATCGGGAGAGTTGCATCGCGATCGTGTCGACCGTTTGCTCGTCCAAACCCAAAACCTTTGCTTGCATCAATCAATTAGTTGCGCAATGCAAGTATGCGGACGAGTCTCCTACTGGGGCAAGTGATATACCGAGCTTTACCTGCCCTTGAACTCCGGCGCCCGCTTCTCGAACACCGCTTTGAGCGCCTCGGCGAGGTCTTCCGACGGCAGGAACGCCGAGTTCCAGGCGGACACGTAGCGCAGCCCAGCGGCCACCTCGTCCTTGTTCCGCTGATCCAGCACGTCCTTCACCCCCTGCACCACCAGCGGCGGATTGACGGCGATCTCGCGCGCCGTGGCGTGTGCCGCGTCCAGCACCGCTTCCTGATCCTCGAACACGTCGCTGACCAGGCCGATCTTCTCCGCCCGCGCCGCGTCGATGTCCTTGCCGGTGTAGGCGAGTTCGCGCAGCTGACCCTCGCCGATGATGCCGGGCAGCCGCTGCAACGAGCCGATGTCGGCGACGATGGCGACCCGCGCCTCGCGCAGGCTGAACTTCGCGTCCGCGCTCGCGTAGCGGATGTCCACGGCCGCGATCAGGTCCAGCCCGCCGCCGATGCACCAGCCGGAGACCGCGGCGATCACCGGCTTGCGGCAATCGGCCACCGCGGTCACCGCCGCCTGCATCTTGCGCAGTTCCACCAGGAACTCGGTGCGCGGCGCGGCCTGCGCCCGATCGGCCATCAGCGGGCCGAACGTGCCGGCCATGGCAGGCAGGTCCAGACCATAGGAGAAGTGCTTGCCCGAACCGGTGAGCACGATCGCCCGCACCTCGGGGTCGGCGTCGAGCACCTGGAAGATCTCCGGCAACTCCCGCCAGAAATCCGGGCCCATCGCATTGCCCTTGCCGGGACCGGTCAACGTCACCTGCGCGACGTGGTCCTTCGTTTCTACGGTGAACGCCTGCCAATCAGTCATTCTTACAGCGTATCGAGCATGCCGGACGCCGCTGCCGCGCATCCCGGAAACAGGCGTGGACCAGGCGCGTCCGCTCCGGGCAGACCCGGCCGGTTCGTTCGGGTCCGGTTCGCGGCGCGCAACCGCGCCCCATGTAAACGCTGCGCAAAATCGGTGCGGCGCACTAGGTCCCGGCTCGTCCCCGAGCGGATCATAAAGACCGTCAGCAAACCTCATTCATCGATTCGGAGGCGATCATGCTGATGCATCAAGGAATCGGCCTCGCCCGGTTCAACCAAATCTCCCGGGCCCGTGCGATTCACGCGCTCTTCGCCTGCTGCGCCAATGTCACCTGGGCGGCCGTGCTCGCCGACGCCCGGCCTTATCCGGATCGGGACGCGCTGCTGGCCACGGCCGATGTCGAGTTGCTCGCGCTGTCCCAGGGTGATCTGGATCGGGCGCTCGAAGCGGTTGCGCACGAACAGGTCTCGGGCGGCAGCGTGACCGAGCTGGCGCAGATCACGCGCGCGCGCATCGCGCTACTGCTCGGGCCGAGCGAGGGTTATCCGGAATACTGACGCATTCGCCGAGTAGCCCGGCGCACCATCCGCAATCGCTCTACTCTGGTGGCATGCGCAGGTCGACATTGCCACCGATCGCCTGCCGAGTCGCGGACACCCTCATCGCCCGAGGCCATCACGGTGTCATCGTGACCCAGCCGGCACCAACCCCCACCGTCGCGGATGCCGCCCGAACCCTCGGTGTCGACGTGGGCGCCATCACCAGCTCCGTGGTGTTCCTGCTGGACGAGGATCCGGTGCTGCTGCTGGTCTCCGGCGTCCACGAGGTAGACCTGGAGTCCACCGGCAAACGCCTCGAAGGCATCCTCTCCCACGCCCCCGCGGACATGATCCGCGAGGTCACCGGCCAACCGCTCGGCGGCGTGGCCCCGGTCGGCCACCCCACCAACCTGCCCACCTGGGTGGACACCGCGCTGTCGAACCATCGCGAGGTCTGGGCCGCGGGCGGGCATCCGAACACGGTCTTCCGCACCTCGTTCACCGAGTTGGTCCGGATCACGGCCGGCCTGCCGATCGACGTCGACTGAATCACTGCCTGCCCGCACGAAGATTCGTTGAGCAGCGAAAACTTTCCGCCGAGCCGAGATCGCCGCCGGACGCGATGGCCCGCCGACCCGAAACCAAGCGTAGGTTTGGGCTGGTGACCGAAGCAGAACGGCCCGCCACGGATTTCCAGATCCCCGATGATCTGAGCGGGATCACCGCCGAGCAATTCCGCGCGTCCATGCGCCACTACCCGGCCGGCGTCACCGTCGTCACGCTGAACTCACCGAACGGCCCGATCGGTTTCACCGCGACCTCGTTCGCGTCCCTGTCGCTGGCCCCGCCGCTGGTCTCGTTCAATATCGCGCACACCTCGTCCAGCCTCACCGCACTCCTGGACGCCGACTCCGTGGTCATCCACTTCCTCGGCGAACACCAGCACCACCTGGCCCAGCGCTTCGCCCGCACCGCCGCCGACCGGTTCGCCGACCGCTCCCTCTGGACCACTCTCGACACCGGCGAGCCGGTCCTGCACGGCACCCCCATCTGGCTCCGCGCCACCATCCACCAACTGATCCCCCTCGGCGACCACACCCTCGTCGTAGGCCTGGTAACCCGAGTCCACGACAACACCAACGAAACCCCCGCCGCCGCCCCCCTCCTCTACTACAACGGCCGCTACCACCGCCCCACCAAACTCGGCGACTGAGCCGCGGCGCCGACTGCCGGCGGGACTAGCCGATCAGGCAGGGGGCGGCGCCGGTGGGGGCTTCGGAGGTGAAGGGGCGGGTTTCGGGGGTGGGGTTCCAGAGGCCGTGGGTGGTGGCGTAGTTCCAGGCGGGGCCGGTGTGGACGAGGGTGGCGATGGCTTGGACGAGGCGGTCCACGTCGGCGGGGGTGGTGCCGAGGCCGATGCTGGCGCGCAGGGCGCCGTCGAGATCCAGGCGGGCGAGCAGGGGGTGGGCGCAGAAGCGGCCGTCGCGGACGCCGATGCCGTGTTCGGCGGAGAGGTAGGCGGCGACGTGGCCGGGGACGAAACCGTCCAGGGTGAAGGCGACGATGCCGACGGTGTCGGGGGCGTCGGTCCAGATGCGCAGCAGGTTGACGCCGGGGATGGCGGCGAGGCCGGCGCGGAGTCGATCGGCGAGCTGATGTTCGGTGGCGGCGAGGGTTTCCGCATCGATCGCACAGAGCGCGTCACAGGCGGCGGCCAGCGCGGCGGCGCCGAGCACGTTGGGCGAACCACCCTCGTGCCGCTGCGGCGCGGGCGCCCACTCGGCGCCGGTGGTGCTGACCTCGCGGACCGCGCCGCCGCCGGCCAGGTAGGGCTCCGCGCGGTCGAGCCAGTCGCGTCGGCCGACCAGCACGCCGGCGCCGAACGGCGCGTACAGCTTGTGCCCGGAGAACGCGAGGTAGTCGATGCCGGTGTCGCGCAGGCTGATTCGCCGGTGCGGTGCGAGCTGGGCCGCGTCCACCAGGATGCGGGCGCCGCACTGGTGCGCGATCGTGGCCAGCCGCTCGAGCGGCAGCACCTCGCCGGTGACATTGGACGCGCCGGTCACCGCGAGCAGCGCGGCGGGCTTGCTGCACAGCTCGGCGACCAGCCGCCCGATGGTCTCCTCGACGGTCGCCGCGGCCTGCACGACGCGGCGGCCATGCCTGGTCCAGGGCAGGAAGTTGGCGTGATGCTCGATGTCGAGCACCACGGTGTCGCCGGGCACGCAGGAGGCGAGCAGGTTCAGCGAGTCGGTGGTGTTGCGGGTGAACACGACGACTTGGTCGTCGGCCGCGTCCAGGAAGCGCGAGACCGAACCGCGGGCGGCCTCGTAGCACTCGGTGGAGATCCGCGAGGCGTAGCCCGCGCCGCGGTGCACGCTCGCGTAGAACGGCAGCAGCTGCTGGATCCGATCGGTGACCTGCGCCAAGGCCGGCGCGCTCGCGGCGTAGTCGAAGTTGGCGTAGGTGGTCGTCCCACCCTGGACCAGCGGCACCTGGAGGTCGTCACCGGAAACCCGGGCGAGGGGGGCACAGTCCTTGGTCACAACAGCGGTCATCACGAATTCCCGTCGGCTCTGGGACTCGTGATCAGGAGATTCGTCGAGTCCGCGCTTGCCGCACCCGGTCGGGCGTCGGCCTGGTCGTCACCCGGAGCACCCCACCGCGGAGGAGGGTTGCCGACCAGCAAGCCGGGGCTGAACGCTGGTACTCATGACCTGATCCGAGATTGGCAGACGGCCCCCCGCGCTGTCAACCATGATCTCGTCGCGTGTGTCGGCAGGCGATAAAGCGTTGCCAATCACGCCGTTCTGGGTTCACATCATGAGGTGTCACTTTCGCTGCTGATCAGCTTCATCGGCCTGTGCGTGCTGCTGGCGCTCACGCCGGGGCCGGATTCGTTCCTGGTGCTGCGCTTCTCGCTGGTGGACGCGCGACCGGGGATCGCCGCCGCGATCGGGTCGGCGCTGGGCGGGATCCTGTGGGCGGTGGTGGTCGCGGCGGGCGTCGCCGCGCTGCTGGAGCAGTCCGCCACCGCGTACCGCACGCTCAAGCTGATCGGCGGAATCTACCTGGTGTACTTGGGCATTCGCGCGCTGCTCGACCAGCGGCGGCAGCGCCGGGCGGCCGGCGGATCCGGTGCCGCCGAGGACCTGCCGGCCACCGCGCGCGGCACCCGCGCCTCGGTTCGCTCGGCGTTCACCGCGGGCGTCGTCTCGTGCATGTTCAACCCGAAGGTCGGCCTGTTCTACCTCGCCGTGCTCCCCCAGTTCCTGACCGAGGTCACCTTCGCCAACACACTCGCGCTCGGCGCCGTCGAATCGTCGATCGCCGCGGTAGCGATGGTGCTCCTGGCCCTGGCGGCCTCCCGCGCGGTCGCGCTGCTGCGCCGCCCCAAGCTCCGGGATCGGCTCGAACAGGTCAGCGCGGCCATCCTGGCCACCCTCGGCCTCGGCACCGCCGCCTCCGCGGCCTGACCCGAGCCGCCCCGAAACCCGCTGAGCTGCAAGATCACCAAGCCGATGTGGGCAATACCACCGGACTGAGCGGACCGGCGCAGCGACTATCCGGCGAACCCACCGCGCGACCCGTCCACCAGGCATTGCTTCGGCGCTCCCGGCAGAAATCGCCACGACCTGCAACAACCCCGCCCGCCGTCGAGCAGTAGGCAACCACGGCGGTGAACAACAAACGTCGACAACCCCGAGTACCGTGGACAACTGGTCACCACAGTGTTTGCCAACTGGTAACCCAGCTATGACACAAACACCATCAGGGAAGTGCGAGGCAGGTCGAATGGGAGGTGGGCAGGGCGTCATGCTCCAACCACAGGTTGATGCGAAGGTCGATCCCCTGCTCCGGACCGCGCACACGCCACCGGCCCGGACCCTCGTCGACATCCTGACCGCGACCGCACTGACCCACCCCGATGCCCCCGCCATCGACGACGGCCAGGTGGTGCTCAGCTATCTCGAACTCGTCGTCGAGATCGAGAAGACCATGGCCCGGCTGGCCAACGCGGGCGTGCGGCCGGGCGACCGGGTCGGCGTGCGCATGCCGTCCGGCTCGCGCGAGCTCTACCTGACCATCCTCGCCGTCCTCTACGCGGGCGCGGCGTACGTGCCGGTCGACGCCGACGACCCGGACGAACGAGCCCAGCTGGTCTTCGGCGAGGCGCAGGTCACCGCGATCGTCACCGGCGCGGGCATCGAGACCACCCCGGCGGGCATCCGCGCGGCCACCGACAACCCGGCCGACGCGGGCACCAGCACGCTGCCGACCCCCGCCGACGACGCCTGGATCATCTTCACCTCCGGCTCCACCGGAACACCGAAAGGCGTTGCGGTGACTCATCGCAACGCCGCCGCGTTCGTGGACGCCGAGGCCCGCCTCTTCCTGCGCGACGCCCCGATCGGCCCCGGCGATCGGGTGCTGGCCGGGCTCTCGGTCGCCTTCGACGCCTCCTGCGAGGAGATGTGGCTGGCCTGGCGCAACGGCGCCTGCCTGGTCCCCGCCCCGCGCGACCTGGTGCGCACCGGCGCCGACCTCGGCCCGTGGCTGGTGCGCCGGGAGATCAGCATCGTCTCCACCGTGCCGACGCTGGCCGCGACCTGGCCCGCCGAGGCGCTGGACGCGGTCCGGCTGCTGATCTTCGGCGGCGAGGCGGTGCCGCCGGAACTCGCGGAACGCCTTGCCGGGAACGGGCATACGGATCGCGAGGTCTGGAATACCTACGGCCCCACCGAGGCAACGGTTGTCGCCTGCGCGGCCCTGCTCGACGGCGAGTGGCCGATCCGGATCGGCCTGCCGCTCGACGGCTGGGACCTCGTGGTGGTCGACGCGGCCGGAAACCCGGTGGGCGAGGGCGAATCCGGCGAACTGGTGATCGGCGGCGTCGGCCTGGCCCGCTACCTCGATCCGGCGAAGGACGCGCAGAAGTACGCGCCGCTACCCTCGGTCGGCTGGGATCGCGCCTATCGCAGCGGTGATCTGGTCCGCAACGACAGCGCGGGCCTGGTCTTCCTCGGCCGCGCCGACGACCAGATCAAGCTCGGCGGCCGCCGCATCGAGCTCGGCGAGATCGACAACGCGCTGCAACACCTGCCCGGCGTCACCGGCGCGGCGGCCGCGATCCGAACGACCAAGGCGGGCAACAAGATCCTGGTCGGTTACCTCACCGGACCCGGCCCCGACTTCGACACCAAGGCGGCCAGAGCCCAACTCGCCGAACAGCTTCCGTCCCCGCTGGTCCCCCGCCTGGCGATCGTCGACGAATTGCCCACCCGGACCTCGGGCAAGGTCGACCGCAACGCCCTGCCCTGGCCGCTGCCGAACAGCACCGAGGACGACAACGACAACGATCTCACCGGCACCGCGCAATGGGTTGCGCAGCTGTGGGATTCGGTGCTGGGCGGCGAGGTCACCGATCTCGACGCCGACTTCTTCGACCTGGGCGGCGGCTCGCTCTCGGCGGCCCAGCTGGTCACCGCGCTGCGTGCGCGTTATCCGCAGATCACCGTCGCCGACCTCTACGATCATCCCCGCCTCGGCGCGCTGGTGGAGCTGCTGGAGCAGAGCACACCGGCCGTCGCGGTGGAGGAACGCGTCGTGCGACCGACGCCGCGACGCGCGCAGTGGACGCAGGTGCTCGCCACCATCCCGCTCACCACGCTCACCGGCCTGCAATGGCTCACCTGGCTGGCGATCGTCGGCAATGTCGCCGGCTGGTCCGGCTCGCTGCCGTGGCTGCCGCACCTGTCCTGGTGGTGGACCCTCGCGGCGTTCCTGCTCTTCATCTCACCGCCCGGCCGGATGGCGATCTGCGTGGCCGGCGCCCGATCGCTGCTGCGCGGCGTCGAACCAGGCCGGTATCCGCGCGGCGGCTCGGTGCACCTGCGGCTGTGGGCCGCGGTGCGGCTGTCCGAGGCCAGCGGCGCCGAAAACCTCTCCGGCGCACCGTGGATGGTGCCGTTCGCCCGGGCGCTCGGCGCGAAGATCGGCAAGGGCGTCGACCTGCACACCCTGCCGCCGGTGACCGGCATGCTCGAGCTGGGCGACGGATGCAGCGTGGAACCCGAGGTGGACCTGTCCGGCTACTGGATCGACGGCGACGTCGTGCACATCGGCCCGGTCACCGTCGGACCGGGCGCGGTGGTCGGCTCCCGGTCGATTCTGTTGCCCGGCACCAGGATCGGCAAGAACGCCGAGGTCGCACCTGGCTCCTCGGTCGCGGGCAAGGTCAAGGCCGAGCAGGAGTGGGCGGGCTCGCCCGCCGCGAAAATCGGTAAAGCACAGCATCGCTGGCCCGCGCACACGCCGGATCGGGCGGCGCACTGGGTGGCGATCTTCGGCATCACCTCGATGGCGCTGGCCGCGGTGCCCATCCTCGGCCTCGGCGCGGGCGGCCTGTTCATCGCCTGGTTCATCCGCGATACCCGCACGCTCGCGGGCGGTTTGGGCCGCGCGTTCGCGATCCTGCCGGTCGCGACGCTGCTCAGCCTCGCGGTCTACGCGGCGATCACCATCATCCTGGTGCGGCTGCTCAGCTTCCGCCTGCGCGAGGGTTATCACCCCGTGCGCAGCCGGACGGGCTGGCAGGTGTGGTCCACCGAACGCCTGCTGGATTCCGCGCGCACCTTCCTGTTCCCGCTGTACGCGAGCCTGCTGACGCCGATCTGGCTGCGCCTGCTCGGCGCGAAGATCGGCCAGGGGGTCGAGGCCTCGACCGTGCTGCTGCTGCCCAAGTTCACCACCGTCGCCGACGGCGCGTTCCTGGCCGACGACACCATGATCGCCAGCTACGAGCTGGGCGGCGGCTGGCTGCGCATCGGCGAGGCGAAGGTCGGCAAGCGCGCGTTCCTCGGCAACTCCGGCATGACCGCGCCCGGTCGCCGGGTGCCGAAAAACGGTCTGGTCGCGGTTCTTTCGGCGGCGCCGTCCAAGTCCAAGGCCGGCTCGTCCTGGCTGGGCAGCCCGCCGGTCCGCCTGCGCCGCGCGCCCGAGAGCTCGGACACCGCGCGCACGTTCGATCCGCCGCCGAAGCTGCGGATCGCCCGCGCCGTCGTCGAGACCTGCCGCCTGTTCCCGGTGCTGGTCACCTTCGCCATCGGCCTCGGCGTGCTGTTCACCCTCGCCTGGCTCGCGCAGAGCCTCGGCCACCTGCCCGCCGCGCTGCTCAGCGGCGTGGTGCTGCTGGCCGCCGGCGCGATCGCGGGCGCGAGCTCGGTAGCCGCGAAGTGGTTGCTGGTCGGCCGGATCGGCGCCGAGGAGCATCCGCTGTGGAGCTCGTTCGTCTGGCGGAACGAGGTCTCCGACACCTTCGTGGAAACCGTTGCCGCGCCGTGGTTCGCGCGCGCCGCGACGGGTACTCCGGTGCTGAACCTGTGGCTTCGCGGACTCGGTGCCCGGATCGGCCGCGGGGTATGGTGCGAGTCCTATTGGCTACCGGAGGCGGACCTGGTGACACTCGGTGACGGCGCGACCGTGGAACGCGGCTGCGTCGTGCAGACCCATCTCTTCCACGACCGGATCATGTCCATGGACACGGTCACCCTCGGCGCCGGCGCCACCCTCGGCCCGCACTGCGTCGCGCTGCCCGCCTCCACCATCGGCGAGGGCGCGACCATCGGCCCCGCCTCGCTGGTGATGCGCGGCGACACCGTTCCCCCGTCCACTCGCTGGTGGGGCAACCCGATCGCGCCTTGGTTCGGAGGCGACCAGGGAGCGGCCCGCTGATGCCGGGGAAGTTCTACGAGGCGCCGATCGACGAATACCTGCCGCAGAACGGAAATCGGGGCTACCGGGTATCGCGGTACGAGCTCGACCTCACCTACAAGGTCACGGGCAACCGGCTGGCCGGCCGCGCCGAGATCACCGCGGTGACCACGGCGGTGCAGCCGCGCTTCGCGCTCGATCTGTCCCAGGCCCTGACCGTGGCCAAGGTATTCGTCAACGGCGCCAAGGCCGCGAAGTACACCCACCAGCGCGGCAAATTGGTGATCACCCCGCAGCAGCGGATTCCGGCGGGCGGCGTGCTCTCGCTGGTCGTGCAGTACGGCGGCATCCCGCGCCCGGTGCGCGGACCGTGGGGCGCGGTCGGCTGGGAGGAGCTCACCGAGGGTGCGCTGGTGGCCAGCCAGCCCAACGGCGCGGCGTCCTGGTTCCCGTGCGACGACCACCCGAGTTCCAAAGCCAGCTACCGGATTTCGATCACCACCGACAGTCCGTACTACGCCCTGGCCAACGGCACCCTGTTGCGCAAGCAGGTCAAGGCCAGCCAGACCACCTGGGTGTACGAGCAGGCCGAACCGATGGCGACCTACCTGGCGACCATCCAGATCGGGCCGTATCAGAAGCACCGCATCGTTTCTCCGGCCAACTCGGTGCCCATGCACGCCGTGTCCCCGGCCCGGCTACGCGCCAACTTCGAACACGACTTCGCCCGGCAGCCGCAGATGATGGCGGTCTTCAGCGAACGGTTCGGCCCGTATCCGTTCGAGGGATACACCGTGGTGGTCACCGATGACGAGCTGGAGATCCCGATCGAGGCGCAGGGCATCTCGATCTTCGGCGCCAACCACTGCGACGGCAGGCGCGGCGCGGAACGGCTGGTCGCGCACGAACTGGCGCACCAGTGGTTCGGCAACAGTCTGACCATCCGGCAGTGGCGCGACATCTGGCTACACGAGGGCTTCGCCTGTTACGCCGAATGGATCTGGTCCGAGGCGGCGGGTGGCCCGACGGCCGATCAGCTGGCCCGCGCGGCCAGGCACAATCTGTCCAGGCAGCCGCAGGACATCGCGGTCGGCGACCCGGGTCCGCAGCACATGTTCGACGATCGCGTCTACAAGCGCGGTGCGCTCACGCTGCACGCGCTGCGCCTGGAACTGGGCGATCACGGTTTCTACGATCTGTTGCGGGAGTGGACGATTCGCTACCGGCACGGGTCGGTGAGCACCGAGGAGTTCACCGATCTGGCCGGACATTACAGTCCGATTCCGCTGCGACCGCTGTGGGACAGCTGGCTGGCGGGCAAGCCGTTGCCGCAGCTTCCGCCGTCCGCCGCGTAGGTCAGAACACCAGGTAGCGCGAGGCGAGTTCTTCGATCAGGGGGTCGTCGTCGGGGACGCTGTCGAGTGCCTGAAGGTCCGATTCGACCGAGAGCTGCCGGGTGTCTTCTTGTTCAGGGTCCGGTGCGCCGTCTTCGACGAGTTGTCGCATCAGCTTGGTGCGGACCCGGTCCTTCAAGGAATCACTCATGAATTCAGCTTGCCCGGTTCACGGCGGGCGAATCGGGTCGGCGCGCCGGGTCTGATCACACCGGGGCGAGCCAAGTTCCCCACGGAGTATTGCGCAGCACGGTGTAGACGGTGAGCAGCGCGAAGAAGGTCCACATGGTGGCGCGGCTGATCGAGGGCAACCGCATCCGCTGACCGCGCCAGGCGCGCAGGGACCAGTCGGTTATCCACAGGACGAACGCGAGCACCAGCGGAAGCGCAAGCACGTTGCTGTGCACCGAATCCAGCAGGTGGCCGTCGGTCAGATTGTGGATGGCCCGCATGCCGCCGCAGCCGGGACACCAGAATCCGGTCAGCGCGTAGACCGGGCAGACACCGTAGGAACCTTCGACGTGCGGGTCGCGCACGTGCAGCAGCACGCCGATCCCGATGCCGACCCCCGCCACCAGCAGCGGAACTCCTACGCCACGCAGACCCCGCCTGGCCGGGGGCGCCGAGTGCTGGTGCGCAGCCGGTTCCGGCGCCACGTGCGTGCTGTCCACAGCACCAACGGTAACCGCGCGCCGCCGCTCGCCGCCACAGGTCCTACTCGGGCTGGGCGAAGCGCAGGGTGTTGCCGGACGGATCGATCAGCTCGAAACCGAGTCCGCCCGGGCCGTCCTCGGGCGGACCCGGTTTGGCGTAGCGGTATTCCTTGCCCGCCAGCTCGGCCTGCCACGCCTTGACGTCGGCCACCGCCATCCACACGACGGTGCCCGGTGTGCCGTCACCGTGGTGCTCGCTGAGGTGTAGTTCCGCCGCGCCTCGGGAGACCTGCGCGTACAGCGGGAATTCGTCGCCGAACCGGTGCTCCCAGTCGACCGTGAAACCCAGGTAGTCGCAATAGAACTCATATGCCCGCGCGACGTCGAACATGCGCAGGACGGGGATGGGTGCTGCGAAGCCGATCTCGTCGGAAACCACCCCACGATCATCGCACCGGGGTCCGACAAGATCGAATATATCTGCTATTTACGCAGGTAGAGTATGATTTCCGCTGTGGACGCCGCTGGTTCCGCCAGGCTCGACGGATGCACGGTCAACGCGACTCGCAAGCTCGAATTCGGGCATGTGGGGCACTGGTCCGCACCCGGGCATCGCGATCTCGACGACGACGGCCAGCGGATGGTCGCGGTCGAGATCGATCCCGGCGACGGCTCCTCGGTCGTGGTGTTCGTCCGCGCCCCCAACCGCAGCGACGTGCCGAGCGACTTCCATCCCGACGACCAGGTCTGCCTGGTGATCCCGGACGCGATCGCCGCGCTCTACCCCACCGACTGAGCCGGTGCGCGGAAACCGTTACTGGATCGCCACTTTCGCGGGCTAACGCACCCCCGCACGCTTGGCGATGAAGACAGCGGAGGCCCGATCCGGACGTTAATTCTTTGTGAAAACAGACAGTGTCACTGCATCGAATTCCGGGTAATCAAGCCGGTGAGCCAGAAGTTCCGCTGCGGCGCGCTTGCACTAGCAAGCACTCAGCTTGCACTGTACTGTGGCGGCAGACACAAAGGAGTGCCCGATGCTGGTGAAGTCGATGAGGACTTTGGCGGACGCGCGTAACGGCGCCCTGACCGCCGGTTACCGTGCCGGATTGCGATCACGCACCTTCCGGACCGCGTCGTTGAACGCTCCTACCGCTCCCCTGGAAGTCATCCCCGTCACCACCGTGGACGGCACCCGGTTGCGGGTGCACGCGTACGGCCCCGCCGACGGCGAGGTGATCGTGCTGATCCACGGCTGGAGCTGCAGCATCGAGTACTGGAACCCGCAGATCAACGCGTTCGCCGACCGGTATCGGGTGGTCTGCTACGACCAGCGCGGGCACGGCGCCAGCGAACTCGGCCGGCGCATGCCGAGCCGCGACACCCTGGCCGACGATCTGTCCGCGGTACTCGACGCCACCCTGCGCCCCGGCCAGCGCGCCGTGCTCGCCGGCCACAGCATGGGCGGAATCACCGTGCAGGCGTGGGCGGCTCGCTATCCCGAGCAGGTCACCCGCCGCGCCTCCGCCGCCATCCTGCTCAACACCACCGCGGGCGACATCCGCTACGACACCGACCTGCTCCCGCTGCTGAACAAGCAGCTCACCGTGCAGAACAAGCCGGTCACGGTGCTCGGCGCCCCGCTGCGCCTGCCCACCTTCTTCTCCGAGACCGTGCTGACCAGCCCGGTCCCGCTGCCCGGCGGCTGGCTGGTCGGCGCGGTGCTCAAGGATCGGGTGATGAGCAAGCACGCCAGCGCCGACGAGGTGAACTTCGCCCTCGGCATCGTCCGTTCCTGTCGTCCGCTGGCCCGCGGCAAGCACGCCGCCGCCCTGGCCGACCTCGACGTCAGCGACGGCGCCGCGCACCTGACCATCCCCACCACGGTCATCTCCGGCAGCTTCGACCGGCTGTTGCCGGAACGGATGGCCCGCCGGATCGCCGACACCCTGTCCGGCACCGGCCACCTCGCCGCCTACCACTGCTGGCCGACCGGCCACCTCGGCAATATCGAGGCCGCCGACCGCTTCAACGCCGAACTCGAGCTGGTCGCCGGGCAGGCCACGCAGCGCGCGGCCGTCGCGGGCTGACCCCCGATCGTTCTCCTGGGCCGGTCAACGGCGCCCGGCCCAGGAGCAACACCCGTGCCGATCAGTTCCCCGCCGCCGGACCGTCCTTACTGCTGAGCACGTAAATCACCCCTCAGCAGAAGAGGTTTCGCGAATGTTGATCATCGCCGGTTACGCGGAAGTCGACCCCGCCGAGCGCGACACGTACGTCAGCGCCTTCCGGGACCTGCTCAGCCGCTCCCGATCCGCCCCCGGCTGTCTCGACTGCGCCATCACCGCCGATCCCATCGACCCGGCCCGGGTGAACGTCTTCGAACGCTGGGACACCGCGGAAAACCTCGAGGCCTGGCGCGCGGTGGCCGACGCCCCCGACCTCGACATCGCCCTCGCGCACACCCACGTGATGAAGTACACCGTCACCGACGAACGCCCGCCCTTCGACTGATCCGTCCTGTCGTCTGAACAACTGTCGCCTGAACAGCGGATATCCGCCGATCGATCCCGATGGGATCGTGTTCAACGTACATTCCCCAAGCAATTTGTTAAGGAAATACGTTGAGCACTTCAGGTTTTCGGTATTCCGGTATGCTTAAGGCGGCAACGGCGGCAGTGCTGGCGGCAGCGGTGACCCTGGCGGCGGCAGCGGGCGTGTCGGCGGCACCGCCGTCGGGCAGCAGCGGCAGCGGGAGTGGCAGCAGCGGCGGACCCGGCAGTAGCGGCAGCGGCAGCGGGCCAGGCACCCCCGCGCCGCCGACTCAGCAGTGCAACCAATCGACCCAGGCCGGCGGCGCCGGTGTCACCAACACGATGCACCAGCTCGGCCGCCCCGGCCCGACCTCGTTCGTCCTGTCCTACGAAACCTTCAACATCCCCGACCAGATCGAGGTCTTCTACCAGGGCGCCCTGGTCTACACCACGGGCTACGTCGGCGACGACATCAACGAGGGCACCGGCTCAGCGGTAGTCAACATTCCACCCGGCACCGCGACCGCCGTACTCGTCCGCGTCACCGGCCCCGGCGGCACCGACTGGAACTACACCGTCCACTGCCCCCGATGACCCCGCTCCTATCGAACGGGACATGGTGACGGCCGCGGCGGCGTGTCCGGTCCGCCATGTCCCGTTGGACGTGGTCAGGCCAGGGCGGCGAGTTTGCCGGAGAGGACTGCGCGCTCGCGGGCGTTGCCGCACAGGGTGATCGCGCGGGTCAGTTCGGTGCGGGCTTCCGAATTGCGGCCCAGTTGGATCAGGAGTTCGCCGCGCACGCTCGGCAGCAGGTGTGTGCCGGAAAGTTCTGGGGCGGAAGACAATTCGTCGACGATCGATAGGGCGGCGGCCGGGCCCTGCGCCATGGACACCGCGACGGCGCGATTGAGATCGACCACCGGCGAAGGGGCCAGCCTGCCGAGGGCCTCGTACAGCAGCACGATGCGCTCCCACGCCGTTTCCTCGACCGACGGTGCGACAGCATGACATTCGGCGATCGCCGCCTGTAGACCGTAGGCGCCGAGGCCTCGCCCGACCCGCCCGGCACGATCCAAGGCCGCACGGCCACGGCCGATCGCGGCGCGATCCCAGCGACGACGGTCCTGATCCGCCAACAGGACGGGATGTCCGTCCGGTCCGGTGCGCGCCGGAAAGCGGGCCGCGGTCAGCTCCAGCAACGCCAGAAGTCCTTGGGCCTCAGGCTCGTTCGGCATCAGCCGGGCGAGCACCCTGGCCAGTCGCTGCGCCTCGCCGGCGAGCTCGGACCGGATCAGCTCGCTGCCGGAGCTGGCCGAGGAGCCCTCGGTGAAGATCAGATACACCACATTGAGCACCGAACCGAGCCGTGCCGTGCGCTCCTGTGCGGACGGCACCTCGAATCGCACCCTGGCCGCGGCCAGCGTCTTCTTCGCCCTGGTGATGCGCGCCTGCACGGTCGCCGTCGGCACCAGGCACGCCTTGGCGATCTCGTCGCTGGTCAGGCCGCCGACGACGCGCAGGGTGAGCGCCACCCTGGCGTCCCGGGACAGCGTCGGGTGACAGGAGATGAACATCAGCGCGAGGATGTCGTCGTCGATCTGGTCCGGATCCCACAGCACGTCACCGGCCGCCGTGGGCTCCGCGGGTTCGCTACCGGACACGGCACCGCCTTCGCTCAGGTTGTGGGCGAGGGCCGCGTACCGGTCGTCGAGGGCCGAGCGCCGCCGGAACGCGTCGATGGCCCGCCGTCGGCCGACGGTGAGCAGCCAGCCCGCGGGGTTGTTCGGCACCCCGTCGCGCGGCCAGGTCACCAGCGCTTCGGCCAGTGCCTCCTGCGCGAGGTCCTCGGCGAGCGAGAAATCGCCGGTGTAGCGCGCCAGCGCGCCGACGATCCGCGCGGATTCGATCCGCCAGACGGCGGCGACGGCCTCACGACCGGTGTGCTCGGCCATCGCCCGCCCTCCCGGTCAGAGCTGGCCGGTGGCTTCGCGCCACTCCCGCTCCTTCTTGACCCACTCGTTGTCCTGCGGGAATTCGTCGATCGAGGCGACCCGCCTGATCTCGGTCTTGAAGCCGGGCCCGGCCATCGGCATGCGCTTGGCCCACTCGATCGCCTCCTCCTTCGACGCCACATTGAGGATGTAGAAGCCGCCGAACAGTTCCTTGGTCTCACCGTAGGGCCCGTCGGTGACGATCGGCTGCTCGGCGGAGTAGTCGACGACCACCCCCTCGGCCGGATCCGTGAGCCCCTCGGCCGCGAGCAGCACTCCCGCCCGGATCAGCTCCTCATTGAACTGCCCCACGATCTCCAGCATCTTGTCGAAGTCGACCTCCCCCATCCCCGCATACGCCTCATCCGTCGCGCGCATCACCAGCATGTACTTCATGGTCTGTCTCCTCGGTTCTTCCGGATCCCCTCTGGACCCTGCCACCCTTAGGTCGAACAGGGGACACCAAGGATCGACACGCCTCCGAATTTTCTTTTGCGTCTCGGCCGGAGGTGGCAAGTCCGCCGCTGCCGCGACAACAAGAACGCCGAACGACCGAGCCGCATACATCAGCGCGATACGGAAGCTGGCGACCGGAACAAGCACAAGCGTGGCGGCACGTAGTTCGAAACCCTCGGCCCCATCACCGTGGCGGACCTGATCCTGCACACCGAGGTCACCGCAGACCGCGACCGGCCATCGATCACGGTCTACTACAGCAAGCACGACACCGAGTAACAACGAAAAAGCCCCTGCGGCGAATTCGCACGCAGGGGTAATCGAATCGGAGCCGCCTGCGAGAATCGAACTCGCGACCTTTTCATTACGAGTGAAGCGCTCTACCGACTGAGCTAAGGCGGCGTGCCTTTCGGCGTGGCGAGTCTATCGTCTCGGGGGGTGGATTGCGAAAACGGGTGGTCACCGGGGGCGGGGTCAGGTGGATTGGGCGGCGGTGAGGGCGGCGGCGAGGGCGGCCAGGGCGAAGCGGGGTTTGACGTTGACGTCGAGGGCTTCGCGGCAGGCCAGGACCGCGTCGATGGATTTGAGCAGGCCCTCGGGGCGGACACGGTCGGCCAGGTCGTGGATCTGGTCGGACAGGTCGGGATGGGTGAGGGCGACGCCGGAGCCGTTGCGGGCGGCGCCGAAGCGGACAGCGAGGGCGTCGCGATAGACGCCGGCCACGTCGATGAGGGCACGGTCGAGCGAGTCGCGGCCGGTGCGGGTCGCGCGGGACTTCTGGCGGCGTTCCAGGTCTTTCAGCACACCGGCTGATCCACGGGTGGCGCCCGCGGCGCCTTTGCCGGTGCCGCCTGCCCCCATCGCGGTGGCCAGTTCCTCGCGCTCGCGGTCGTCGCGGTCCGCGCTCATCTGTTTGGCTTCGTCGTCGGCGGCCTTGACCAGTTCGTCGGCGGCGGCATAGGCGGCACCGGGTCTCGAGGCCGCGGCGACCAGGGCCAGTGCGCGTTGACGACGTTCGCGCGCCTCGGCATCGGTGGCCAGGCGCCGGGCCCGGCCGACGTGTCCGCCGCTGATCGAGGCCGCCCAGTTCGCGGTCTTCTCGTCGAGGTTGTCGCGTTCGCGCAGTACCCGCGCGATGGCAGGCACCGACGGTGTCACCAGGTGCACGTGCCGGCAACGTGAACGCAGGGTCACCGAGATGTCCTCGGGGTCGACCGACGGCGCGCACAGCAGGAACACCGTCCGGTCCGGCGGCTCTTCGACCACCTTCAGCAGCACGTTGCCCGCGGCCTCGGTCAATCGGTCGGCATCCTCGATGACGACCACCTGCCACCGGCCGGTGCTCGGCCTGCGCGAGGCGATCTGCACGATCTCGCGCATCTCCTTGGTGCTGATGCTCAGCCCCTCCGGGATGACCCGGCGCACGTCACCGTGTGTGCCCGCCATGGTGGTGGTGCAGGCATGGCAATGCCCGCAGCCGGGCGTGCCGGGGTCGGTGCACTGCAACGCGGCCGCAAAGCACAGTGCCGCAACGGATCTGCCCGATCCGGGCGGCCCGGTGAACAGCCACGAGTGCGTCATCGCCCCCTGGACGACCTCCGCGCGGGCCGCGACCGAGGCGGTCGTGAGCGCGGACTCGACCGCCTCCTGGCCGACCAACCGATCGAAGACTCCTGCCACGCCGTACACCCTAGCGGCCCGCACCGACACGGATCGCCGGGTCGGGTCCGGACGACGCGCGGACCGGTATTGACCGTGCGGCCGGCCGGGCGGATCCTCGAGAAGGAGGTGGAATCACCGTGAGAATCCTGTTGATCACCGGCGACGCGGCCGAGGACCTCGAGGTCATGTACCCGTATCAGCGTCTGCTCGAAGCGGGCCACGAGGTGAAGATCGCGGCCCCCGCCGTGAAGAAGTTGCAGTTCGTGGTGCACGACTTCGTCGACGGCTTCGATACCTATACCGAGAAGCTCGGGCACAGCTGGCCGGCCGACGTCGCGTTCGCGGATGTCGATCCGTCCACTTACGACGCGCTGGTGGTGCCGGGCGGCCGGGCGCCGGAGTACCTGCGCAACAACCCGGATTGCCAGCGCCTGGCCCGGCACTTCGCGGAGGCGGGCAAGCCCATCGCCGCGCTGTGCCACGGACCGCTGATCCTCGCTGCCGCAGGCGTTTTGGTCGGCCGGTCGTGCAGCGCGTACCCGGCGCTGGCCCCGGACATCGAGGCGGCCGGGGCCAAGTTCGTGGACAGCGAGGCCTACGTCGACGAGAACATCGTCACCGGCCGCGCCTGGCCCGATCACCCCGCCTGGATGCGTGAATTCCTCAGGGCGCTGGGCGCATAACGCGACTCACGGGTTGCGCGAGTAGGTGCTGTTCGCGCCGTCGAGTTCCTCGCGGATGATGTCGGCATGCCCGGAGTGGTGCGCGATCTCCCGCAGGATGTGCAGCAGCGTGTAGCGCACGGTCCACCAGATTCGCTCCGGCGACCAGGGCGCGGTCGGCGTCGGGACCGAGGTGTCCAGACTGTCCACCGTGCGGATCAGTTCCGCCGTCGCCGCCGCGACCTCGTCCCATTCGGCGAGCAATCCCGCGACGGTCTCGCCCTCGGCCATCACGTACTCGCCGTCGAACTGCGCGGGGTCGAGTGCCGCGGTCTCATCCCGCTCGATGAGCACCCTGGTCCAGTGCCGCTCGCAACTGATCAGGTGATGCAGTAGCCCGCCGAGGGTCAGTTCGCTGGCGGTGGTGCGCCGGCGCGCCTGCTCATCGTCGATGCCGCGCACCGTGATGCGGAACAGATCGCGCTGGTCGGCGAGGATGCTGATCAGGTCTTCGCGTTCCTGGTCGGCCATGGGTGAATCCTTTCGCGGATCGGGCATTCGGACCGTAGATTACGGCCGTCCGCCCGACCCGCGAACTCAGGAGTTCCCGACGCCGGTCTTCTTCGCCGCCGTCTTCTGGGCGGCGGTCTTCTTGGCGACCGTCTTGGTGGTCGTGGACTTGCTCGCGGTGGCCTTCTTGGCCGCGGTCTTCTTCGCCGCGGTCTTCTTCGCGGGCGCCTTCTTGGCCGCCGCCTTCTTCTTCACCGGTCCGCGCGCACGACGATCGGCGAGCAGTTCCATCGCCCGCTCCGGGGTGATGGACTCGATCTCGTCGCCCTTGCGCAGGGTGGCATTGGTCTCGCCGTCGGTGACGTACGGACCGAAGCGTCCGTCCTTGATCACCATCGGCTGACCCGAGGCGGAGTCGTTGCCGAGCTCGCGCAACGGCGCCGTGGCCGAGGCCTGCCGCCCGCGCCGCTTCGGCTCGGCGTAGATCTTCAGCGCCTCGTCGAGCGTGACGTCGAAGATCTGATCCTCACTGGTGAGCGAGCGAGAATCGGTGCCCTTCTTCAGATATGGGCCGTAGCGGCCGTTCTGCGCGGTGATCTCCTCGCCGGAGGCCGGGTCCGCGCCGACCACGCGCGGCAACGACAGCAGCTTGAGCGCGTCGTCGAGCGTGACGCTGGCCAGGTCCATCGACTTGAACAGCGAGCCGGTGCGCGGCTTGGGCGCGGCCGCCTTCTTCGCCGTCTTCTTGGCGGGCGTCGCGGTTTCCTCGGCGGCGGGCTCGGGTAGCACCTCGGTGACGTACGGGCCGAAACGTCCTTCCTTGGCGACGATTTCGTGCCCGGAGGCCGGATCGATGCCGAGCGAGCGGCCTTCCTGCGGCGTGGAGAACAGCTTCTCGGCGACCTCGATGGTCAGCTCGTCGGGCGGCAGATCGTCGGGCAGGTTGGCTCGCTGCGAGATCGAATTGCCTTCGGGGTCATCGGGATTGATGACCATTCGCTCCAGGTAGGGCCCGTACCGGCCGACCCGGACGACCACGTCGCGGCCCTCGTCGTCGGCAAAGAGCTTGATGGAGTTGATTTCTCGCGCGTCGATGTCGTCGAGCCGCTCGCCGACCATCTTCTTCAGACCGCCGGAGCGCGCCACCGAACCCTCGGCGCCGGTCTCGCCGCCGAAATAGAAGCTGGACAGCCAACTTCCGCGCTGCTCGCGACCGCCGGCGATGGCGTCGAGATCGTCCTCCATGCCCGCGGTGAAGTCGAAATCGACCAGTCGGCCGAAATGCTCTTCCAGCAAACCGATTACGGCGAACGCCACCCACGACGGCACCAGCGCGCTTCCGCGCTTGTATACATAGCCGCGGTCGAGAATGGTCTTGATGATCGACGCGTAGGTCGACGGACGGCCGATGCCGAGCTCTTCCAGCGTCTTGATCAGCGACGCCTCGGTGTATCTGGCGGGCGGATTCGTGCTGTGCCCATCGGGATTCAGCTCGACCGCGGTGACGCCCTGGCCCTCGGTCAGCGCGGGCAGCCGGGATTCGGCGTCGTCGGATTGACCGCCCGCCTCCTCGTCCACACTCTCCACGTAGGCCTTGAGGAAGCCGGCGAAGGTGATGGTGCGACCGGAGGCGGAGAACACGCATTCCTCGCCGGTGGTCGCGGTGCCGGTGATGCGCAAGGTCAGCGTGGTGCCCCTGGCGTCGGCCATCTGCGAGGCGACCGTGCGCTGCCAGATCATCTCGTAGAGCCGGAACTCGTCGTTGTCCAGCCGCGCGTGCAACTGGCCCGGGGTGGCGAAGGTGTCGCCGGCCGGGCGGATCGCCTCGTGGGCCTCCTGCGCGTTCTTCACCTTGCGGGTGTATTGCCGCGGGGTCGGGTGCACGTACTCCGAGCCGTAGAGCTGGGTCGCCTGCGACCGGGCCGCGGCGATCGCCGACTCGGACAGCGTGGTCGAGTCGGTACGCATATAGGTGATGTAGCCGTTTTCGTACAGCCGCTGCGCGACCCGCATCGTGCGCTCGGAGTTGAAGCGCAGTTTGCGCCCGGCCTCCTGCTGCAGCGTCGAGGTCATGAACGGCGGATACGGCTTGCGGGTGTACGGCTTGGCCTCCGCGGAGGAGACCACCAGGTCGGCGCCGTCCAGCGCCTGCGCCAGGCGGCGAGCATAGGCCTCGTCCAGCACGACGACGCCGGACGCGGTCTTGAGCTGACCGTCCGAGCCGAAGTCACGACCGGTCGCGACGCGCGCACCGGCGACATTCACCAGCCGCGCCCCGAAGGTCCGCGGGTTGCTCGTATCGCCGTCCTCGCCCGGGCCCGCGTCGAGCTTCGCGGCGATATCCCAGTACTCCGCCGAACGGAAGGCCATCCGCTCGCGCTCGCGCTGGACGATCACCCTGGTGGCGACCGACTGCACGCGACCGGCGGAGAGCCGGGGCATGACCTTCTTCCACAGCACCGGACTGACTTCGTAGCCGTAGAGCCGGTCCAGGATGCGGCGGGTCTCCTGCGCGTCGACCAGATCGTTGTCCAGGTCTCGCGTGTCGGCCGCAGCCGCTTGAATGGCGGGCTCGGTGATCTCGTGGAACACCATGCGCCGGACCGGGACCTTGGGCTTGAGCGTCTCCAGCAGGTGCCAGGCGATCGCCTCGCCCTCCCGGTCGGGGTCGGTGGCGAGGTAGAGCTCGTCGGCGTCCTTCAGCAGGCTCTTGAGCTCGGCGACCTTGGCCTTCTTATCGGGGCTCACCACATAGATGGCCTCGAAGTCGTGGTCCACGTCGACGCCGAGACGCGCCCAGGACTCACCCTTGTATTTGGCGGGAACGTCCGCCGCTCCCCGGGGCAAGTCCCGGATATGCCCCACCGAGGCCTCGACCGTGTAGTTACGGCCTAGGTAGGGCGCTATCTTGCGGGCCTTGGTTGGGGACTCGACGATCACGAGACGACGCAGGGGACGGCCCTGGTCGGCTGCACCGCGGTCTCGTGTTGCCACCGGCGAATACACCTTTCCTGTCGACCCGCGCGGGCGCTTTTCGGCGCTGTGCGCGGCTGGGGCAAGCGGGGACGACGGCTGGGCGTCGCCACCAGACACGTTTATACCTTGACGCTACGTGTGGTCGAGTGCTTGCGACTTGAACCACAGAGCGTACGCGCGTCACTGCGACTCAGTATGCCTTGTGTTCAGGCCCCGGCTGTGCCACGGCGTGTTCACCGGCGTCCGACCCGAGTCGCCTTGGCGTGTCTTTGCCCTGGATATAGCTCGTCCCCCACCCCCGGGTTACCGGCGGTGAGGGACGAGAGTTGGATTGCGTCGCTCAGCTGAGCGCGCGAACTCCGGTGGCCTGCGGGCCCTTGGTGCCCTGGCCGACCTCGAACTCGACCTTCTGGTTCTCTTCGAGGGTACGGAAGCCCGACCCCTGAATTTCGGAGTAGTGGACGAAGACGTCAGCGGAGCCGTCCTCGGGCGCGATGAAGCCGAACCCCTTCTCCGCGTTGAACCACTTCACAGTTCCCTGTGCCATTCTGTTCCTTCTCTTTTCTTACCGGAACGGCGGACAACTGGGTTCGTCCACCGGGCCCGTTCCGACCGCTGTACTGTTGGTTCCCCCTGCAGGAAAGCACCAAGCACACCGTTCGCAACATCGATCCTGCTGACGGTTTGGACTTTGGATCCGACCCTCGAACACAGAAGCTTGCGACCAGGAACCAGTGAACCATGTCTTCGAGCAATTCAACAGTCGAGTTACCGACAATTTGCAAAAAAGTTGATCTTGCGAATGCGCAGGTGAGGGACACAATGCCAGAATCCAGACTTGAGGTTCGTTTGCCTCCCGATAACCGAGTGCGCGTATGGCAAACAGCCTGTGACCCAGGTCGCTATTGGGTATCGAATTGGCAGGTAGAGCTTCCTAACCGCGCACGTTTCACACTTTCTCAGCGTGTCGCGGCGCGCGCCGCATGAATCCGGCGAACTCGACAGCGCGGACAACGCCGAACAACAGCCTCGGCTACGGGACATCGTTGCTGAATCGTGTCCTAGCCGGCAACCCTACCGATGACCCCCGGTTGACCCACGTCGTGGAGCTACCCGCACGCGCCGCCGAGGTCACCACCTGGCCCGATTGGACATCGCCAGAGGTGATCTCGGCATTACAGGACACCGGGATCGACGCGCCGTGGAGTCATCAGACCCGCACCGCCGACCTCGCCCACGGCGGCGCGCACGTCGTGGTCAGCACCGGGACCGCGTCCGGCAAGTCGATGGGTTATCAACTGCCGGTGTTGACCGCGTTGCGCGAGGATCCGCGCGCCACGGCTATTTACCTGTCACCGACCAAAGCGCTCGGCGCCGATCAGCTGCGGGCCGTGGGCGCGCTGACCCACGAGGGGCCGCTGCGCGATATTCATCCGGCAACCTATGACGGCGATACGCCTGCCGAGATCCGGCAGTGGGTGCGGGCCAATGCCCGCTGGGTTTTCACCAATCCCGACATGCTGCATGTGGGGATCTTGCGCTCACACCAACGCTGGGCCAGAGTGCTGCGCCGGTTGCAGTACGTGGTGGTCGACGAATGCCATGCCTATCGTGGGGTTTTCGGCTCGCACGTGGCGCTGGTGCTGCGCCGGTTGCGGCGCATCGCCGCGCGGTACGGGGCCGATCCGGTGTTCGTGCTGTGCTCGGCGACGACGGCCGAGCCCGCGGCCGCGGCCTCCCGGTTGATCGGGGCCCCGTGCGTCGCGGTCACCGAGGACGGGTCGCCGCAGGGGCCGCGCACCGTCGCGCTGTGGGAGCCGCCGCTGCTCACCACGGTGACCGGGGAAAACGGCGCGCCGGTCCGGCGCGCGGCCACCACGGAGGCCGCGCGGATCATGGCGGACCTGGTGGTAGAGGGCGCGCGGACACTGACTTTCGTGCGGTCGCGACGGGGCGCCGAGCTCACCGCGATGGATGCGCGGCGGCTGTTGAGCGAGGTCGATCCGGACCTGGCCGAGCGGGTGGCCGCCTATCGGGCCGGGTATCTGGCGGAGGATCGGCGGGCGCTGGAGACGGCCCTGTCGGACGGTTCGCTGCTCGGGGCCGCGACCACCAACGCGCTCGAGCTCGGAGTGGATATCGCGGGGCTCGACGCGGTCGTGATCTGCGGGTTTCCCGGGACCGTCGCGTCGTTCTGGCAGCAGGCCGGGCGGGCCGGACGACGCACCCAGGGATCGTTGGTGCTGCTCGTGGCCAGGGACGATCCGCTGGATACCTATCTTGTGCATCATCCGGAAGCGTTGCTGGACAAGCCCGTCGAGGCGACCATCACCGATCCGCGCAATCCCTATGTCCTGGGTCCGCAACTGCTCTGTGCCGCTTTGGAACTGCCGCTCACCGACGCCGAGGTGGACGAACTCGGCGCGCTCGAGGTGCTCACCGGGCTGGCAGAGAAGGGGCTGATCCGGCGGCGAGTGGGGGCCGAGGGCCGGGGGCGCTGGCACGTCACCGCGGAGACGCAGCCGCACGACGCTGTCGATGTGCGCGGCGGAATCGGCACGCCGGTGGCCATTGTCGACGGGGAGACCGGCCGATTGCTCGGCACGGCCGACGCCGGGCGGGCGCCGGCGACGCTGCATCAGGGTGCGGTTCATCTGCATCAGGGAGAGACCTTTGTGGTCGATGAGCTGGAGCTCGAGGACGGGGTCGCGTTCGTGCACGCCGCCGAGCCGGGGTGGACCACCAGTGCTCGATCGGTGACCTCGATCGCCATCGACGAGTTGACCGAGCAGCGCGTTCACGGCCGGGTGCGGACGGCGCTGGCGCAGGTCAGGGTGACCAGTCAGGTGGTCGGGTATCTGCGCACGCTGGTCAGCGGCGAGGTGCTCGACCTGGTCGAACTCGATATGCCCGAGCACACGCTGGTGACCAGGGCGGTGCTGTACACGGTCAGCCCGGAGTTGTTGGCGCTGGCCGGAATCGACCCGGCGGACGTGCCGGGTGCGCTGCATGCCGCCGAGCACGCGGCGATCGGGCTGTTGCCGCTGGTGGCGACCTGCGACCGGTGGGATATCGGCGGGGTGTCCACCGCCGAGCATCCGGACACCGGGCTGCCGACGGTGTTCGTCTACGACGGTCAACCAGGTGGTGCGGGGTTCGCCGAGCGGGGGTTCGCCCAGCTGCGCCGCTGGCTCTCGGCGACCCTCGCGGTGATCGAGTCCTGCGGGTGCGCGGCGGGCTGCCCGTCCTGCGTGCAGTCGCCCAAGTGCGGGAACGGAAACCATCCGCTCGACAAGGCCTGCGCCGCACGATTACTCACCGCGGTATTGGCCGAGCTGTCCGTCCGGTGACATCGTCGAGCTCGGTTCGTGACGGGGCCGAGCTCGACGCGTGACCGGAGATCGACCTGACCTGCACGAACGCGAGGCCGCGGTCGGCGGGTCCGGCTGGACGTCGGTCCAGGAGTCGCGGTCGATTAAAGAGGAATGTATTCAGGTTAACTGCGCTATTGCCACATCGCCGCCTGCGTACATGCGCATTCATTAGATACTTTATCCGCGTGCACGCGGACAATTCTGCCGTCTGAAATTAAACGGCCTGGGTAATTGCCGATTTCCGCTACTCGGGACAAGGACATCCGGGGGCGTCCGCACTTAGGTTTCTCTCAGCCTTCAACGGGTCCGGCCCGTGCCACTGCGCGCACCATGCTGACGACTAACAGACTCATTGGTACATTCCTGTTAACAATCACAGTGGCATCCCACTCCGCGACTTCGCACTCTTGCATGCGCGTTCCCATCCGGCGTGCGACTTCGCCCGCCGCCGCGCATCCCGCGTCGGCTCCTTCGGTCAATGCGCCGGCCGCCGCGAGCGCCGCCAGGTCGGCGGCGGCCTGCGCCTGATGGCGGGTGACAACCACCACACCCACCTGCCCGATCATCAGCGTCGCGACGATGAGCCCGGCCAGCGCGAGGCATGCGAACACCGTCGCGGCTCCGTTGTCGGCCCGCAGACTCGGACCGAGGCCGAGGCCGGGACCGGGACCGGCGCTGGTCGTGATCGGCGGTAGGTCCACCCCGCTCCAGCGCACGTATGCCGCAGAGCCGGGATCTGCGACCGAAATCACCGCGCGCTTCCCGGCCGCCCGCCGAGCCCAGCTGCCATTCGGCCGGCTGGGCGCCCACCTTCCCCTCACGGTGTCGTCCCTGGTTCGCGGGACGCGATGGCGTCCGCGCGCAGGGTCAGCATCGGCAGAAGCGGCGCACGGGTGGTGACCCGGGCAACCACGTGATTGCCCTCACTGCGCACCGAGATGTCCGCGGCAGGCGGTGCCACCCGCCGAGCCGCCGAGATCGCGTTCGCCTCGTCGCCGCGCGCGGACAGCCGAGCCGCCTCACGAGCGGCGGGGGGCCCGCCCGCCCTGCGGCGCGGCGCGCCCCCGGGCGCCCCCCCCCCCCGGGACCCCCCCCCCCCGGGGGCCCCCGCGGGCCCCGCCCCCCCCGCG